>JAFLSZ010000079.1 GCA_022510665.1 Lachnospiraceae bacterium
CCCGAGCGGCTTAACGGCTCTTAGAGGAAGTCCGGTGCAGCATTGCACATGCAAAAATAAGCTATTGTGCAATCTACGGAATATAAAAAAGTATACAAAATGCGGAAACTGTCTCAGGAATAAAAAAAGAAGCGCCCCGCTTTTATATTCTGTCATGTTTGAGATAAAATCATTCCGGAAAATAGCGAACCCCCGATAAAAGGGCGGGATCGTAAGAAAGTAATATCGTATTTTCGCAAGAAAGGGGCTGTCGCACTAACTAAAAATATTTAGCTGGACGACAGCTTCAAGAATACGATGTTTGATTTTCAAACCCACCAAAAAGATACAGACGCACAGCAGGTGTATCTTTCGGGCGGGTGCGCTGGTATAGCTGCATAAACGGCACAAGGGGTGCGACTCCTTGTACGGAACGAAGTGACGCAAACAGCTCGAATTCAGCTGTCCGGGCTGTCGCCCCGCAGAGCGCACAATACATAGTTACAGACCATGTATAGAAGTGCGCCCTTCGTTCCAAAGGGAGTTAGTTACCAACCACGAATGGCGGTTACAATAGAGTTGGTGTTCCAACCAACGATTTTATTTGCTACCTGTTTTACTGTAAGCGATGTTCTTTGCGATCCCCATGGTTCAATGGCAATGATAATCTTGCCCATTTCTCTTGCCAGTTCAATTTCAATGTTAATCCATTTACTGTATGTGGAGTAAACCCCCGCCATGATTAGTACACAGCTTGCGTGTTGCATTTGATTTTTGATAGCAGCTTTAAGCTGCGAAGCATTTGATGCATTGTGAATGGGGTCATATTTAGGCACTGAGTAATTCTTGTACGAAAAGTTAGTTGCATTGTTTAGCATTTCAACGAGTTTGTCATACGCATCGGAATAAGTCCACGAATGACTGATAAAAAGATTATATGTCATGCTGCCTGTCCTCCTTGTCCGGCTGAAATAATAATAATAGCGAAAATAGCTATGTATAAAAGACAAAATGCAATCGGGAAGCATCGTTCAAGTTTTGTTCCCTCAATATACTTTTTATTTTTCTTTAACTCATCCCACTCGTCAAGGAATGGTTGAGCAGGTAGATGTTTTTCCATTCGGTTTATCACATCAAATTTCGCCTTGTTAAGTTCTCTGAAATTCTTAATAAACAACATCCAAACTACACAAAGGACAACTCCAGCCACAAGCAAGACAATGGTCTTTGTGTCCCACATAAAAGATATGGCGGCGATTATTGCCAAATTCAAAGTCACAAAAATGTTATTCATGTTGTCACGGCGTTCACTTATGGAGTTTGCCATCTCAACACAAGTTTGCCATTGACTCAATAAGAATTCTTTACTTTCTCCAGAAACTTTGGACATAAGTTCTCCTTTATCCTAGGCAGAAGAAGATTATTCATCATCTTCTTCTGCCTCATCATCCATATTCATTTCCAATTTATAATAAATATCAATATCTCTAATAATGCCATCTATATCGGCATTATCAAGTTCTTGCATCCACTCTTGTAATTCATTGATTGTTATGATTTCTTCAATAGCTTTTCTGTATCTTTCCTCGAGAACCGTCATGCCGCTTGAGCGCAATGCAATGTAACGCTCCAAGTCCGTCAGAACTGTATCTCTTTGTTGTTTCGTCTTTATTACAAAGCTAATTGGGAAGTGCATAACCTTATCAATATCGAGAAGATATTTATCGTAATTATTCACTTCGGTCACTTGGAAGAATCTACCGACCGGTCGCATAACGAAGTCAATACCTCCGTCGTTTGCGTTGGTGCGTCCTGTCTTGTAAAGTTCAAGTTCAACTTCGGCGATTGTTTCCTTTGTGTAGCCGAAATATACCTTGATATTCTTATAATGATTTTTCAAAATAGCATAACTGATTATCTCAAAAATTCGGGCTTCGGCATCTTCGGTAAGTAAAGCGTTAATGGTAGATTTCTTTTTTTCATAATCAGCTAAGCTTTTCAATTTTTCCAAAACTCCGATTAGCGCGTGGTCTTTTGCCATAAGCAATTCAATATATCTTTCAATAATTAGACAGGCGACTTGGCTTATATCGTATCTCCCAACATAAATATAATCAATATGGATTAGATATTTACCATTATTGATTATTATTAAGTCGTTTGAAATATCTTTAATTTTATTGTGAAACTCTCCATTTACACGAGAGTTTAATGCGTGATTTTGCAACTTGCTGCCGCCATACAGGCTACGATAAAAATTAAACAAACGAATATAATCATAGCCTTCAAATCGGCGGTATTCTTCTACATTCTCATAAAAATCATTTTGGTAAAAATACAGAATGGAGTATATGGCATAAATGCTAGCCAGACTACGTCGAGTTTTGCTATTCCCATGGACTGCTTTCATTTTTTTATCTAAATATTGAAGCATGGGACTACCATCATATATTCGTTGATAATCCTTTGGGTATTCTTTCTTCAAAATTTCAGCAACAAAGCTTTCCGTTATCTTCATGTTTACTCCCCTCGTACATATTTTGATTTAGCGTTCGTCTTGCGCGCCTTGATCTTTTCGAGTTTTTTACCATTTCTCATTGCAGCAATCCCTGTTCTACGAAGCCCAATTTCATAATAATCCTCGTTGAGATCGATACCTACGGCAATTCTTCCTAATCGGACTGCTACTGCCGATGTCGTAAATGAGCCCGAAAACGGGTCTAACACTACATCTCCGGGTCTGGAAGAAGCCTTTATTATTCTTTCCAAAAGAGCCTCCGGCTTCTGTGTTGGATGATTCTCATATTCATCCATCTTGAATCTTACCCGAGTAAAATCCCAGACATTTCCCGGCACCTTTTCAGAATTATAAGGTTGCGGAGGCTCCTTTCGATAATCAATCAATTTTCGTTGAGCGCCAGTTTTAGCTTCAACAAGAATGTCTTGATAATTAAACGTGTATGTACTTTTATTCTCTTTATTTATCATCAGGATAGGCTCGTATAAGGAGCCATATATTTTTTTGGATTGTACCCCAGAACTGTCATATGTCCATACAATTCTACATAACACATTATATTTTTCGGTTACATATATGTCCAAGTACGGCATATGTTGCGTTGCAGTCATAAAATACATTGTTCCCTCATTGGAGAGAACTCTCATGCATTCGTCAATCCACAGCTTGCACCAATCAATATATTCTTGAACAGATTCCCACTTATCGCTGTTGTTTCCAAAATCTTTTCCAATGTTGTATGGCGCATCGGCAAAAATCAATTGCACTGATTTGCTTTTCATTTGTTGTAATACTGATAAACTATCTCCAAGAATAGCCATTGAATTATTGCTATGGAGATATTCTTCGTCTATATCCGAAGAAAAAAGGGATGCGAAATCAAACTTTATATCTGGATAAAATTCTATTTCTTTTATTGTGGGTACTTCTTCAAATATAAATGCTATCTGTCCATTACCATTCGTTCTCATGTTTTATCCTCTCAATACTATCTGGAATAAATTCTAAGATATCGTCTACGCCACAATTAAGTGTGTTACATATCTTCTCAATTGTATCAAAGGAAAGATAATTATCTCGTTTCAGTCATGTGATGATATTGGCACTAAAGCCAGCTTGCTCCATCAATTCCGCATTGCTCACATCTTTGTCAATCATCAAATGAAACAGCTTTTGTATGTTACCGCCATAGCTTTCCCTCCTTGCAGTTTATAGATATAATATCACGAAAGAGTAAATAAATCAACTAATCTAAGGAAAATACAGGCAAAAAATAGCAGGTATTCGCTTTTACACTGAATACCTGTTATTTCGTTTACCACCCCCGCCTGACAGATGCCATAATCGTAATTTTTACATTACTTTCTTATGAATCCCCGATAAAACCGGGGGTTCTGAATAATATCTCTTTTATTTTTTTACCGCATCTTCGCAAAATGCGCCAGACGTTCTTCCACCTGAGCCATCATAAAAGTATACTTTTCAAGCTTCTCACGTTCCTCGGCAAGCTTTGCTTCCGGCGCCTTATTGACAAAGTTCGGGTTGGAAAGCATCCCGTTGACCCGCTTTAACTCGCCTTCCAGTCTCGTCTTTTCCTTCTGCAGGCGTTCCGTTTCTTTTTCAATATCAACTAAATCCGCAAACGGAATATAAATCGTAGCGTTCGGAATTACCGCGGACACCGCGTCTTCATCAATTCCTTCTTTCGTCGCCTGAATCACGACTTCGCTCGCACCGCCAAGTACCGCAAAAAATACTTTGCTGTTTTTAAAGACATCCCGTACCTCTTCCGATTCGGAAACGACAATGACCGTTGCCTTGCGGCTCGGCGGCACATTCATTTCCGTGCGCACATTACGGATTGCCTTTACCGCGGCTTTCAGTAATTCTACCGCTTCTTCCTCTGCCGCAAAGGAAGCACTCTCCCTGTACTTCGGCCATTCGGAAATCATAACCGACTCCTCTGCCTGATTTCCTTCAAGCTCCTTTAACGTACAGAAAATTTCTTCGGTTACAAACGGCATATACGGATGAAGGAGCTTTAACGCGTCAGTCAACACATGGCGTAAAGTCCAGATTGCCGCTTTTTTGCTCTCTACATCATTCCCGTACAGACGCGGCTTTACCATCTCGATGTACCAGTCGCAGAACTCCTCCCAGATAAAATCGTAAATCTTTTGAGCGGCAATTCCCATCTCAAACTTATCCAGGTTTTCGGTTACGTCCTTAACCAGTCTGTTCGCCTTGGAAAGAATCCACTTATCCGCATCGGTAAGTGATGCCGTATCTACCGTGTCCGCAATCGCCGCTGCCTTCATGGCGTCGCTTGCATCCTCCGCGAGCATCTGCTGCATATTCATCATAATGAAACGACTTGCGTTCCAGACTTTGTTGGCAAAGTTTCTGCTTGCCTCCACACGCTCCATATAAAAGCGCATATCATTTCCCGGCGCATTGCCGGTAATTAAGGTAAAGCGCAGCGCGTCCGCACCGTACTTATCAATAATTTCAAGCGGGTCGATTCCGTTCCCCAGAGACTTACTCATCTTTCTTCCCTGAGAGTCACGGACCAAACCATGGAACAGCACCGTCTTAAACGGCTTTTCCTTCATCTGCTCATAGCCCGAAAAAATCATACGGATTACCCAGAAGAAAATAATGTCATATCCCGTTACCAAAACGTCCGTCGGGTAGAAATACTTCAAATCTTCCGTCATCTCCGGCCAGCCAAGGGTAGAGAACGGCCACAACGCAGAGGAGAACCATGTATCCAGCGTATCCGGGTCCTGCTCTAAGTGGTCGTGTCCGCATTTCGGGCAGATTTTCGGCGCTTCGGCGGTCTTTGCCACGATAATCTCGCCGCACTTGTCACAGTAATATGCCGGAATCCGGTGTCCCCACCAAAGCTGTCTGGAAATACACCAGTCACGGATGTTATCCGTCCAGTTAAAGTAAGTCTTCTCCATGCGCTCCGGAACTAACGTAATCTCTTTCTTTTTTACCGCTTCTACCGCAGGTTTAATCAGTTCGTCCATACGCACAAACCACTGCTGCTTAATCAGCGGCTCTACCGTGGTTTTGCAGCGGTCATGTGTCCCTACGTTATGGGAATAGTCCTCAATGCGAACCAAAAGCCCCATTTCACCAAGTTCTTTTACAATCTGCGCTCTCGCCTCGTAACGATCCATTCCGGCAAACTTGCCGCCCGCCGCGTTAATGGTGGCGTCGTCGTTCATAATATTGATTTCCGGCAGATTATGGCGCTTACCTACCTCAAAGTCGTTCGGATCATGGGCCGGCGTAATTTTAACCACGCCCGTACCGAAATCTTTCTCTACATATTCATCCGCGATAACCGGAATCTCACGATCCACAAACGGTACTTTTACGGTCTTTCCTATCAGGTGCGCATACCGCTCGTCGTCCGGATGCACCGCCACCGCGGTATCGCCAAGCATCGTCTCCGGACGGGTTGTGGCAAACTCTAAGAACTCATCCGTTCCGACTACCGGATACTTAATATGCCAGAAATGCCCCGCCTGTTCCTCATACTCTACCTCGGCATCGGAAATAGAAGTTTTACAAACCGGGCACCAGTTAACAATACGGGATCCCTTGTAAATCATCTTCTTTTCATAAAGCCTTACAAAGACTTCCTCCACTGCCTTATTACAGCCCTCGTCCATGGTAAAGCGCTCTCTGTCCCAGTCGCAGGAAGAACCAAGCTTTTTTAACTGACTGATAATACGCCCGCCGTATTCCTTCTTCCATTCCCACGCACGCTTAAGGAATCCCTCGCGGCCAAGGTCATGTTTGTCAATTCCTTCGCTTTTCATCTGTTCAATAATTTTAACTTCGGTCGCAATACTCGCGTGATCCGTACCCGGCTGCCAGAGCGCGTTATACCCCTGCATCCTTTTATAACGAATCAAAATATCCTGCATCGTGTTATCCAGCGCGTGACCCATATGAAGCTGTCCGGTAATATTCGGCGGCGGAATTACAATCGTAAACGGTTTCTTCTTTGCGTCCGGCTCGGCATGAAAATATTTCTTTTCCAGCCATTTTGAATACAGTCTTTCTTCTATGTCCTTCGGATCATAGGTCTTTGCCAGCTCTTTGTGCATAATTTCCCTCCTTCAAAACAACAAAAGGCCGATTCTTCCGCTAAGGACGAATCGACCGTGGTACCACCTTAATTCGCAGCCTCCGCCCAAAGCGGTGCCGCCTCATTGTCTTTAACGGAACAACCCGATATTTCCTACTGTTTCCTTAAAGGCCATAACAAACCTCCCTGCATCTGTTCGGAAATACTGCTCCAAAGCTACCTTCCATAAGCAAACCTTTACGAAACCTTTCAGCCGGCGGGTTCCGCTCTCTTTTAAGATGACCTATGTACTCCTCTTTTTCTGCGCATTTAAACGATATGCACCTATCATAAAGGAATCTCCAACAAATGTCAAGAGGTCAAAAAAATACTTTTGTAACCTTTTTGCCAACTTTTTTACCAAAACAGTCAAAAAATGTTTGTCTTCCTTCCAATTATATGGTATAATTAATTTTACACAACAAATTTTAAAGCAGATATGTTGACAGGCGTAAAAAGCAAATGAAAAACAGATAAAAATCAGATAATTATGAAAACTCCGGTAGCAAAAGCGTACTTTTGGCCGTTTTAAAGAAGGGAGGCTTTTATGGAACAGCAACAGGAAAAACAATCTAATCAAAACGATTTATTCGATGAACTGACCGGTATTTACAATCGGCACGGTTTCTTTTCTGCTGCCGAACAGCTTTTAAAAAATTATCCGGAGCAGCCGTTTTGTCTGATTTACTGGAACATCCGTAAATTCAGAGTTACAAATGATTTGTTCGGACGGGACATCAGCAACAAAATCCTGATTCACTGGGCAAATAACCTCAGTGAAATCCTACATGACGAGCTTGCGGTTTACGGCCGCTTGGAACACGATAACTTTGTCTGTTGCGTACCGGAGCGTTTCCTTAATAACGATGACTGGAAGAAACTTGGCGAAATCAGTTATACTTCCGATGAAATAACGTATAATTTCTATTCCTGCTGCGGCCTGTATCAAATCACGGACCGCACACTGCCTATTTCCAATATGCTTGACCGCGCCCGTGCTGCCATGGACACCATAAAGGATGACTATACAAGTATTTACGCGTGGTATGATGAAGATATGTGGAATACGATTCTGGAAGAACAGCGTATCAACAGTGAATTTAAAACCGCCATCGCGGAAAAACAGTTTAAGGTATACTATCAGCCGATCTGCCGCGCCAGCGACGGACTGGTCATCTCGGCGGAGGCCTTGGTTCGTTGGATTCACCCTACCAAAGGCATGATTTCTCCGGGTACTTTTATTCCGTTGTTTGAGAAAAACGGCTTTATCAGTATCCTGGATCGTTACGTCTGGAATGAAGTGTGTGCCACGCAGCAGGCCCGTCTGGATCAGGGGCTGGCAACCGTTCCGATTTCGGTTAATGTATCCCGGGTTGAATTTTATAATCCGAACCTTTGTGAAGATCTCCGCAACATTGTAAAAAAACATAATATTTCTCCTGAATTAATTAAAATCGAAATAACGGAAAGCGCTTATGCCACCAGTCCGGTTCAGGTACTGACAGTAGTGGAAAAGTTGCGTTCTTACGGTTTTTCGGTTCTGATGGACGATTTCGGAAGCGGATATTCTTCTTTAAATATGTTAAAAAATTTCCCGATTGATATTTTAAAGATTGATATGCGTTTCCTTGATAACCTCAGCAACAACCCGAAAACCGCGATTGTTTTGGAGTCCATTATCCGCCTGGCTAAATGGATGAACTTAAGCGTCGTCTCCGAAGGAGTGGAAACACAGTCCGAGTGGGAGTATCTGCGGAGCATAGAGTGCGATTCGGTACAGGGTTACTATTTCTACAAACCGATGCCGCAGGAGAATTTCAATGCACTGTTGGATGAAGCGGCCGCAAACAGCGTAAGTCTGCTTTTCCACAGTCTTCCGGAAATCAACAATTCTATTTTGGACGTGTTCAACCTATCCAACACCAGAGAAAGCATTCTCTTTTACAATATGCTTGACGGAATGGGATTGTTGGCATTAAGCGGCGATAACGTTGAAATCCTCCGGGCAAATAAAGGTTTTTATGAAACCGTTTATAACTCTACGTCAAAAGAAAAAAAGATATTAAACAAACCGTTTAAAGACCCTGTACGCAGTATTGTTATAGAACAATGCCACATCGCAAAAGAAACAAACGAGATGCAGCAGTTCCGGCTGGACTACAAACGTGAAGACGGACGCTGCGTGAGACTTTATGTAAAGCTGCGCTATTTGGGAGGCGGACCGCAGCAGGAGCTTTATCTTTTCTCTGTCCACAATTTCGGGGAACAGCAGAAAGCGGAATCGTAGCAACTCACTCTAAAAAACCTGTTCTTCGTTTTTTTCTTTATACTTTGGCGGACGCGGTCCCATAAACTGATAGAAGTAAGTCTTCATCATACCGTTATAAATCTTGCGATTTTTGTCCGCCTTTCTGCCAAAATACTTCTCTGCTTCTTCATAAGAAGTAATCATATAGCAGGACCACGCGTCCAGTGCGGCAAATGCCGTACCGAACTCTTTATAAAGTGCCGGCAGCGCTTTCTTTTCTTCCAGACGCTCACCGTAAGGTGGATTGGTAATTACAAATCCGTACTTTTTCGCATGGCTTAACGCAGCGACCGGACGTTTCTGAAAATGAATGTACTCCGCCACCTCGGCATTTATGGCATTCTGCCTTGCCGCCTTTACCATATCGTCGTCAATGTCATACCCCTGAATCTGCATAGCGACATCCCGCTTTATGAGGTCTTCCGCCTCTTCCGCCGCATCATACCATGCTTTTTTCGGAATCAGGTGCGTCCAATTCTCCGCAGTAAACTCCCGGTTCATGCCCGGCGCGATATTGGCCCCAATCATCGCCGCTTCAATCGGTATCGTTCCGCAGCCGCAGAACGGGTCTACTAAAATACGGTCTTCTTTCCAAGGTGTCAGTAAAATCAACGCGGCCGCCAAAGTCTCCGTAATCGGCGCTTTGGCAGTAAGTTTACGATACCCGCGCTTATGCAGCGATTCCCCTGAGGTGTCCAGTCCTACCGTTACTTCGTCTTTCCATATCGACACACGCACCGGAAACGCGGCGCCGTCCTCCGGAAACCATTCCTTTTTATAGCTCTGCTTTAAACGCTCTACCATTGCTTTTTTCATAATACGCTGGATATCCGAAGGGCTGAACAGCTTACTCTTTACCGAATTTGCCTTCGTTACCCAGAACTTTCCATCCGCCGGAATGTACTTTTCCCACGGAAGCGCCTTTGTCTTTTCAAACAATTCCTCAAACGTAACCGCACGGAACCTTCCCACTACCAAAAGCACTCTCTCCGTGGTACGCAAAAACAGATTCGCACGGCAGAGCGCCGCCTCGTCTCCAAGGAAACTTACTTTGCCGTCCTCGGTGGACTTTATCTCATATCCCAGGTCTGTGATTTCTCTTTTTAACACAGACTCCGTGCCAAAATGACACGGAGCCAAAAATTCAAACAATTCCGCCATTCCTTTGTCCTTCCTTTTCCTTTGGTGACTCTCCTTTCATCTTATCATACTTCCCGCAAAATGAAAACTCTATTTTTGAAAACGTGCGTATACGGCATAACCGCCGCTGAGGCTGTATGCCTGATACCCCGCGCGTCTCATGCGTGCTGTGACTCTGGTACTTAAATTCCCCCTGTCGCAATACAGCACAATCATCTCCGTTTTCTTAAAGTGTCCTAAAAAATCCTGTTCCTCATCATATGGTACCGACACCGCACCCGGAATATGACCCTTTCTATAATCTTCTCCCTCTCTGATATCCGCAAGAACCACAGTCCCTCTGCTTTGCATTTTCTTTAATTCACTTAAGGTTATAATATAGCGGTACATTTCTTATGCCTCCTCCCTGTCTGCATAGGGAAACTATTTTATCCCTACTACATTATATGTAAAAAACTGCTGTCTGCACTATAACAGACAGCAGTTTTTATGATTCCTGTTCTACTAACGATTGTTTTCGTTTCTGCTGGAATTCTGGGAACAGTTCTGGCAGTTGTTCTGGGAAGAATTCTTGCTGCTGTTCTGAGAAGAATTCTTGCTGCCGGAAGAATTCTTAGTGCTGCTGTTCTGAGAAGAATTCTTGGTGTTCCCGTTCGAAGTCGAATTTTTTTCAAAGTTGTGCTCGTTATTATAAGACATAACATGACCTCCTGATAAACATTAAAGTTTTCGGTTACAGAACATAGTATCCACATAAGCACACGTTTTATTCACTTCTTTTTTTTGTTATCAACAAAGAACCTGCCATACTGATAAGCATCGCCGAGAGAATGAATATAATGGAAGAAGCCGTGGAGACCGACCGGGAAAACAGTTCCGCAAGCATTTTAAGCCCGGTAAACATAAGTACCGCCGCGATGCCGTATTTCAAACAGACAAACTGTTTTTCCAGTTTTTCCAAACTAAAATATAGCTGCCGCAGCCCCATTACCGCCAAAAGATTGGATGTATACACAATCAGGGAATTTGTCGTCACGGAAAGTACTGCCGGTACGGAATCAATAGCAAAAATAATGTCAGAAATTTCCACTACAACCAGTACCGCAAACAGCGGCGTTGCATACCAACGCTTCTTTCCGTCCGCCGCTTCTCTTTTTACAAAAAAACGGGAATCACAGAAATCTTCCGTAAGCGGCAGAAACTTCCGCACCGCTTTCATTCCCAGCACAATCCCCGCGCTTTCCCGTTCCTTTGACCGCTCTCCCAGCATTTTTACCCCGTTTCCGATTAAAATTATGCCAAAAAAGTATAAAATCCATCTGAATTCGGAAATAACCGCCGAGCCCAGCAGAATAAATACCATGCGAAGCAGCGCCGCCCCGATAAGCCCGTACCTCAACACACGGTGCCGTAAACGTTCCGGCACCGAGAAGGAAGAAAAAATTGATAAAAACACAAACAGGTTATCTATACTTAAGCTAAGTTCAATTAAATAGCCTCCCAAAAAATCCAGAGCGGTTTCCTGCCCCATTCCTAAAAAAAGTATAAAGTCAATCAGCAGCGCAATCCAAATCCACATAAGCACTCGTCCCTAAACTTCGCGTTTTTCTCCTCTTTCTACTATATGCTTTTCCTTTCCTTATCTAACATAAATAATTTATTTTGTTTTTTTTATTTGTTTATAGTTTTTTAATTGCATTTTGGAGGTATATGAACTACAATAAAGTTGTGTTAGATGTGTTAAAGATTCCCCTAAGTCTTTAACACGCTATATAACCCCTTATTATAATTTATACTCCCCTCATGGAAAAGACTGCCTTCACGGGCAGTCTTTTCATTTTCACGGTTCAGACGTGTTTTCCGCTTTATTTGAGTTTCCGCATTTTTTTAGCTACTTTAAAAAGTTCCGCAGATAGCACGCTGTCTTATTTATGCATTTGTCCGAAGGACTTACGTTTAGCGAAACCGGAATCACCTCTTAGAGCCGGTTAGACGCGAGGACGCACCCGA
>JAFLSZ010000008.1 GCA_022510665.1 Lachnospiraceae bacterium
TTTTTCAGAATGGCACAGCGATAGCAGGCATCCTCAAAGTTAAGATCCTTGGGGATATAATCCTCATAAGGAGAATTCGGAATGAATTTATTCTTAAGCATCTGCGTTGATGAAATAATATCTTTATTCTCGATTGACTTGATATATGCCTCATTCCCTGTGACAAGGCGAATATTTCCATAATGGCCGTCAGAAAATTTTTCAACGGATATAATACAGGCCATTGATTCAAATTTATCAACAAAGCTTTGAAAATCCATACTATCTCCTTTTCGCCCAACAGCGGCAATGTTATACTATATGATATATTATAATATCACAAAATGCTGTAATTGTATAGAATAAATGTTCTTCCGCAACATTATCCATCGGGTGTTTGCGCATACAGTCGATGATGATTATATTAAAAACTATAAGTTGCTAAATCCCTCTATTATGCTTGCCGCGGCCCAAGGCATCAACGCAAACCAAGTACCTGACGGTGTTCCGTCCGGGTACTTCTCAACCACAAGTCCCTGACAAAAACAGAATCTTTCCGACATCCACCCCACCAGACCATAACCGTATTCTTTATCGGTGGTATTAAATGTCTGCATACCCCAATAGATAGTATCCTGCAAACGACTTCTCATATATGAATCATCCGTATTCTCTACGAGATATATCATCTCATCAATTATAGTGCTTGACATGGGATGAATATGAGGATTGGCAACAGAGGTAATGCTTCCGCCGCAGCTTGACCAACCTATATCACATAATGGTTTTACCTTTACGGGCGTATTATACCCAAGTTTAAATGTAACCTCATAATATAATCCGTCCCGCAAATGGTCAAGATACAGAGGTTCACGGGTTATTTCATGCAATATGCGCACGGCTCTGACGTAAGCCAGGATTCCTTCATTATCAACTGCCTTGTCTGTATCCAGCGGACCTCCGTAACATACACATTTTTTTATAAATGCATCATAATAATGCTGTTCAGACTTCTTTAGTCCGTCAATATACGAATCCTCTCCCGTTATCCGGCAATAAAGAGCCGTGGCCGCCAGACACCATGCGCCTCCCAGAGAGTCATACTCCAGACCTGCTCCTGTGGTTTCTGACATAGAAAACGGATATTCATCATCCGTATTTTTAATCTGATTTATCTTGGCAATTATCGGCTGCACAAAACGTATCCAATCAACGTGTTCAACATTCATCTTAATTTTTTCGGACATATAAGCTTTCAAAATATAATATAACGCTTGTCCGTTAATATAGGAACTGTGTCCTCCGCTGTGCATACCGGAATACCACCAGCCCTTAACATTCCACACTCCATCGCTCACAGCATCATACATTAAGTGTGAAGACGGATTATAGCTGTGTGCTATTACTTCTTCTATGAAAGACAGCGCCTGCTGCCTCATCTTGCTGTCTTTCAACTGATTTGCCGCAAGAAGCATCGGCGTTGCCACAGACATACCGTTTGTCCAGCTAAGCGAGCCGATTTTGTTATATGCATATCCGTCCGGTCTGTCATATACAAACCCCGTATACATTTTATCTTCTTCAATCCATGCATAATCTCTGATTGCAGCAGAAAGCAGCTCTAACGCCTTCCGGGCATCCATTCCGTCTATTTTACGGGGCGGCTGATGATATGCCTTGTACACATCTTTTATTGCTTCGTGTATTCCAAGTTCATTATCAGCCTCGTATTCATAAACCCTGATTAAAAAGGAAATCTTTTCATTTGCACGTAACAAAAAACTGTTTTCTTCTGTCAGCGGCGTTCGCTCTTTCACTGTAGCAGTCTGAATAAATAACCACGGAGCATTCTCATATCCTAATGTATATCCAACACTTGCATTTCCATTTTCACCTATTCTGCAGGTAAAACCACCGTATTGATAAAAAGGTTTCTCACTTTTATTCTGAAAATCAACCGCCTCTTTATCCGAATTGCCGCCGATCCAATATGGAGACGCGGCGATTCCTGCCACTGTTCCCTCATCATATATAAGACTTACAGGTTCAGCCAGGCGATCGCTTCTTGTCATCCAGTAAGACGACTCCGGTCTTTGGGCTGCTCCTTCCACAATGCGCGGAAATTCTTTTCTTCCGTGATTTGGCATATCGGCGGTATTATTTCCGTACATATATCCCGGCATGAAAAACTGCGGATGATTCTGTCTGAGTAAAAGCCTGACATGAATAACGCCGAGAAAATCATGATCTGATACATTTTTAATACTAACCTCTACTATCTTACCGTTAGGGATGGTTTCTACGTCACGGAGCGTATAAGTAAGTCCTTCCTCCGTAAGGTCGTTATATATAATGCTGTCACTATACGCTCTTCTCGCTTCACATGTGATTCTATATTTGCTCATGATTCATCATCCCTTTTTGTTTATTTTTCAATAACAATACTCTTCCTGGCCGGTAATACGGTGTCACTTCGCACTGCCGTGCCCTTAATCAAATCTATTCCGGTCAAATTTTGCAATGAGATGTCTTCATCTGAAGTATTCAGATAAAACTCATATACACTATTTTCTCCGTACCTCCTATGATATTCCAGTCCTTTTGGATGCTTATGGAACTCTATCTCTGCTTCTCCCAGCAGCTTTTCGAAAAACATATCCATGCCATCCATAACGCATCTTGCGGCCTGATAGTATGCCTTTCCCCGTCCGCTTACTTTGCATGTAAGCGCCGCCATTCCCTTATAGAAGTCCTCTTTATATGTACCAAGAATTTCCGCATCACTTACACGAAGCAGTTCTGCATAATCACAAACCTCCCAGCCATCTTTCGAAACGTCACTTCCAGTCATTTGAACTGCATTTCTGTCTGACGGATATAAGGTATCAATTTCTTCAACCGTTAGGCCAAAGAGCTCCTTCAGCCCATCCCCCGGAAATCCGCCCTGATAACATAGACAGTTTTCATTAACATACCCTGTTACATAAGTTCCAAGAAGGATACCGCCATTTTCTACAAATCTTTTCAGCTTATCAGCTATATCATCCTTCAGCATATACAGCATCGGAGCGATAATAAGACGATAACCGTCTAACGAATCTCCGGTTGAAATAACATCCGGCTCAACACCGTATTCCATCAACTTTGTCCAATAATCCTGACAGGTTTTATCGTATTTCTTCGTATATCTGCTAAGCCCCCCGGCATTTTCAAGTGCCCACCAGTTGTCCCATTCAAAGATAATCGCGGCTTTGCTGCGCATGACAGAACCCTCTACACAGGCAAGTCTCTTCAGGGTGTCTCCCGTTGCTGCGACTTCTTTAAAAACTCTCGTATCATTTGTTCCCAAATGATCTATAACCGCTCCATGATACTGCTCTGCCGCTCCACGAGACTTTCTCCACTGAAAATACTGTACCGTATCCGAGCCACAGGCAACCGCCTGCAAAGCAAACTGCTCATTGACTCCGGGTCTCTTAAGCTTATTATATTCCATCCAGTTCACCTGCCCCGGTGCGCTTTCCATAAGCATAAATGGCTGTTCCTTCTTCATGCCTCTCATAAGTGCATGGTCAAATGCACTCTCCATCATAGTATCAGAGTAGCTTTCCTTATCATTATGAAATGCCGGATAACTGTCCCATGAGATGACATCTATTTTATCCGCCAGCACACGATAGTCGATATCCCAAAAACGCTTCATAAAATTTGTTGTAACCGGCACAGTTTTATTCTTAGAATACTTTCTGACGGTATCAATCTCGACTGTCATATACTCGGTAAAGTTCCTGCTCGTAAATCTCCTCCACTCGAGATTAAGACCCATAATTGCAGTTTCTCCATTCTCATACGGCGGTTCTATCTGACTAAAATCAATATATCTCTTACTCCAGAATGCAGTCCACCACTCATGATTCAGTTCATCGATATTATTGTGAAAACGCGCTCTCAGATAATCCTGAAACTTCACCTTACATGTATCACAGTAACATTCTCCGCCGAATTCATTTGAAATGTGCCACATCAGAAGCCCCGGATGATCCCCCACCGCTTCAGCCAGCTTTCTGTCAATTATGCTTACCTTTTCACGATATAATTCAGAGGACATGCAATGATTATGCCTGAATCCATGCCGGTTACGAATTCCCTTTGAATCTACCCGCATCACTTCCGGATATTTCTGATCCAGCCATACCGGTCTTGCTCCGGATGGTGTGGCAAGAATGGTATATATACCATTCTCATACAGATTATCCATAATCTGCTTAAGCCAGTCCAGATGAAACTCGCCTTCTCTTGGTTCATACATTGCCCAGGAAAATACTCCGAGAGTAGCTTCATTTATCCCCGCCTGCTTCATATACTCAATATCTTTTTTCAGAATGTCCGGATATTCCAGCCACTGCTCCGGATTGTAATCTCCGCCATGTACTATAGCGCCCAATTTTTTCCCAAATATATATTTTTTCACTTCATACCTCCGCCAACTCCGATGTACATTTGATTTTAAGGAATCAAATTCACCTGTATCTCCCTGTCTTTTTCCAAGTCCTCCTCTATGTAAAACCTCCGTTCTTTCTCTCTCCATGACAGCGTAAACGTCCGGTATTCGCCTTTTTCGTAGCCGTAGCCGTCGCCCGCATCCTCATAAAGTACAAACTCGCCGTCCCTGCCCGTATAAACATCCAGAAACAGAACATCCGACAGCTCCGCGGTCGATTGTGCCGGAAGCGTCCTCGGAATAATGCTTCCTTCCCTTACAAACAACGGAATTTTCTCTATCGTCGCTTCGCAGGTAATCCACTGTCCTCCTTCATAATACTCATGGCTCCAATAATCATACCAGCCGGTCTGTTCCGGCAGATATATCTTTCTGGATTTCGGCACGTTCTCTAACTTTTGCGAATCTTTCTCATAGTACATCGGCTGTGTTACCGGGCATACCATAAGAGCGTCGCCGAACAAATACTGATCCCTTATTTCAAGCGCGGTTTTGTCTTTCGGAAACGCAAACGCAAGCGGCTTCATTATTGTTCCGTTTTTCAGCCATACCATTCCCGCCAGAGAATAGATATAAGGCATCAGCTCATAGCGAAGGCGGTTTGCCGCAAGCAGCGCGTCATAAAATGCCTCACCCTCGTTTCCGAAGTTCCACAATTCTCTGCGGCAGTCCGTTCCGTGCCCCCGAAATACAGGAAGGAAACACGCCCACTGATACCAGCGCACAAACAACTCCCGGTATCCCATATCCTGCGTACCGTCCGGATAGTTTCCTTTCCAATACCATAAGCCGCCTGTTTTTACAAAAAAGCCGCCGATGTCTACACTCCAATACGGCATACCGCCGGAACAAAATCCCAGTCCCGCCGCAATCTGCTTTCGCAGCGTTTCCCAGCTCGCGGCGATATCCCCCGACCACAGAATCGTACCGTAACGCTGCTGTCCCGTATATCCGCTTCTTGTCAGGTTTACCACCCGTTTTTCATTTCCGTTTTCCGTGCCTCTCTGCCCTTCATAAAGCGCCTGCGCGTGATACAGCGAATACGCGTTTCCCTGCTCCGCAGGCAGATGAAACGACGCCGTGCGGCAGTATTCCTCATACATCTTCGCGGGCTCTACCGATTCCACATGATTCCATTCCGGCGTAAACGGCTCGCTGCTGTCACACCACCACGCGTCTACACCGTGGGTAAACAGCCCCTTTTGAACCTGTTCCCAGTACAGCTTCCGCCCTTCCGGCAGCAGCGCGTTATAGACGCTGCTCCCCGGCAAAAGAAGATTTTTCTCCTGAAACTCTTTATAATTTTCCGATTTCTCCGACATATTAGGCCAAATGGAAATCATAAAGTGTACATTTTTCTCATGGAGTTCCCGAATCATCCCCGCGGGATTTTTAAAACGGGCTTTGTCCAATGTTTTCTGCCCCCATAAATCTCCTTCCCACGAACACCAGTCCAATACAATTCCGTCCAGTCCTATTTTTCTGTCGCGATACTCCTGCGCCACGGAAAGAATCTCGTCTTCGGTTTCATAACGCTCCTGCGACTGAATATAGCCGTATACCCATTTCGGCAGCATCGCAGCCTTTCCGGTTAGTTCACGATATTCCCCTATTACTCCGTCCATCGTTTCACCGGCCATAAAATAGTAATCCAGTTCCGCGTCGGCTTCCGTATAAATATAAGAACCATACGCCGTATCCTGAAAAATAAGCGGACTGTATGTATCAATCAAAAGCCCATATCCTTTATTGGAGACGAGTACCGGAACCGCGATTTTTTTGTTTGCCTGATGTACATAAACGCACTGTCCGCGCAGATTCAAAAAGCCTTCTTCATGCTGTCCCAGCCCGTAGAGTGCTTCGTCTTCCTGCCATTCAAAATACATTCTGGTGTGATATAAAGAACCGCTCCTTTTACGCTCCGCCTCTTTAACAACCTCTTTCGTTCCGTCCGGAGTAACAACCTTCTCCACACGCATCCCGTCTCCCGTCGGTTCATACACCGGAAATTCCTCCAGTGTCTTGCTCTCCTGCTCCCTTTCCTTTAACAACAAGGTCCCGTTCGCGTCAAAATACCGGAAAGAAGCCGTCTTTCTGTCGATACGGATGCGGACTGCCTCCGTACAAAACATAATACAATCCCCGTTTTCCGTATAATCCCAGCCGCCCCACGGCTTCGTCTGAATAACGCCGGGCTTTTCCTTTTCGGAAAACGCCTCCCTCTGCGTATATGTAATCCGAACCGTCCGCGCCGTTTTCGCCTCCAGTCTGTAACACCCTGCGTCCGAATACAGGTACAGCCGGTCCTCCTTTCGTACCACGTCTTTCACTTCTCTGTTTCTTCCTTTTACCACAGCCAGCATAACACACTTCTCCTTTATGTTCCGCAAAATTTATTTTACACACCCAATCAATTCCCGCACATCTTCCACTCCATGCCGTTCCATATAAGCCGCAATTCCGTCAATCACTTCGAGCGTCGCATACGGATTTACAAAATTCGCGGTGCCGACTGCCACCGCAGTCGCGCCTGCCATAATAAATTCCAGCGCGTCCTGTGCCGTGCGGATGCCGCCCATACCGATAATCGGCAGTTTGACCGCGTTGGCGGTCTGATACACCATGCGTACCGCCACAGGTTTTACTGCCGGACCGGACAGACCGCCTGTTTTATTGGCTACCGCAAACGTCCTGCGCTCAATATCGATTTTCATACCGGTCAAAGTATTAATTAATGAAATCGCATCTGCGCCGCCTGCTTCAACCGCGCGCGCCATTTCCGTAATATCCGTTACATTCGGGGACAATTTCATAATCACCGGCTGCTTCGCGTGCTTCTTTACCGCCGCCGTAATTTCCTCCGCCATCTTAGGATTCTGTCCAAACGCAATACCGCCTTCTTTGACGTTCGGGCAGGAAATATTGATTTCCAGTAAATCGGCGTTGGTATCCGCAAGCTGCTGTACCGCGTCTATATAGTCCTCTTTGGAACGCCCGCAGACATTGACGATAATCTTTGTATCATAACCTGCAAGAAACGCCAAATCACGCTCTTTAAACGTAGCAAGTCCGGGATTCTGCAAGCCGATGGCGTTTAACATACCCCCATACGTCTCGGCAATGCGCGGCACCGCGTTTCCTTCCCACGGCACGTTTGCAACACCTTTTGTCGTTACCGCCCCCAAGCGGTTCAAATCTACAAATTCCCCGTATTCCATGCCGGAACCGAATGTTCCGGACGCTGTCGTAACCGGATTTTTCAAAGTAACACCTGCGATATCTACCGAAAGATTCATATCCCTTACCGTTCCTTTCTCTGGCTCTTTTAGAGTTCAATTTCCTCCGCGTAAAAAACCGGCCCCTCTTTGCAGACTCTGGCGTTCTTTACCTGCGAATGTCCGTCCGTCTCTGTAGTCTTGCAGACACAGGCAAGACAGGCTCCGATACCGCACGCCATACGTTCCTCCAGAGAAAGCTGGGCGCGGAGCCCCTGCTCCTTTGCATACTCCTTGATTCCGCGAAGCATCGGCTTCGGACCGCAGGCAAACAGCATATCGCCCTTTATACCCTCTTTTCTCAGCGCGTCAAGTACGGTTCCTTTTACGCCTGCGCTGCCGTTATCGGAGGCAAGTACCACCCTGCCGTAAGGTTCAAATTCCTTTGCCAAAAAGGTATCCGCGTCCCGATATCCGAGCACAATCGTTTTTTCGCCCGGAAGCGCCTTCGCAAGCTCTAACATCGGCGGAATCCCGATACCGCCGCCAAGCAAGACCGCGTGCATCCCTTCCGTACAATCCTCCGTCATAAAACCGTTTCCGAGCGGCCCGGTTACAACAATATGTTCACCCGCGGCAAGCGAGGAAAACTCTTTGGTTCCGGCACCGACAATCCGATATACAAAACGAAGCTCTCCTTTTTCTCTGTCGATTTCACAAATACTGATCGGGCGCGGCAGAAGCCTTCCGCCTTCCTTACAATACAGGGAAACAAACTGTCCCGCCTTTGCCTGCGCCGCAATACGTTCTGCCTTTATCCTCATCTGGTAAATATCACCTGTCATACAAACCTGTTCCGTAATTACGGCTGTCATCTGCTCTTTCTTCCCCATTTGAATCCTCCTGTGTCTTTATGTATATAGTAACAAAAAGTTCCGCCTGCAGAATTTTCGCGCCGCCGGGCGCAGCCGCGTCTGCGGCAATTTCCGTGTACGCGCCCGTGCACATTCTGCCCGGAAAGCTTTTGTGGCATAGGAACTACGGGATAATTTACTATGACACAAAAAAGCCTGATCCCTTTTCCTTCACGAAAGGATATCAGACTTTACTAGAGCTGGAAATCAGACTTGAACTGACGACCCCTTCATTACGAGTGAAGTGCTCTACCGACTGAGCTATTCCAGCAATCAACCAAAAAAGGTGAAAATAAAATCGAGGCGACAAGATTCGAACTTGCGGCCTCTGCGTCCCGAACGCAGCGCTCTACCAAACTGAGCCACGCCTCGATGTTTTATTTGTATCGGTTAAACCCGACTTTGATATTATGCAACATTTTCAGAAAAATGTCAATACCTTTTTTTAATTTTTTTGCTTTCCGCTCTTTGAGTCACGGGCGGCATACGTTTACCGCATACCGCCCCACAGAAAACCGAACCAATCTTCAAACAGCCGTTTTGTTTTTCCTCTTTTTGCGGCCTGTCGTCAGTACGCGACAATAATTCCGCCTTCGTTGGCGTACATTGTACTTAATCCGCCGGTATTTACTATCATACACTCACAAAACGGAACCTTACTCATAATCATCTGCCGGACTGCCTCCGCACGCGCCGGATGGTTACAGTGGGCAATCGCAAGCGTTCTTGTTGTTGCCTCCTTTGCGTCCGCTGCAACGGCCTCCGCAAGTTTTTTCAAAGTACGGTCTACCCCTCTTGCCTGATCCAGCTTCACAATCACGCCATCATCCCCTCCGAGCAAAGGCTTGATATTCAAAGCATTGCAAAGAATCGCCTGTATATGCGACAGCCGGCCGTTTTTTATGAAAACTTCCAAATCTTCCAGCACAAACTTTGTCTGCACACTATTCCGGAACGCCGCAATCCTTTTTGCCGTTTCTTCAAAATTATATTTTTCGAGTAATTTACGCAGTTTTAAAATCAGTAAAGACTCTCCTACCGAAGCAGACTTGGAATCCACAATCTCAATCTTTACCTCCGGATGCTCCTCCTGATATAACTGCTTTGCAAGCACCGCGCTCTGATAAGAACCGCTCAAATGCCTGGAAAGCGTAACGACAAACACTTCGTCAGCCCCTTCAAATTCACGCATATAGCGCTCCGGAGCCGGACAGGCAGAACGCGGACACTCCTCAGCCGCCCGCATTTTACTTAGGAAAGTCCGTTGACAAAAACTCTCGTCATCAATAATATTCTCATTTCCGACCGTCAAAGTGAGCGGTACTAACCGGACTCCTGTCCATTCCTTTTTCTCCGCCGTAAAATCGGCACAACTGTCCGCAATCAACCTTCTAACCATAGTTCCGCCTTCTTTCTGTCACTTCTTATTACGTCATATAGTTTTCATCTCTACGTTTCATCATATCACAACAACATAATTTTGTCTATATCCTTATGAAAAATTCATCAAAAGATTGCGGGCATAAAAAATTTTTTGTATTTTCTGTAATAAAGCACTTGACACATATATCGAACCACGATATAATAGTATCGAACTTCGATATATCGTAATGTTATATAAGGAGACTGAAATGGAGAATAAACTAAAACGAATCTACATTCCCATGACCGAAACAGGCTTTTATATTCTGTTCTGTCTTCAAAAAGAAAATCACGGATACAACATCGGCCAGCAGGTAAAACGGATGACCGGCGGAGAGCTCTCCATCAGTCCCGGCACCATGTACGGAACTCTTTCCAAAATGGAAAAAGACGGACTGATTCAATTTGTGAAAGAAGAAGACAAACGAAAGTTTTACCGGATTACGGAACTGGGAAACGAAATTCTGGAACTGGAACTAAAACGCATTGAACGCCTGTATAAAAACAGCAGGGGCGAAATCACAGGAGGTATCGACGAATGAAAGAAGACGCAAACATTTTGGTAGAAAAGCAAAAATTTTACATCGCGGAGTTTGAACAGGAGGCCGCATGGCTCTCGTTTATGCACAAAGAGGGCTGGAAATTCCTCTCCACCGACGGTTTTCATTATCGCTTTGAGGCTGCCGAAAAAGAGGACTGGTGCTATCAGCTTGATTACAAACAAAACGGCGCCGCCGAAGACGACTATTTACAGCTCTACCGGGACTTCGGCTGGGAATTTGCCGGACAGTATCAGAACTGGTTCTACTTCCGTAAAAAGTGCGCGGAGGGAGAAGCTCCAGACCTGTCCGTATTCAGCGACCGGGAATCCAGACTGGAGCTGTGCAGACGCATTATCAACGGGCAGTTTCTCCGTATGCTTCCGGTCTGCTTTCTGCTAATGCTTTACAGCTATCTGGTGTTTTTTACCGGCTTTTTGGACTTGAAAGGCTTTATGGGAGGCTTACTGAACGGAATTGCCTACGGCGCCGTAATTGTATTTCTCTTCATTTTCGGTCTCTATATAAACCAAATATCCCGCTTAAATAAGATGATGAAAAATTTAGGCGATACCAAATGATATTACAGGCAACAAACGGTTGCTTGCTTTCGGCACTCTGCTATGGTAAGATGATTACGGCTTAAATACCAATGTTTTTATCGGAGGTGACCTTTATGGAATTGAAAGATGTTTTATTGGAACTTCGAAACAAGAATCATCTAACCCAAGACGGACTTGCGGAAAAACTGTTTGTTACGCGGCAGGCTGTTTCAAGATGGGAATCGGGGGAAACAACTCCAAACGTAGAAACTTTGAAATCGCTTTCAAAGCTATTTGACGTTTCCATTAACACTCTGCTGGGCTCCCCCCGTAAATTAGTCTGCCAATGCTGCGGTATGCCGTTAGATGATACCTCAATAAGCAAAGAGCCTGACGGCTCATTTAATGAGGAATACTGTAAATGGTGTTATGCCGACGGAAATTATATCTACACCCATCTTGATGATTTAATTGACTTTCTTGTCGGGCACATGACTAACGAAAACTTTCCCGCCGAACGGGCAAGAGCATTTCTTGAAGAACAGTTACCAAAGCTGAACTATTGGAGCAAAAAAGCGCAGTAATCAAGCGAAACGTAAGTTATCACAAAACACTTACAATAGCGCAAAGCTCAACAGAGGAACATGCAGATCTTCAAACAGTTTTTACTTGATCATGGCAACCATGATTACCGCATGGAAAATGTATAGAAAAATTCTCTCCACCTATTGATGGAGAGAATTTTAGTTTATTAATTTCCCTATGAAACACCTTTTTCAAAGCGTTTTATTTTATGAAACATTTCCTTTTCTTTACCCCAAAACATCATAAGAAACAGAAAGAAGATACTCATACCTCTCGTCTGTCCGTTTTCCTTCTTCATCCAAAACGGTAAAATCAACAATGCCGGCAATCATTCCGTAACCTGCCGCGGTTGTCTTTTTCGAATATTCATCGTACTCCTTTGTAAAGGAAATCTCCTCTCCCTTTTTTAATGTATGATGAACTTCTATATCATACGAGCCGCCGCTTTCCCAATTCCGGTTACTGTCCGCCGCCATAAGGCCCGCAAACGGCATATCTCTGGAAGAAATCACAACGCTCTCTTTCTCCCCGACATACCGGAGAATTAACGTTGTTTGAATACTATCCGTTCCGTTCTGCAGTTCGGAAAGGCGGTAAATTGTTTTCGGCGCCGTTATACTGAACTCAAAGTCCCCCAAACGTACGGTCTTACATACGCTGACCGGTTTCACAAAGTACTTTTCCTCTTCCGAAGATTCGGTCATATCCTGACTGAGGTTCTGTTGAATCACTTTTGCCCACCAGTCTTCCGTTGCCGGCGTCTCGGTTGGAGTCGGACTTTCTTTGCTGCTCTCCTTCCCGCAGGCGATGCAAGAAACTGCCATGCAAAGCAAAATAAGGGATACTGCCTTTTTGAAATTTCTATCTTGAAAAATATTTCTCATAGTTCTCCCTCCCTTTTAAGATGTCAGGTACTTAGTTCTATTTCAATTTCTGAGCAAGCAAAGAAATCTTTTCCAATACCGCTTTACAGTCGTTCATGTTTTCTACTGCGTTTTCGGAAGTACGCAGCCCTTCTGTTGACGATGCTGCTACCTCCTCGCTTGTTGCAGACAACTGAGAAATATTTTCGAATATGGTATCGGTGGAAGAAAGGATAGAAACCATACCCTGTTCTGTATGTCTGATTTTATCCGACAATTCTTTCATTTCATTATCAATATCTGTAAAGCGCTGTAAAGTACTGTCTATCATTTCATTCTGCTTATTAACGGAAGCTACCGAGTTTTCAATACTCTCGTTAGCAAGCTGTGTATCGGAATTCAAAGCTTTAATTATACTTGTAATATTATTGGAAGCTTGCTGTGTCTGTTCGGAAAGCTGGCGGATTTCCTCTGCTACAACGGCAAATCCTCTCCCGGCTTCTCCGGCTCTTGCCGCCTCAATGGAAGCATTAAGCGCAAGCAGATTGGTTTGGCTCGCAATATTGAGAATCGTACCGATGAATTGCTGTACTTCATTAACCTGATCGGTCAGACGGCTGATTACCTGTACGGTAACATCACTTGCCTGTGCAACATTGCCTGCCTGAGTCTTCAGTTCCTGTATCTCTTTGGAGCCCTCCGAAATGGTCTTGGTCGTTCTGTCAGAAGCATCTAACATAGCCTTAATTTCTTTTTCGGCCGTATCGGAAGCCTGTTGAATTTCCACACACATGGATGCCTGAGCCTGAATCGCCTCTGCGGTGCTTTCCGTACTTTCTGCAATATTGCCCATAGCAAAGTTATTGGTATCGACACACTGTTTCAACTGAGTTACCATCTTCATTGCCTCTTCAAAATTGGTTGCAATACTGTCGGCAATTTCAGACATCTTCTGTACGGTTTCCTCCTGTTCGGAAGCGGCTTCTTTAATGGATTGCATATTTTCTTCATTAAAACGAATCAACAGTCCGGTTACACTGACGGAAGCAATAGCCACCAGAGTCAATGTAAACATCCTGATAAAGGAATCGGTTATATATTCATCCATTCCGTTATAGTTAATGATGATTCGAAGCACATTTGCAATGAGTGCTATGGCATTTCCCAAAAGAGTTATTCGTTTATTTAAAAATGCCATGGAAATAATTATAATCGGAAATGCATACATGAAACAGTTGTCCTGACTGTTCAAAAGTACAATGGCTACATATGCTGTCGCACAGGAAGCCATCATGACAACGCAGCATTTTTTAGTATCGCGTGCCTGGATAAAAAATATGGTATTGAGAACAACCGCAGCAGAAACGAAAATAATCTGAATCATTACCGGTACGGTTAGCTGCACGAAAAGTGCGGAAGCGATAAAGGATATCAGAAAATATCCCAAAATAAGCGTAATAATAGGGTACATTTTTCCATTGGTGGCTTTATACTGTTGTTCTGTCATGAGAAAACACTTCCTTTTCTGGTATTTTTATAATGAAAAGCGGATAGGTCTCGTTTGTCTGTTTCCCTTCTTCATCCAAAACGGTAAACTCAACAATGCCGGCAATCACGCCATAACCTGCCGCGGTTGTCTTCTTCGAATATTCATCGTGCTCCTCATTTATATCATATATACTATCACAGGGTAACAATATTGTCAATTCTCTCCGTTCCCGAGTCTCTGCACTTTTTAATCACTTTAAAAAATTCCGCAGATTGCACGCTGTCTTATTTTTGCATTTGTCCGAAGGCGGGCTGCGCATGCAAAAATAAGATAGCGTGAATCTACGGAATATAAAAAGTATACAAAATGCGGAAATTCAGGTTTCCTTTACTTTGTCAGCAGCAGCATAATTTCATTGCTGCGCTCAATAAACTTTGTCATTTCTTCCGGTGCCAGCGGCTTATGGGAAAGCATTGCCAAATCATACAGCTGTTCGCAGATAACGGAAGCATTTTTGCTCTTTTTGTGCTCAAACACATACTTTACCAGCGGATGGTTTCCGTTTAATACAAGCGTCTCGCCGTCGCCGCCGAACATCGACGGATCCGTGCCGTACATATTGTACATCTTCATCATATCCTGCATTCTGCGGCTGTCCTCGGAAAGCGTAATCATGGAAGCTACCTTCTCGTTCTTTAACTTCTCCACTTTTACGGTGAGTTTTTCCTTGCCGAGGGTTTTCTTCACCATCTCCGTCACAGTTTCGGTCAGCTTCTTCCAGTCTTCTTCACTCTCCGCCACATCTTCCTTAAATGCTTCGGTAAGGTCCGCGTCAATACGCTGAAAACGGATTTCCTTATTCTCGTATTCCAGTTTCGAAATATACGGCTGGTCGATGTTATGGGTAAGCAGAACCGCATCCAGTCCCGCTTCCTTAAACATATTGATATACTGGCTCTGCTGTCTTTCGTCCGTTACATAATAAACAATCTGTTTCTTTTCCCCGGAATCCTCGTCGTCTCCGCCGCCCGCCAGACTGCCGTCCGCGTTCTCTACCTCTACGGCAGGTGTTTCCGTCGAATCCTCTCCTGCGGCTTCCTTCGCTGCCTTTATATAGTCCTCTAAGGTAAGATATTTACCCTCTAAGTTCTTAAAGAGCATATATTCTTTCATCTTCTCGCAGAACTTGTCGTCCTTTAAGCAGCCGTACTTAATAAACGGGCTGATATCGTCCCAGTATTTCTCGTAAGATTCCCGCTCTACCTTACACATACCGGAAAGCTTATCCGCTACCTTCTTTGTAATGTAATCCGAAATCTTCTTGACAAAACCGTCGTTTTGCAGCGCGCTTCTGGACACGTTAAGCGGCAGGTCCGGACAGTCAATAACGCCCTTTAACAAAAGCAGAAACTCCGGAATGACTTCCTTGATATTATCCGCGATAAATACCTGATTGCTGTAAAGTTTAATCGTACCCTCTAAATTCTCGTACTCCATATTAACTTTAGGGAAGTACAAAATACCCTTTAAATTAAACGGATAGTCCATATTTAAGTGAATCCAGAACAACGGCTCCTTATAATCATGGAACACATCACGGAAAAACTGCTTATACTCCTCCTCGGTACACTCGTTCGGATGCTTTGTCCAAAGCGGATTCGGATTATTTAACGGCTGCGGCTTCTTCTCCTCTTCCGTCTTTTCTTCACCGTCTTCCGCCTTCGGTTCTTCTTCCTTTTTCGGCGCATCTACATTTTCAAAGTAAATCGGCGTCGGCATAAAGTAACAATACTTTTCAATAACTTCCTTCGCACGGTATTCGTTGGAAAACTCATAGCTGTCCTCATTTAAATACAATGTAATTTCCGTACCGCGCTCCGTGCGGCTTCCTTCGGACATCACAAAATCCACACCTTCCTCGGACTCCCAGTAAACGGAAGGCTCGTCCTCTTTGTAAGACTTGGTATTAATAGTTACTTTGTGGGCTACCATAAACGCGGAATAAAATCCAAGACCGAAGTGACCGATAATACAATCCTCGTTGGCCTTGTCCTTATACTTCTCCACAAACGCCTGTGCCCCGGAAAACGCAATCTGGTTAATGTACTGCTTTACTTCTTCCGCAGTCATACCGATACCGTTATCGATAATGGTAATTGTACTCTCCTCCGGACTTACCTTTACCGTAACTTTCCATTCATTGTCTTCCGGCAGGGAAACCTCTCCCATAATTTCCAACTTCTTCATTTTTGTAATTGCGTCACACCCGTTGGAAATTAACTCACGGAAAAAGATGTCGTGATCCGAATACAGCCATTTTTTAATAATCGGAAATATATTTTCCGAATTGATAGACAAGCTTCCCTTTTCTTCCATAACATTGCTCATAAATAACTCTCCTTTCGCGGATAATTTCGCTATGCTTCTACTATAATACCGAATCTGCAAAATGTCAAGAAAAATTTAGCACTCATTCAAGATGAGTGCTAACAGTAATTCCTTTTTCCTTTAAAAAATCCTGCAATGCCTTATCCCATGCGTATTCCAACGTTTTTTCCATCGTAAAGCCCACATGGGAAACACCGCTTACCAGCCTGCATTTACCCGCCGTATATCGGATATTCAGATACAATACGGCGCCGGCTTCCTCTTTTTCCTTGCCGCATTCCCTTAAAATCCTTTCCGTCCATTCCTTCTTTGCGGCAAGCACCACGAAAAACATCCCCGGCAGGCGCTTCCCTTTTACCGTCTGAAAAAAAATTTCTTTTACTTCGCCCCAGAGCGCAAACTCTCTTGTAATATTCTCCGGTTCTTCAAAAAAATCCTTTTTCAGCCTTCCGTTTACGGATAATTCAAAAAAAGTTTCTACCTTGGCTTCCTTTACTTCCCAGTCATCAAACAATTCACCTTTAAGCAAAACCGCCATAAACGGTTTTAATTCTTCCACATTTCCCGAAAACATAAAGTCGGTCTCCTTCCTGTACTAATTTCCTCTCATAATTCCCGCAGATAATGTCCAAACTAACCTTGTAACCAAACAAAACGCCATACTTTGTATATGGTACTTTTCATGTTTTCATGTAATTTATGAAAGGAGAATACCCATGCGTGCAAGTTTTGACACTTATCGTAAGGTAGCAAAAGCATGCAGTGCTTATGAACCGATGAGCAAAGAAAGAATAAGCAACAGCTGCTGCGATACAAACGACATTTCCTGCACCAACTGCAGGCACTTTGACGAGGAAAAATACTGCCGTCTTGATTTGTATGACCAGATTGTAGAAAACCATAACTTCGAAGATTAATTACGGTGCAGACTGCTCCGGACGGAATGCGCACGGGTGCGGCTGCCGCAGGGCGGCAGCGCCCGCGCAGAATTCCGCAGGCAAAACTTTTCTTCTCTTACAAAACTTCTTCCGAAGATTCGGAAGTTTCCGAACCTTCCTCACTGCGGGTCAGCACAACGACAGAACGCGCAGGTACTTTACAGAATAGTTCCCGGGCGGAACTATCGGCAGTAACCGCATATCTCTTTCCTTCCTGTTCACAGATAATCTCACAGCCTGCCGAAGTATCCAACACCACTTCCCAGTCTTTCATTTTCT
The DNA here is from genome assembly GCA_022510665.1 of Lachnospiraceae bacterium. Lineage (GTDB taxonomy): Bacteria > Bacillota > Clostridia > Lachnospirales > Lachnospiraceae > SIG307. The sequence continues at coordinate 17,655 of JAFLSZ010000008.1, forward strand.
TATAACTCCCGGTTTCTTTCGGCAGTGCAAAAGAAAGCGGCTCCCAAAGCATATTGAACAAAAGGTAGATATCGTCTTCTTTCTCTTTTCCCTCTGCGGTATACTCGCCGCACAGCAGCACCGATACCGTGCGGCTGCACGGTGCAAAATCCGGCTGCCACAGCATCACACCGTGATAGGAAATATCAGGCACCCCGACTCCTTTCCAATCACTTTCCCTAAGACTTCTCGCCCCGCAGAGAATACTGTGGGCTTTACGAAACGCAATCAGCTCTTTTACAAAAGCCAATTCCTCCCTACGCACTTTATTTAACCGCCAGTTTAACCATGAAACCTCGTTATCCTGACAATACGCATTATTGTTCCCCTTTTTGGTATGCGCAAACTCGTCCCCCGCAAACAAAAGCGGTACGGACTGTGACAAAAAGACCGTGCAAAGTGCGTTCTTTTGCAGTCTTGCACGCAGCATATTGATTTTTTTCTTGGCAGTTTCCCCCTCAACCCCGCAGTTCCAGCTATGATTGTAATTCTCGCCGTCTTTGTTTTCTTCGCCGTTTTCTTCATTATGCTTACGGTCATACGCATATAAATCATACAAAGAAAAACCGTTCTGGTCCGCGATATATTGAACCTGTGCAAACTCGGGAACATCCGAACGCAGGCGGGACAAAAACTCCCCTACCATATTTTCGTCTCCCTTGACAAAGCGGCGCATTACGTTTCTGAATCCGTCATTATATACCGCGACGCGCCTGTTCTCAAAGTCTTCACACAGTTTTTGCATACCGTCGTCATAATCCGTTACCAAAAACTTTACTCCCGACAGATACGCGTCCTCTAACAAAAGCCGCAGCGGAGTACGCGAACCGATTAACCGAAATCCGTCTGCGCCGTAAGCATACGTCCAGTACCGCAGGCAGTCCAAAACCATTCCCTGCTTTACTTTATCGCCAAAGAAAAACTCAAAAAACACGGCAATCCCCGCTTTATGAAGCGCCGCAACACAATGACGCAGTTCCTCATCCGCGTGCGCGGTATCCGCCGCATATGACGCTTTCGGGGCAAAATAAAAATTATTTTCGGTATACCCCCAATAGTTTACCTTCTCTACCGTCTTTATTTCTTCATGATCCTGTTCATACGCCTGCTGCGCCTTGACAAACTCGCTTCCGTAACGTTCCTCATACTGCGCCAGCTGCTTTGCGGACAAAATCCCCCGGCCTCTGCTCACCTGCATACATTCATTAAACTCATACACCGGCATCAGAAGCACCGCGTTAATACCAAGTTCCTGTAAATACGGTATTTTCTCCTCTAATCCGGCAAACGTTCCTTTATGCTTCACGCCGGAACTCGGATGCTTTGTAAATCCTCTTATATGCAGCTTATAAAATATCAACGAGGAAAAAGCGGGACAGACAAACTCTGACTCCGATTCACTTTCATTTTCCGAGCGCGGCAGAAACGGCCGTACTTCCCTTCCGAAAGTCCCGAACACTTCCCTGCCGCATACTTTCTTCGCATACGCGTCAAAAAAAACTCCTCCGTCATTTTCAAACAAATACGTTTCGTATAAATCGGCTGTTCTTTTGGAAATCTCCGTGTAAAACACCGAACCGTTTCCGATACGGCGCATCCGGAGCCGCTTTTTTGCCGTATCCTCCGCCTTTCGAAACAACAGAAGATAACAGTCTCCTTCGCCCTCCGAAACAGCCCAAAAAATCACTTTTCCTGAATGATAACAGGCTCCCGGCATTCTGCCGTACATTCCCTGTCTGAGTTGCTCTGTGTATCCCACAGCATCCTCCGTTCTCCGCTTCATATTTTTATGGCAGTTTATTATTCTTCGTCCACCGTTTCTTCTTCCGGCTTTACCTGAAGTGCCTGACGCTTTCTTGCCATTTCGTCACTGTCTAAATACTCGTCATAGGTCGAAACTTTATCAATCATACTGCCGTTCGGAAGAATTTCAATGATACGGTTCGCGATTGTCTGAATAAACTGGTGGTCCTGAGACGCGAAAATAATTACGCCGGGGAACTTAATCAAACCGTTATTCAGCGCGGTAATGGATTCCATATCCAAATGGTTTGTCGGCTCGTCCATCAACAGGACATTGGAGGCCATTAACATCATCTTTGAAAGCATAACACGCACACGCTCGCCTCCGGAAAGCACGTTTACCTTTTTTACGCCCTCCTCGCCGGCAAACAGCATACGCCCCATAAAACCGCGGACATAGGTGACATCCTTTTCCGGGGAATACGGCATCAGCCAGTCTACAATGGAAAGCTCCGAAGCAAAATCCTTCGTGTTATCCTTAGGGAAATACGCCTGACTGGTGGTAATACCCCACTTACAGCTCCCCTCATCCGGCTCCATTTCGCCCGCCAGAATCTTAAACAACGTGGTAATCGCAAGGGTATTGGCACCTACCAGCGCGATTTTATCCTCTCTGCCTACGATAAAGGAAAGATTGTCCAGTACCTTTACTCCGTCAATCGTCTTGCTTAAATTCGTAACCGTCAGTACCTCATTTCCGATTTCACGGCTCGGTCTGAAATCAATATACGGATATTTTCTGGACGAAGGACGGATTTCATCCAGTTCAATCTTTTCCAACGCACGCTTACGGGACGTTGCCTGCTTGGACTTGGACGCGTTTGCGGAGAAACGCTGGATAAACTCCTGCAGTTCCTTAATCTTTTCTTCCTTCTTCTTATTTGCTTCCTTCATCTGCTTAATCATAAGCTGGGAAGACTCATACCAGAAATCGTAATTGCCCGCATATAACTGAATCTTCGCGTAATCAATATCTGCGATATGCGTACAAACCTTATTCAAAAAGTAACGGTCATGGGAAACCACAATTACCGTATTGTCGAAGTTAATCAAAAACTCCTCCAGCCACCGGATTGCTTCCAAATCCAGATGGTTTGTCGGCTCGTCCAATAAAAGAATATCCGGATTTCCGAACAATGCCTGCGCAAGCAGCACCTTTACCTTTTCGCTTGCCTTTAACTCGCTCATCATCTTATAATGAAGCTCCGTCTCAATTCCGAGGCCGTTTAACAGAGTCGCCGCGTCGGACTCGGCTTCCCAGCCGTTTAAAGTTGCAAACTCGGCTTCCAGTTCGCTTGCCTTAATACCGTCTTCCTCGGTAAAGTCTTCCTTCGCGTAAATCGCGTCCTTCTCTTTCATAATATCGTACAGACGCTGATTTCCCATAATCACGGTATCCAATACCGGATACGCGTCATACTTGAAGTGATCCTGCTGTAAAAAGGAAAGACGCTGTCCCGGCGTAATAATAATCTCTCCCTTTGACGGCTCCAGCTGTCCGGTCAGAATTTTTAAAAAGGTGGACTTGCCTGCTCCGTTTGCGCCAATCAAACCATAGCAGTTCCCCTCCGTAAACTTAATATTCACATCTTCAAACAATGCTCTTTTTCCTAAGCGTAACGTAACATTACTTGCCTGTATCATACTTGTAATCCTTTCCTCTATTCCTGTTTGCGAAAATACTCTATTATATATTGTAACGTATATAGAAAAAATTGCAAGCAGTTTTTCCGCAAAATTCAAATTTATACACTTTTTAAAGCGATTAAAAAACTGCGGAAACTCGGGCAAAACTTGTAAACCTTGCACCGATTGTCTTTTTATGGTATAATCTTCGGCGAAGGCAGAACAAGTACGATTATGCCCTAATAAACAACTGTCTGTGTGCGGACAGTACGAAGGAGGACATTTTTTTTATGACAACAGCACAGGTCTGTATTATGATTTCCATTATTCTTTATATTGGAATCGTCATCACCATCGGTCTTCTTTTTTCCAAAAAGAACCAATCGACCGATGATTTTTATCTCGGAGGACGTAAACTCGGCCCTCTTGTTACCGCAATGAGCGCAGAAGCATCCGACATGAGCAGCTGGCTTTTAATGGGACTGCCGGGCGTCGCTTACTTTTCCGGTATCGCGGAAGCAAGCTGGACCGCTATCGGCCTTGCCATCGGTACTTATTTCAACTGGCTTATCGTGGCAAAACGGATTCGCCGCTACTCCCAGAAAGCGAACAACGCCATTACGCTTCCGGATTTCTTTGCCAACCGTTACCGTGATAAAAGCAAACTGCTTTTACTCATCTCCGCCGTGGTAATCGTTATTTTCTTTATCCCGTATACCGCGTCGGGTTTTGTTGCCTGCGGCAAATTATTCTCCAACCTGTTCGGTGTGGACTATTTTCCGGCAATGTTGGTCAGCGCACTGGTTATTGCAGCCTATACCGCACTGGGCGGTTTCCTCGCGGCTTCCACTACGGACTTTATCCAAAGTATCGTAATGTCGATTGCGCTTATCATCGTTCTCGGATTTGGCATATCCGTTGCCGGCGGGTTTGATGCCGTTATCGCAAACGCAAAAGAAATGACAGGATACCTTTCTCTCACCGCGACACATAATGTTCATACCGGTGAAGTCGGCTCCTACAACGCGCTGACGATTGCTTCTACGCTGGCATGGGGACTCGGATACTTCGGTATGCCGCATATCCTTCTGCGCTTCATGGCAATCAATGACGACAAAAAAATAAAACTTTCCCGCCGTGTTGCTACCGTTTGGGTTGTTATTTCCCTTGGTATTGCCGTGTTAATCGGCATTATCGGTTACAGCATGAGTCTGGAAGGCGCTATCCCAATGTTTGAAAGCAATTCCGCTGCGGAAAATATTATCGTGCAGATTTCCCGTACGTTAAGTGATTACGGCGTCATTTTTGCTTTCATCGCAGGTATTATCCTCGCGGGTATCCTTGCCTGCACGATGTCTACCGCAGATTCCCAGCTGCTTGCGGCATCTTCCTCAATCTCGCATAACATCGTATCCGGTGTTTTCGGTAAAAAGAGTTCTCCGAAAACTTCCGTTATTATTGCCCGTATAACCTTGGTCGTTATTTCAATTATCGGCATTTTTCTGGCAGGTAATCCGGACAGTTCCGTATTTGATATCGTTTCCTTTGCATGGGCGGGATTCGGCGCCGCATTCGGCCCGGTTGTACTTTTCGCCCTGTTCTGGCGGCGTTCCAACCGTTACGGTGCTCTTGCCGGCATGATTTCCGGCGGTGTTATGGTCTTCGTATGGAAATACCTTATTGCACCGATTGGCGGAATCTGGGCTATCTACGAACTGCTGCCGGCATTTATCGTAGCCTGCATCGCCATCGTTGCGGTAAGTCTCTTAACTCCGGCACCGTCCAAGGAAATTACGGACGAATTTGACGAAGTAAAGGCAATGAAATAGTATTCTATAATTTTTCTATGGTATAAAAAAACTGCATGGAACTGTCTGTCCGGCAATTCCATGCAGCTTTTTATAGCCTGTTTTCGGGAGTTCTATTTTGCTGCGCTTCCTTAAGCTTCTGCCTTACCTCTGCGTCTTCAGCCATTCCCATACCGCCTCTGCCATCTTTTCGACATAGGCTTTTCCGTATTCGTCATAGGCGTCGTTGTCTATCGAACTTGTAATAAATCCGAATTCCACAATCATACTGGTCATTTTTGCATTACGGTTAATCGCGTAATCCTCGCTCGGACTTGACATGGAGCCCTGCTTTACTCCGCGGCTCTGCATACCTCCCACCGAGATAATAGCATCTAACAGACCGCTTGCCAGCTTCCTTGAAGCCTCCGGCACACTGCTGTGAATCCAAATTTCCACACCGTTTACTTCAACTTCACCGTTAAAAGAGTTCCGGTGAAGGGAAATCAAAGCGTCCGCGTCCGCCGCGTTGGCAATATCCGTCCGCTCGGTAAGTTCCAAAAACGTATCGTCTTCTCTTGTCATAATAACCTTGATTCCGTAGGCTTCCAACGCCTCCTTAAATAGGTTCGACATCCGAAGGTTATCATTCTTTTCGGCGCGTATTTCAAGTCCGTTCTCTCTTACCACCGCACCGCCGTCCCAGCCACCGTGTCCGGCATCCACACAGATTGTGTAAGGTTTCGGTGTTGGTGTCGGTGCCGGCGTCGGTATCTCTGTCGCGGTCGGTTCCTTTGTCGGCATCGGACTTGGAGCTTTGCCCGGACCTTCGCCTTCCCCTGGCGCTCCCTGCTTGTCCGAAGCGTTCTGCGCCTGCTGCAGTTCTTCCTGTAAACCTGCCGCCATTACCTGAACCGATTCTAATTCATCGGATACCCCGTGCAGACGTACCGAAAGAACAATGACCGCAAAAAGCAACAAAACACAGACTGTCGATAACATCGACAACCAGTGTTTTGTCTCTATTTTTTTCACTATTTTTACGGTTTCATGTACCGCTTTTTTTGCTTTTTCTTTCCATTTGTTAATATCAAAGCTCATAACACACGTCTTTTCGCAAACCGAGTCTTCACTCTAGGCCCTTTCTCTTAAATTTACTTATCTCCAGTTTACCTCTTTCGACGTTATTTTGCAAGCTATTTTGACATTTCCCTACATTTTACTCTCTATATTTTCTTCTTTCGGCAGCGCTACTTTATTTTCCACGGTTACTTTTTGTTCGTAACAACTGAAATACTTGTCAACCTCTTCTTTTTTCATCTTCGGCGTAACCAGACTAACCACCGGCACTACGACAAGTCCCGTTACCATTGCAATCGCACCCGCGTTAATCGGGGATTTGATAAAGGAAAAGAACATATTTGCCACGGTAATTCCTACTCCGGTAATAAAGCTCGCCCAGACCGCGGCTTTTGTCACACCCTTCCAGTACAGTCCGTATAAGAACGGTGCTATAAAAGCTCCTGCAAGCGCGCCCCATGAGATTCCCATAAGCTGCGCGATAAACGTCGGCGGGTCCAACGCAATAACCACCGAGATTACAATAAAGAACAACAGCAATAACCGCATACAGATAAGCTGCTTTTTCTCACTCATTTTCTTAATAAAGTTTCCTTTTATTACATCCAGAGTCAGCGTGGAGCTGGACGTAAGCACAAGCGAAGAAAGCGTGGACATGGATGCCGAAAGTACAAGCACAATTACAATGCCAAGCAGAATATCCGGCAGCCTTGAAAGCATCGTCGGAATAACCGCATCATAAATAATGCTGCCGCTTTCGGAATAAATCTCTTTGGAATCAAACAAGCGGCCGAATCCGCCGAGAAAATAGCAGCCGCAGGAAACAACTACCGCAAACAACGTAGAAATTAACGTACCGGTACGAACCGATTTTTCATCTTTAATCGCGTAAAACTTATGTACCATCTGCGGCAGTCCCCATGTTCCGAGAGACGTAAGCACAACCACGCCAAGGAGATTTAACGGGTCCGGCCCGAAGAAAGAAGTAAACGCGCCTTTTTGTCCGGCCGTAACCGCCACATCGCTCTCAAACTCCGCCAGATTCTTTACCGCTTCCAAAAAACCGCCCTGTCCGTTTAACACCGCGGCAATAACGGCAATAATACCAAACAGCATAACGATTCCCTGAATAAAATCATTAATCGCGGTTGCCATGTAACCGCCGAGAATTACATAAACCCCTGTTAAAACAGCCATAACGATAACACATACCGCATACGGGATATCAAACGCCATGCCAAACAGACGGGATAAGCCGTTATAGACCGAAGCCGTGTACGGAATCAGGAAAATAAAGGAAATAACGGACGCCGCAATCCGGATTTTGTTGCTGTCGTAACGCTTTCCGAAGAAATCCGGCATTGTCGTCGCCGAAAAATACTTACTCATGATACGGGTACGTCTTCCGAGTACGACCCATGCAAGCAGCGAGCCGATTAACGCATTGCCGATTCCGATCCATGTGGCAGACATTCCGTATTTCCAACCGAACTGTCCCGCATAGCCTACAAATACAACCGCGGAAAAATACGACGTTCCGTAAGCGAACGCGGTCAGCCACGGTCCTACGCTTCTGCCGCCGAGTACAAAGCCGCTTACGTCCGTAGCGTGACGTCTGGAATAAACTCCGACGCCGATCATCGCACCAAAAAAGATAATCAATAACAGTATCTTTGCTAACATAATACTCTCCTTCCGCTTTAAACCGTTACGCTTTAAAGCAATAAAGTCAATGACTAAATTATACCTGTCCGAAACAGAAATGTCAAGCCATTCCAAGCAGCTTTTCCGCCGTCCGATACAAAATACAATCCTGCTCCGCTTTCGTAAGCGGCACGGAACAAAACGTTTCCAAATCCTTTTTCGGATTCCCCCACGGGCAGTCCGTCGCAAACAGCAGTTTCTCCGTTCCGTGTGTCCGGAAGAGCTTCATAAAAAGCTCTTCCGAAATATGTCCCATGGAATACGCCGTATCCATATAAACCGACTCTCCTGCAAGGGTTTCAATAACTTCTTCCCAAAGCCCCCAGCCACCGCAGTGGGCCAGCACCAGCTTATCCGGTTTTATCTCCCGCAGCACGCGCTTTACATGCTTCGGAGTACAGCGCACCGGTTCGGGAACCCCGATATCAATCCCGGCATGCGTTATAATAATAAGCCCCAGTTCCGCCGCATACTCGATAATCCGCAGATAACGGATATCGTCAAAAAACACGCCCTGATAGTCCGGGTGGAGCTTGATTCCCAAAAAACCAAGCTCCGACAGCTCCTTTAACTCTTTCTTATAATCCGCCGTATCCGGATGAATCCCTCCGAACGAAAGCAGTTTTGTGCCGCCCTCCGCGTTCCGCCGTGCTTCTGTTTCGTTTAACTGTGACGCAAACCGTGTCACGGAGGCAAACTGCTCCGGCCTTGTCACTACCGGAAGTACAACGCCCAAAGAAATTCCCGCTTCAAAAAGCGTCCGGCGAAGCCCCTCCACACTTCCGTCGGAGTGCGGAGGAATCCCTGCTTTCTGTGACAACATCTCTATGGTTTTCCCGGCAATTTTATCCGGAAACGCGTGCGTATGAAAATCAATCACTTTATAACTCATAACCGGTTAAAAACGCTTTCTTGTTTAATTCCACCGTTTTCGGAGGCACGGTCGCCTGAATTGCCGCAAGCCACTGCTCTTTCGAAAAATCCATATGCTTCGCCGCCACGCCCAGTACGATTACGTTAAACACCTTGGAATTTCCTAATTTTAACGCTTCTTCCTGCGCGTTTACCGTATACACCCGATGCTCTGCGGAAAGCGTCTCAATAATCCCTTCCGGATACTGCGCCGCCCCCGTCACCACCGTAATCGGGTCGATTCTGCGGTCATTGATTACCATCGCGCCGTCCTTTTTTAAAAAATGCGCATAACGGAGCGCTTCCAGACGCTCAAACGCAATCAGCACATCCGCCTGCCCTTCCTCTACAATCGGCTCCGCGACCTTCTCTCCGTAGCGGACAAAAGTAACTACGCTTCCGCCGCGCTGCGCCATGCCGTGTACCTCGGAAAGCTTAACGTCATACCCCGCCTCCACGGTAATATTTCCTAAAATGCGGCTGGTAAGAAGTGTTCCCTGACCGCCTACACCGACAATCATAATGTTCTTTGTCATATCAAAATCCTCCTTACCTTGCCTTTTTCTCAATTGCGTCAAACTTACAAAGTTGCATACAGAGCCCGCAGCCGTTACACATGGTCGTATCAATCGCAACGGTGCCGTCTTTTGTCTTTGTCAGGGCAGGACAGCCCGGACGCAGACACATTCCGCATTTTTTACACTTACTGCTGTCCGGAACGCACACATCCGGGAACACGTTTCCTTTCAAAAGTACGCACGGAGATTTGGTAATAATTACGGAAACGTCGTCCCTCGCGGTTTCTTCCTTTACAATACGCTCCAGCTCCCCGGTATCAAACGCGTTTACTTCCACGACATGTTCAACGCCGACGGCTTTGCAAAGCTGTACAAGATTTACCGCCTTTGTGGTTTCGCCCATCAGCGTCTTACCGGTTGCCGCGTGGTCCTGATGCCCCGTCATGCCGGTGGTGGAATTATCCAGAATCATAACCGTACCGGTACTTTTGTTATATACCATGTTAATAAGAGAGTTAATTCCCGTGTGCAGAAACGTGGAATCGCCGATTACCGCTACCCAGTTCTTTATATATTCTTTGCCTTTCGCCTTTTCCATGCCGTGTAAGGTAGAAATGCTCGCACCCATGCAGACCGTAGTATCCACCACATTTAACGGCGCTACCGCGCCTAACGTATAACAGCCGATATCGCCCGCCGCATGAATCTTTAACTTGTTCAATACCGAATAAACGCTCCGGTGCGGACAGCCCGGACAAAGAATCGGCGGTCTCGCCGGAACCTGCGCCGGCGTCTGTAAATCCGCTGTCTCGCCTAAAACCGCACGGCGCAGCATATTTGCGCTGTACTCGCCCTGTACGGTAAAAATCTCTTTTCCGATACAGTGAATCCCCCACGACTTTACCTGTTCTTCGATAACCGGCTCCAACTCCTCAAAAATATAGAGTTTATCCACCTTGGAAGCAAACTCCTCAATCAGCTTTTTCGGAAGCGGATGCACCATGCCGAGCTTTAACACGGAAGCGTTCGGACAGGCTTCCTTTACATACTGGTACGGAATACCGCCGGTAATAAAACCGACGGAAGTATCGTTATATTCCGCGCGGTTTATCGAAAACGCCGCGCCGTCCTCTGCCATTTTCTTTAAACGCTGCTCCACGAAAATGTGACGCTGCTTTGCCATGCCCGGCATCATTACAAACTTTGCGGTATTTCTTTCATACGGCTTATCCGGCACCTCCTGCCGCTCGCAAAGCTCCACCAGTCCCTGAGAATGTGCCAGACGGGTCGTGGTACGCACAATCACCGGCGTATCATATTGTTCACTTAAATTAAATGCAAATTTAACAAATTCTTTTGCCTCTTCGCTGTCCGACGGCTCCAGCACCGGAACCTGTGCCGCTCTTGCGACGCAGCGGGTATCCTGTTCGTTCTGTGAACTGTAAAGTCCCGGGTCGTCCGCCGCCACCATCACCAAGCCGCCGTTTACTCCTCCGTAGGAAATCGTATACAGCGGGTCGCTTGCCACGTTCACGCCGACATGCTTCATAGAAACCAGAGCGCGCACGCCGGAAATAGATGCGCCGATTGCCACTTCCGTGGCTACCTTTTCATTCGGCGACCACTCCGAATAAATCTCCTTATATTGTACAATATTTTCGCTTATCTCCGTACTCGGAGTTCCCGGATACGCAGCCGATACCTTGACGCCGGCTTCGTATGCGCCGCGGGCAATCGCTTCATTTCCAAGCATAATCTTTTTTGCCATAATCTGTTATCCTTTCCTGTTTTATATCGCATATCTCAAACTTCAAACCCTCAAATCCCAACCCCATCGTTTCCAGTGTATCATATTTTAGCTCCCCGGAAAAGACTTTTTTCAATCTTTTCTGTCAATCCATACTTTTCCGGCTTTCATGAGTTTTCGCATTTTGCATTTTGTATATTTTCTTATATTCGGTAGATTGCATGCTGTCTTATTTTTGCGCATGCAAAAATAAGACAGCATGCAATCTACGGAACTTTTAAAGTGATTAAAAAAACGCGGAAACTCAAGTTCCGGCTTTCCATTGACATTTTTGCAAAAATCCCTTATACTTTATTGGTGGAAAGCGTAAAAGCAATCTTTGCCGCAGCGCTTCCGAAATTTACGGAATTTGAGGAAATGATTATGCCGATTACAAACATACTGGAAAAGAACTGCAACTTATACGGAGATGAAATCTGCCTTGTGGAAATCAATCCGCATCTGCCGGAGACGCGCCGTATTACATGGAAAGAATACGAATTGATTGAACCGACGAAAAGCTCTTACTACCGCCGCGAAATCACATGGAATGTTTTTAACGAAAAAGCAAACCGTTTCGCGAATTTCTTACTCTCCCGCGGCGTAAAAAAGGGAGATAAGGTCGCTATTCTTTTGATGAACTGTCTGGAATGGCTGCCGATTTATTTCGGTATTTTAAAAACCGGCGCGCTGGCTGTTCCGTTAAACTTCCGTTATTCTTCCGACGAAATCGACTACTGCGTAAACTTAGCCGACGTGGATATTTTGGTGTTCGGCCCGGAATTTATCGGCCGTGTGGAAGAAATCGCGGATACTTTGAGTAAGAACCGTCTGCTCATTTTTGTCGGCGACGCCTGTCCGACCTTTGCCGAGGATTACATTTCTTTAACCGCGGACTGCTCGAGCCAGAGTCCCGACATCCCGCTTACGGATGACGACGATGCCGCAATTTATTTTTCTTCGGGAACGACCGGGTTTCCGAAAGCGATTTTACATAAACACAGAAGTCTGATGCACTCCTGCATGGTGGAACAAAACCATCATGAAACTACGCACGAAGACGTATTTCTTTGCATCCCGCCGCTCTACCATACCGGAGCAAAAATGCACTGGTTCGGAAGCTTTCTGGTCGGCGGAAAGGCAGTACTGTTAAAGGGGACAAAACCGGAATTTATTTTAGACGCCGCCTCCAAAGAACACTGCACCATCGTCTGGCTTTTGGTGCCGTGGGCGCAGGATATTTTGGATGCCATTGACCGCGGCGAAATAAACCTTGCCGATTATGAACTCTCCGGGTGGCGTTTGATGCACATCGGCGCGCAGCCGGTTCCGCCAAGCCTTATTACACGCTGGAAAAGTCTGTTTCCGCACCACAAATACGACACCAATTACGGACTTTCCGAATCAATCGGTCCGGGCTGCGTTCATCTTGGTATGGAAAACATCCACAAAGTCGGCGCCATCGGCATTCCGGGCTACGGCTGGGAAGCTAAAATTGTGGACGAACACCGCAATCCGGTAACACAGGGCGAAGTCGGCGAACTTGCCGTAAAAGGCCCGGGTGTTATGACATGCTACTACAAGGATGAAAAAGCAACCAAAGAAGTGCTTGAGGACGGCTGGCTCTTTACCGGCGATATGGCACAGCAGGACGAGGACGGCTTCATCTTCCTTGTTGACCGTAAAAAAGATGTAATTATCAGCGGCGGCGAAAACATTTACCCGGTACAGATTGAAGATTTCTTACGAAAGCACGAGGCAATTAAGGACGTCGCGGTAATCGGCCTGCCGGACAAACGCTTAGGCGAAGTTACCGGCGCTGTTATTGAGGTAAAACCGGGGTATACGCTGACGGAAGAAGAAGTCAACGAGTTCTGCCATTCCCTGCCGCGTTACAAACGCCCGCATACCGTTATTTTTGCCGATGTTCCGCGTAACCCGACCGGAAAAATCGAGAAACCAAAACTTCGTGAAATGTACGGTAGCAAAAACCTGGTTGCCGCCCAGAACGAAATATAAAACAAATCAGAACATCAGAAAGGATTGGTATACAGCATGGTAAAAGACGGAAAAATTTGGATGTCAAAAAATGAAAACCCGCAGTTTTTATACCCGAACATGGCAAACCGCCACGGCCTGATTGCGGGCGCCACCGGTACGGGTAAAACCGTCACGCTGAAAGTAATGGCAGAAGCGTTCTCCGCTCTGGGCGTTCCGGTCTTTCTTGCCGATATTAAAGGCGACCTTTCCGGTATGTGCCGGCCGGGCAACGAAAGCGAAGATATGTCAAAACGTATCGCGAAGTTCGGAATCGACGACTGGAGCTATACTTCTTTCCCTACCCGCTTTTTTGATATTTTCGGAAAAAACGGTCATCCGGTACGTACTACCGTTTCCGAGATGGGACCGATTCTTCTCTCCCGCCTGCTCGGACTCACCGCGGCGCAGGAGGGCGTCCTGAATATCGTATTCCGCGCGGCGGACGACAACGGTCTTCTGCTCATTGATTTAAAAGATTTAAAGGCAATGCTCCAATATGTCACCGAACACCGCGCAGAGTATACACTCTCCTACGGCACCGTCAATCCGCAGAGTGCCGGCGCTATCCAGCGCGCACTTCTCTCCTTAGAAAGTCAGGGCGGCGATTTGTTCTTCGGCGAGCCTGCTCTTGACATTATGGACTGGATTGCCACGGACGAATCCGGCAGAGGGATGATAAACATATTAGACAGTACGGAGCTTGTACAGTCTCCGATTCTTTACGCGACATTTTTACTCTGGCTTTTAACGGAGCTTTTTGAGCGGCTCCCTGAAATCGGCGACGCAGACAAACCGAGACTCGTCTTCTTCTTTGACGAGGCCCATCTTTTATTCCGTGATATGCCAAAGGCACTGACGGAGAAAATTGAACAGGTCGTAAAGCTGATTCGTTCCAAAGGCGTCGGCGTTTATTTTATTTCGCAGAGTCCGAGCGACATCCCGGACGCGGTACTTGCACAGCTCGGCAACCGCATTCAGCACGCGCTGCGCGCTTATACCCCGGCAGAACAGAAAGCCGTCCGTACCGCTGCACAGACTTTCCGTCAGAATCCGGCTTTTGACACCTCTGCCGCTATTATGGAACTGGGCGTCGGCGAAGCACTGGTTTCTTTTCTCGACGAAAAAGGCATTCCGACGATGGTGGAGCGCACCTTTATCCTTCCGCCGCAAAGTCTGATGGGGCCGGTAGATGCTTTTACAAGAAATTCTGTCATCACCAACAGTCCGTTGGACGAAAAATACGGCACCGCGGTAGATAACCGCTCCGCTTATGAAGACCTGACCGAACAAAACGCAAAAGAGGATGAAGAAAAACAAAGAGCCAAGGAAGAAGCCGCTGCCGCGAAGCAAAAGGCAAAAGAAGAAGCCGCCGCTTTAAAACAGAAAGAAAAAGAAGCGGCCGCACTGAAAAAGAAAAAAGAGAAAACCACCGAGAAAATCCTTAACAAAACTATCGGACGCGCCACTTCCAGCGCATTCAGTGCAATCGGACGCCAAATCGGAAACTCGGTTATCCGAGGACTGTTCGGAAATTCAAAGTAACAAACATAAAAAGCCGTCCTTTGCTTTACGGGCTTAGGACGGCTTTTTATATCATAAGAAATGCTCTGCATCCGCCTGCGGGCGAAAAGTCGCAGGCTTAATTCGTAGTTTTCGTAATCCAGAAGTAAACATCTACACCCCAAATATCCCCCATGTTTGATTCATAAGCATCCTGTACGGCTTCCGCCAAACCTTCCGTATCGGTATAGTACCCGACAGGAGTCGCCGTAATATTCACACCTTCCATGTCTTTGAAATAAAGGCGGAGCTGTCCGCCGCTGAACAGATATAATTCACCGGCCTTCACATCGGCAATCGCAGTCTCACCGTCTCTGGTATAAGTCCCTCGTACGCTTTGTGCGACAAATCCCTGTTTTTCATCATAGGTATAAGTCGGAAACAACAATGCGGAACCTGACAGGTAATTCAACATTGTTGCTGCGGCACTGTTGTCATACATATTTACGGACCATTCCTTCCGTCCGTCTCTGCCGATACGGACGGATACAGCGTTTTCCAGAACATTTCCCTCATAGTCGCCTACACTGTTTCCGTCTTGCGTATTATCGTCTGTACCGCCGTCGTCGGAATTATCCGGGTTAATTACATTAGACGGCGGAGGTCCCGGATCTTCCGTCTGTGAACCGCATCCTGTGAGTGCCGCCATGCCGGCGGTAAGCAGTAAAATCATAATCAACGAAGTAATTTTTTTCATATTTATGCCTCCTTTACTCTTCATTTTCAGAAATTAAATTTACTATATTTATTTGTTTTAATTTTGCGGAGAAAATAAGTGCCGCTCCAAAAAACAAAAGCGGAATTGCAAGCAGCGGAAGAACCGTACCTAAAACGCTGAATCCGGAATTAAATTCTCCGATCCCAAACATCTTAAAAATTCTGCCTATCGCGTAATCGGCCCAGAATGCGGAAAGACACAGTCCGCTTCCCGTTCCGAACATAACCACAACGAAAAACCTGAACGCAAACGAAAGACGCAGTCTGCCGGATGACAGTCCCATAGTTTTGTAGACTGCCATTTTCCCGCTCTCCGATTGCAGCAGCTTATTTGCGGTAAGCGCCACGGAAACCAGAACAAACAGGGCGGCAACCAGATAAATAACACCAATCAGCGCGTGCATCACAAACACGATACCGTCAAGTCCCGACCAACTGTTAGTGTGGACGTCAATCCCACGGTAATGCTCCTGTAAATATGCCATCGCATATTCCCGCATCAAACCGTTCTCCAAAATGTAATGGTGACACCAGATATATCCGGTAATATCGCCGATTTTGGAATAGCCCGTGAGACTCATGCCAATGTTGTCTCCCATGCCGTTGGCACATTGATAAATACCGGATACCGTATATGTTTCCATCCGCCCGTTCGCCGTCACACGGACGGTATCACCGATTACCAGCCCCAATTCTCCCGCTACCGTGTCCGTAATCAGAATACTGCCGCCGTCACAGACACTGCCGGAGAGTACATGAAACCACTTGCTATCGTTCAGCACATTAGCCGTATACTCCTGCCCGTTTACAATAACGCTCTGCATTGCCAGCTCATAAGTTTCCTGTATAGGGGAATACCAGTTGATAATTCGTTCAATTTCATCCATAGGAACAGATGCATTGAACGGCTGTACTCCCAAATCATGTCCGGCCACACTGAACGTATTCATCAATCCTTCACCGTTTGCTCCAAGCCATGTCCCCATACGGCCAATCACGGATAAAAACATGGAAAGAAATGCCGAAATTATACAAACCGCTATATATTTGGAACTTCCCGACCGAATTTCCCGCAAGGCAATATCCAAACCGAGAAAATGCTTGCGTAAGGCAGATGTAACCTTTTTCCCACCCCCCGTTTCCCGAATCGTCTGCATCGGCGAAATCCGCAGAATCTTTCTTGTCCGCACGAATAAAAATACTGCAAACAAAAACAGAATACCCGACAGAACCGGTAATATAATATCTGCCGGAAAAGACAGTTCAATCAGCATTCCGGTAGAGGATACCATTGCTTTGGCCAGCAGTCCGGCTATTCCGAAAGCAGGGAGAAGCCCGAAAAGAAAGCCCAGTAAAATTGTCCCTCCGTAAAGTATAAGATAGAACCGCCGTATGCCGCTGCCGGAAAAACCCATCGATTTTAAAACGGCCATGTCCCGTTTTTCCTGTTCCACCACCACGGATAAGCTGTGTCCGATGATAATCAGACAGATTAACAAAAGCACCGCGGAAAAAGCAATCAGGAATCCGGACAGAATATTTTGCAAAAGCAGCATATAATTCAGGATGGAATCTAACCGATAGGAAAACTCCGTATATAGAGAAACGTCCGTGGACTCATAAATCTGTCTGTGAAATTCCGGTTCGGTCAGGTCGCTGCCCTCTCTCCGAAAAACATGAAACATTGCTCCGGTTCTGCCCAGAACATCCACATCCGCCGCCTCGGAAAGTTCTTCCCGCATTTCCTCCCAATCGTCGATATGAATTAAAAAACTTTTCATGTCAATCATGGAGCTTCCCATAAACGCATCGGCAAAGTAACCGGCAATCGTAAAGCTTTTTATTCCGTTTGACCGGGTCAGTTCAAACCGGATCGTATCTCCGACCTGTACATCAAAACCGGAACAAAGAGCCGGAGAAATATAAACCGTTCCCCGCATAATCTCCGGCTCCGGCTGCTCTGTTCCGTCTGCCGACAAAAAACGGTATGGCACCGAACCGTCATAAACAAGAAGCTGTCCCTCGTTGTCGGAATAATCGCCGTTTATCTCATAGTCCGCGAAAATAAGCGGCTGACTAAGAACATAATCCACATCCGGTACGTTTTCAATTTCCGTTTTCAGATTCTCCGGCTGTCCGCTGACCCATATTGTAAAATCCCCGAATCCCAGGCGGTGCATCTCATTTTTCACGGAATTTATACCGCTGATATATACGATTACCGCGGAAAAGAGACAAAGCGCAAGAACAAACACCAGCAAAAATATTCCGATTATGCTTCCTTTTTGTTTCTTTATTGCTGCTTTTAGCAGCATCCGATATTTTCCCATACTACCACCCGAACCCTTCCAGCCAATGGGATATTTTTTCCTCCCGCGAACGGTCTTTTCCCGTATAAACCGACAGTGTCAGCTCACCTATAATTACGCCGTCCTCCAAATACAAAATACGGTTTCCCCGCGAAGCCGCTTCTTTGTCGTGTGTAACGAGCAGAACCGACTGGCTTTCCGCATGAAGCGAGGATAAAAGATTCAGAACTTCCTCCGTATTTGCCTTATTCAACGCACCGGTAGGTTCATCGGCAAAAAGAATCGCAGGCTTATTGATTACCGCTCTCGCAACGGCTGCCCGCTGTGCTTCACCGCCCGACACCTGCGACGGCAGTCTGTCTTTTGCCCCTTCAAGATTCATCCGCCCGATAAGATTCCCGGTACGCAGTCCGGTCTCTTTTTCCGACAAATTGCCGATAAGACCCGCCATCCGTATATTTTCATAAAGCGTTAAATTACTAATTAAATGGGTACGCTGGAACACAAAACCGAACTCCTTTGCCCGAAGCCGCGTCAATTCCTTTTCCGAAGCATTTGTTATATCCCGCTGCCGGTAAAAAAGCCGGCCGCCGCTCAGACGCTCCATACCGCTTAAAGTATAGAGCAGTGTGGATTTCCCCGAACCGGAAGAACCCATGATTACCGTAAAATCCCCCTCATAGATTTCCACATCAATTCCGTGCAGAACGGTATTTTCACCAAAGGTTTTTATTATGTTTTTCCCCGATAATATTACCTCTTTCATGCCAACTCCTTTACTCCTTAAAACAGGGAATCCGCTCTGTATTCACTCATAAAAGCACTTTTTTACAGAGATTCTAAATTTCTTCTATTCTTGTTATCATGTAATCGAGCCAAGCTAATTTTTCTCTGTTTGATTCCAATTTTTTATTCTGCATTCCGTGGAATCGGCACAGTAACCGTTTCTGCCCCTGCCTGTTCCCTGAATCCAGATAACGCTGATACATCGCAAGCATTTCATCCGTAGCACCCGCCTCTTGTAATTTTAGGCGAACCGTTAAATCCTCTTCCATTTTACTTTCTCCTTTAAGGTTATAAAAACCCCGGAATGATATTTTATTTCATAACAATTATACTCTGTCCTCTTGACGAATAGCAAATAGTTATATAGAATATAATTGTATAGTTTTTAGGAATGATTGTACGCATTTCTTCCGCAGCATAAACAATAGGAGTATGTATTATGATTGAAACCAGACTATTGCAATATTTCCTGGCAATCGCAGAGGAACAGAGTATTACCCGTGCCGCCGAATATCTTCATATAACCCAGCCGACTTTATCCAAGCAGATAATGGATTTGGAAGAAAGTCTAGGAAAGCAGCTATTAATCCGCGGCAAGAAAAAAGTAACGCTGACAGAGGACGGCGCCTATCTTCGTAATCGGGCGCAGGAAATTATTTCCCTTATGGAAAAAACGGAAGCGTCCTTTCGCGGAAACGAATATGCCATCACCGGCGACGTATTCATCGGCTGCGGAGAACACCGCAGTTCCTACACTATTATGCAAATGATTTATTCAATTCAGGAAGAATACCCCGATATTCATTTCCATTTTTTCAGCAGCAACGCCGACGCTATTATCGAAAGGCTCGACAAGGGACTGTTGGATATGGGATTTTTACTGGAGCCGGAGATCAATCCCCGATATGATTATCAAAAACTGCCGTTTTATGAAACATGGGGAGTTCTTATGCGAAAGGATTCTCCGCTTGCCGGCCGGGATTCCCTCACGTTCAGGGAACTTTCCGCTCTGCCGCTGATTATGCCGAGCCAGACCTCTAACAGTAACCGGATTACAACCTTTTGGGCGGATGCCATGACATCGCCCCGTGTGGTCGCTACTTATAATTTAATTTACAATGCCGGACTCATGGTAGAAGCCGGAATAGGATATGCTCTTTGCATTGATGATCTGATTAACACCAACGGGGAGCATCCTCTGACTTTTGTGCCGCTTAACCCGGTATTACAGTCAAATGTATATCTTTTTACAAAGAAATATCAGGTCTTTTCCAAAGCAGCCAAACTGTTTTTAGACAGACTTCAGGAAGAATTTATAAATAATTGATTTTTTATTCCATATCCGTGGAAAGAGAAAATACCGCTGTAATGCTACCGCTTCCAAGCGCTTCTTCCCAGCCGGACAGGTCATCGATTCTGCCGATTCTGGTATAGCTCCACGAATTGGAACCATAGAACATTACAATCTGATTTCCGTTATATAGTACGATATCTCCGGCCGAAGTCGTGGTCTTATGATTATCGGCGGTAAGACTTTTCCCAAGTGGCCCGACCTTTTCAAATCCGGAGTAATCACTCATATTAATCGAAACCGGTCCGTCTTCCATCATTTCGATAAATTCATGAACTGCGGCGTTATCTTCCAGAGTAGCGGTAAAGAACACTTCACCGATTTGCACATTCATTTTCGTCACCTCCATATCTGTCGGAGTCCGTTCAGTGTCCGCAGAACCGCAGGCTGCAAGCATTATCATAACGAACCCAAACAGCAGCATAAAACATCCCAAGATACGGTTCAGCCATTTGTAGATATAATCCGTAACCTTTTTACGGAAATATGCAGCCACACCGCTCAGCGCCGACCACCAGCAAAGTGTTCCCGTCAGAATCCCTGAAATCAGGGCTAATCCCTGACCGGCTGCCAAGCCACCGCCGATTCCGAATGCAGCAAAGGCAACCATAAAAGATAACACCGTAGCCGGATTTAAAATCGCCGTCGTAAAAGCAGACAAAAAATAATACACCAATGTCCCTTTTGAATCCTGCGGCACAACGGATAATTCCTTTTTCCGCAAAATTGCAATACCGAGAACCAATATTAAAGTTCCGCCGATTATACGGATAATAACCTGTTGTTCCGTTAAAAAATCCGAAATAATCGTAATGCCAAATACCCCTACGCAGGAATAAAATAAATCCGCCGCAGATGAGCCTGCACCTGTCACCAATCCCGCCAGAAAACCTTTTTCCAAAGTACGCCGGATAGTCAGTGCCCCAATGGCTCCCGCAGGAACTCCAAACACCAAAGCAATCAACAAGCCTTTGAAAAAATATTCCACAATCATTTTTTCACCCTTCCAATCTCTTTTATGGCTGCCTCCAAAAATTCAATACAGGATTGCTCTTTATGAATCTCCTGCAGAAGCTCGGCACGCCATTTTTCCAACAGACAAAGTCCTTCTGTTTTATTACCGTTTTTCAAACAGGATAAAAAACCGGCGATCATTTCCTCAGTACATCCGGCATCTACCAGACTTTGAGTCAATTCTTCCGTATTTTGACCGCCTCCAAACATATCAAATGTCTCCTTTCCTGAAAGTCACACGCACACTGCCGCTGCCAAGCGCCTCTGCAAGTCCCGCCGGATCATCTATATGTCCCAGAGGCGTATAGCTGTATGAAGTCGAAAAACTCTTATAAAACAGTACCAGACAGTTCCTGCCGTACAGCATAATATCTCCTGTGTTAATTCCGGACGGTCTGCCGGAGTTTGTCGGTAAATTATTTTCGAGATAATAATACTTCTCATTACCGTTCAATTCACTCATATTCAATGTCATAGGAAGCTGCTCTGTCAAGGCTTTTGCCGCTTCGTTATCGTATAAAGCCGCGGAGAATATTTTATCTCCAACAACAATCTCAATATTAAACATATCATCTTCCTCCTTAAAAGTCTGTGGTCCGGACGGTGTCATCGATGGTGTTGGACCCGGCGCTTCCGTCGGCGTTGGGCTCGGCGCTTCCGTCGGCGTTGGAGTCGGTGCTTCCGTCGGTCTTGGAGTCGGCGTTCCCGTCGGCATTGGGGTCGGCGCTTCTGTCGGTCTTGGAGTCGGTGCTTCCGTTGGTCTTGGAGTCGGTGCTTCCGTCGGTCTTGGAGTCGGCGCTTCCGTCGGTCTTGGAGTCGGTGCTTCCGTTGGGGTATTGTTTTCATCAGGTACCTTAATAGTCGGGGTAGTACCGGAATTATCACCCGTCAGAGACGGAATCCGCGTAACCGCGCCGCTTCCGTCTTGTTTTTCCTTCGTATTGCCGCCGCAGGCGGCAACAAATAAGAAAAGAAGAATCGCACATAGCATCATTAATATTTTTTTCATATTGTTATTCTCCTCGTGTTATTGTGACTGTTGATGTATGTCGTCCACGTTTATTTTTGATACGTTAGATTTCAAACCACAAAATTTATGATAATTCCTGTGACAAATGAAAATAGCATCACATATGCGAGATATAACAGGAAACGCTTCATTCCGAGCACAATTTTTAACGCACCGAGATTCGTGATTTTCGTGGAAGGACCGGTCAGCATAAACGCCGCCGCGCTGCCCATACTCATGCCATCATAAAGCCATGCCTGCAATAAAGGAATCGTTCCGCCGCCGCAGGCATAGAGCGGCACGCCAATCGTTGCAGCCATCAATACGCCAAAGCCTTCGTTTGCCTTGCCGAACAACGCCGCAAAAGAATCTGCCGGTACATATCGCTGAAATAACGCCGATAATACAATACCCAGCAGAAACCATAATCCTGTTACCTTTATGTTGCGGCCGATATTTTTCAGCAGTCGCAGGAACAGATTCGGATCGGTATCGCGGGATTTCGGCTCATCGAATCCATTGAAGTTAAAGAACGGCCTATTCTTATAAAAAACTCGTATCAGCAATCCTGCCACAATCCCACAGAGAAAGCAGGATACAATGCGAACAGTCAGCGCCACACCGCCAAGTGCCGTACTGTAAAGAATCAACTGCGGATTAAGCAGGATGGAACTCATCATAAACGCCGCCAGCCAGTCATCCCGAATACCGCTTCGTGAAAAGGAAG
>JAFLSZ010000080.1 GCA_022510665.1 Lachnospiraceae bacterium
AAATAAGAGAGCGTGCAATCTACGGAATATAAAAAGTATACAAAATGCGAAAACTGAAGGACAGGCGTTTTCTTCTTGCGGCATTTTTAAAATCATGGTAGTATGGTAGAGAACGGGGAACAGGTTAAGTATTCCGGAAAGGAAGGAGAAAGGGAATGAATCTTTTGGTCGGAGATATTTTGAAAATGAAGAAACCTCACCCTTGCGGAAGTAAAGAATGGGAGCTTCTCAGAGTCGGGATGGATTTTCGTATGAAGTGCCTCGGCTGCGGGCATATGGTGATGCTTGCCAGAGCGCAGGCGGAAAAGAATATACGTGGCGTTGTCCGGGACGGAAATACGCTTTCCTTAGATAGTATAAAGAACGCCGGGACTTCCGGAAACGGAGCGAAAAGGCAGGAACCGGAGGCAGCGGATGGAAAATAGTGCAAAAGAGACGGAGCCAAAAAGGTTCTGCCGCAAGTGCCTGCTGCGTGAGATGATGGAGAACGGCGCAATAGAGGAAAGCTATCGGAATATGTACGAACGCATCGAACTGATGGATGAGGAGCTGCGCTGTAAAGGAGAGGCTTATGAAGAACGTTTGGCGCAGTGTAAGGCGTGCGACAATCTGTTAGACGGGATGTGCAGGCTTTGCGGCTGTTATGTGGAACTCCGCGCGGCGGTAAAAATGAACAGCTGTCCGGCAACGCCGAAGCGCTGGGAGGCGCTGTAAAAAGGCAGAGCAGGGCGCTGCCCGTGCCGGAAATTTTGAAAATTTTACATAAAAGTGCTTGACAGACCGCTTGGAGCTATGCTATATTAAACTAGCTATGGAAGCGGTCTTTTTTTTATGCCTAAAAACAGACTTAGCCATTGAGCTAAAAAATTTTACGGAGGTGGATTGTCGTGCGAGTAAAAATTACATTAGCATGCACAGAGTGTAAGCAGCGTAATTACAACACCATGAAGGAAAAGAAAAATCATCCTGACAGAATGGAAACAAAGAAGTACTGCAAGTTCTGCAAGTCACACACGCTGCACAAGGAAACCAAGTAATCGGTCAAAGCGTTTGGCGTCCGTGTATTGCGGAAGAAGCGGCAGACAGGAAGGAAAAGTGAAACATGGGAGAAACTACTGCAAACACTGCTCAGGAAAAGGCTCCGAAGAAGAGCTGGTTTAAGGGTCTGAAATCCGAATTTAAGAAGATTGTATGGCCTGACAAGGAAACGCTTGTAAAAGAGTCTACAGCCGTTATCGTCATTACAATTATTCTCGGTCTTGTCATCGCGTTGGTTGACATGGTAGTGGAATATGGCGTGAACTTAATAATCTGATTTAGGACAAGGTGATGATATGGCAGAGGCAAAATGGTATGTTGTGCATACCTATTCCGGTTACGAGAATAAGGTAAAGGCAAACATTGAAAAAACAATCGAAAACAGAAAACTCCAAGACCAGATTCTTGAAGTGTCCGTTCCGTTAGAAGACGTAATCGAAGTAAAGAACGGAAAAGAGAGGACAGTGCAGAGAAAAATGTTTCCGGGCTATGTGCTGCTCAACATGTATATGAATGACGACACATGGTATGTGGTGCGGAATACCAGAGGCGTAACGGGCTTTGTAGGTCCGGGAAGCAAACCGGTGCCGCTCACCGAGGAAGAAATGCGGAACATGGGACTGAAACGTGATCAGGAGGTTGTTTACGAATTTGAGGTTGGCGATACGGTACAGGTAGTGTCCGGCGTATGGGAAAATACGGAGGGCGTTGTACGTCTCATCAATCACGAGAAAAAGAGCCTCACCATCAGTATCGATATGTTCGGTCGCGAAACCCCTGTTGAGATTGGATTTGCAGACGTAAGGGTAGACAAGTAAGAAACAAAAGCGGAGAGAATCCGCAGTGGGAGGAATCAGCGCCAAGCTGAGGGTATTCCGAGCGGTCAAGCGACTGCGAAGACGAGTGCCTAACCCCGATAACACCACATTTTAGGAGGTATACAACAATGGCAAAAAAGGTTACAGGTTACATTAAGTTACAAATTCCTGCCGGCAAGGCAACTCCGGCACCGCCGGTTGGACCTGCTCTTGGTCAGCACGGTGTAAATATCGTACAGTTTACGAAGGAATTCAACGCAAGAACCGCAGATCAGGGAGATATGATTATCCCGGTTGTTATCACGGTATATGCCGACAGAAGTTTCAGCTTTATTACAAAGACTCCGCCGGCTCCGGTTCTTTTAAAGAAGGCTTGCAACTTAAAGAGTGCTTCCGCGACCCCGAACAAGACGAAGGTCGCTACCATTAAGAAGAGCGAAGTAAGAAAGATTGCAGAGCTTAAGATGCCTGACTTAAATGCAGCCAACATTGATTCTGCTATGAGCATGATCGCAGGTACTGCAAGAAGTATGGGTATCACGGTTGTTGATGACTAAGTTCCCGCAAGGGTTGACGGACGATTGTCCGCGGATTGTAAGATGAATGTGGGAGGAATCTATCATACAGGATACAAGCGAGTTCGTATGGACGGCTGACAGAAAAGCCATGCAAAAACAGGTTGTGTCACGACTGTATGAGTACCTCATTCCGCAAATACCACTAGGAGGTTAATACAATGAAAAGAGGAAAAAAGTATACCGATGCTGTGAAGGCTTTTGACAAGACGGCACAGTATGATACGAATGAAGCAATCGGTTTAGTAAAGAAGTCCGCTACCGCGAAGTTTGATGAGACCGTTGAGGCTCACATCAGACTTGGTGTAGACGGCCGTCACGCTGACCAGCAGGTGCGTGGCGCGGTAGTTCTTCCGCACGGTACCGGTAAGAAAGTAAGAGTATTGGTTTTCGCTAAGGGCGAGAAGGCAAACGAGGCAGAGGCAGCGGGAGCCGATTATGTAGGAGCAGAGGAGCTTATTCCTAAGATTCAGAATGACGGCTGGTTTGAGTTCGACGTAGTAGTAGCAACCCCGGATATGATGGGTGTTGTCGGACGTCTTGGCCGTGTTCTTGGACCGAAGGGCTTGATGCCGAACCCGAAGGCCGGTACTGTTACCATGGATGTAACCAAGGCTGTAAATGATATTAAGGCAGGTAAGATTGAGTACCGTCTTGATAAGACAAATATTATTCACGTTCCGGTAGGTAAGGTTTCCTTCACCGAGGAACAGCTCGCAGACAACTTCCAGACGATTATGGGTGCAATCATTAAGGCAAAGCCTGCGTCCGCGAAGGGACAGTATTTAAGGAGCGTAACACTTGCGTCCACGATGGGCCCGGGTGTTAAGGTGAACACCGCGAAGTTAGGCTAGACTGAAAATTTTTGATTAGGCATATCAAAAAAGTCCTTAAAAATGGTTGACACTGATATAGAATTGTGTTATACTGACAGGCGGATTGCGGCTCATTACCGTAATCCGCTTATCGGGGGAAGCCCCGTATGACCGAAGACAGCAGGTATCGGAGTGTCCGGTGTAAGTGAAAACGCCTGCCGAGGATTCAAGCGATTATGATTTTGTTTGACTCTTTGCGTCTTCGCAGAGAGTCTTTTTTATATCATATGGCATTTATTCGCTTTTCCGGTCTTTGGATTCCGGCGTGCGCGCCGTATTCTATAAGGAGGTAAAAGATGGCAAAGGTTGAAATCAAAAAGCCGATTGTGGACGAGATCAAGGGCTACGTTGAGAAAGCCAGTGCAGCGGTGCTGGTTGACTACCGCGGTCTTACCGTTGAGGAAGATACCGCACTTCGTAAGGCGTTAAGAGAAGCCGGTGTAGTATACAAGGTATACAAGAACACTTATCTCAACTTCGCATTTGAGGGAACCGAGTATGCCGAGCTTACAAAGCATTTAGAGGGACCGACCGCGGTTGCGTTTGGTATCGATGATGCGGTTGCTCCGGCAAGAATCCTTGCCGAGTTCGCAAAGAAGGCTCCGAACCTTGAGTTCAAGGGCGGCATTGTAGAAAAAGTTTACTATGATGCGGCAGGATTGGAAAAGATTGCTACTATTCCGTCCAGAGAGGTACTTATTTCCAAGCTTCTCGGCAGTATGCAGTCCCCGATTGCCAACATCGCAAGAGTTCTCAAGCAGATTGCGGAGAAGAACGGCGAGGCTGCATAAGGCAGCGTAAAAGGGGAGTCTGCCCCGGTCTCAGGACAAAGACAGAAGTTCCTGCCACAAAACGCAGGAGATACAGAGAGGGCGGCATAGCCGCATAGTATAAGTTTTTAATTTAATATTTAATGGAGGTAAA
Source organism: Lachnospiraceae bacterium (assembly GCA_022510665.1). Taxonomy (GTDB): domain Bacteria; phylum Bacillota; class Clostridia; order Lachnospirales; family Lachnospiraceae; genus SIG307. The sequence continues at coordinate 4,231 of JAFLSZ010000080.1, forward strand.
TGTAACATGACGACTCAGGAATTTATCGATGCTATTAAGAGCATGACCGTATTAGAGTTAAACGATTTGGTAAAGGCTTGCGAGGAAGAGTTTGGCGTTTCCGCAGCAGCAGGCGTAGTAGTTGCGGCAGCAGGTCCGGCAGCAGCAGCTGAGGAAGAGAAGACCGAGTTCAACGTAGAGTTGACCGAGGCTGGCGGCGAGAAGGTTAAGGTAATTAAGGTGGTTCGTGAAGTAACCGGTCTTGGCTTAAAGGAAGCTAAGGATCTTGTTGAGGGCGCTCCGAAGGTAGTTAAGGAAGGCGCTTCCAAGGCAGAGGCTGAGGATATTAAGAAGAAGCTTGAAGAAGCAGGCGCAAAGGTTACTCTGAAGTAAGAATTTCGGACTGGCCGAATAAGCATAAAAAGGGGCTGTCGCTTAGTGCAACAGCCCTTTTTTGTCGCATAGGAAATGCAAAGTTATTCATTGTTCAATATAAATGCCGCGATATCTTCAATAACGTTGGCGTCAACGAAGCCGTCATCCCCCACGAAGAAATGTCCCAGGCCTTCGTATAAATGAAACGTGCAGTTTGACTTACCTTTCAGAATTTCCTGCCATTCGGCAAAATCTACATCCGCATACACTTGAATATCCTCGCTGCCCTGTAAAAACAACATAGGAATTTCTAATGCCTGTGCCGCGGTCGCCGTATCAAGCCGGTTTAACGAATACCAGTATTCGGCGTTTACGCCGAAATAACTGCCTCTGTCATCTTCGGTCAGATTCTTGATTTTTGCGGCTTCTTCAAGTACAGGCTGCATCTGTGCTTCTATCATGTCATCGCTCAGTCCCCCGGCCTTTAATAAATAATTGTTCTGATCACAGATAATGTCTTCGAGCTTACGGGGAGTGCCCGCCAACGAGATAATTCCCTTAACCGCGGAAGTTTCGCCTGCGAGTACGGGTACGAGCATACCGCCGAGACTGTGGCCGAGAAGATAGATACGTCCGCTGTCGACTCCGCTGCATGCGGAGGCGTAGTCGATTGCCGCAGTTACATCGTCGAGTACCTCTGTCTGAATCGTGACCGTATCCGCGGCCTCCGGGTGCTGATAAAAACGCTTATTAAACCGCAGTACCGCCACGCCGTTTTCCGCAAGTCCGTGTGCAATGTCCCGAAAAGGTTTACTGTCGTTCACGGTTTCGTCCATGTCCGACGGCCCCGAACCCTGTATCAGAATAACGATTGGCGGGTGTTTGATATCTTTGGGAAGAGTAAGCAGACCGTTAAGTTCGTAGCTGCCAATCACGACAGCGGTTTCGGTATAGTGTTCGGTTTCCGTGTTTTTAGCAAGTGTCTGGCAGCGCAGCCAAAGCCCCTCAATTTTGCCGTCGGTACCGAAGTAGTATGTGATGCAAAGTCCTGTTTCGGAAAATTCAAGAAGAGAGACCACGGTTGTCATACCGTTGCTTTCGTCAATGGTTGTATCGTAATAGCCGATATAGTCGCCCGCGTCCGCCACGGTCTGCGCCCATGCGAGACTAAGAGAGGTTTCGGGCAGCGATGCTTTGACGGTATCGGAAAAAAGTTTTGTGACTTCGGAAAATTCCCCGTTTGCCATCTGCTCTCCGAGTCGTTTTACGAGCTGCTCATAGTCGGCCTCCGGCGGTATGCCTGGATTTTCCGGAGTGGGTGACTGAGTGACAGTGGCCTGCCCTTCCGGAACGGAACCGCTTATATTGTAGGCGCCGTCGTCGGGAGTGTCGTTTTTGCAGGCAGCCGCCGTCATACAGAGGCATAGTGCCGTAAATAGTGAAATTATTTTTTTCATTAATTTTCCTCCTGATAATAATAATCAAACCAAAGACCGCTTAACAGACCGTCATGGAATACAAACCTGACCGACAGCCCGAGTTTTTCAAATTGCAGAAACTGTGTGACCGTATTGGCCTCGACCTGTTTTTTGGAAAGTTTTACAAATCCGCCGCAGGGGGATATTGTGTCATTCCAGATCTTTTCCAAAATATTCGCGGGCAGAAGCTCTTTCATTCTTTGTGACGAATGCGCGGTAAAACAGTCAAAGTTTCTGTCAAGAAGAGATTGGGTAAGTTTATCGGCTTTCGCTTCGTTTTCGGCATGTTTGTCGGAGTAGGGCATCTGCGGATTAACCGCGTAGATATCCCCGCCGTTTTCGGTGACCGCCATAACTTCTTCAAGAAGGCGGATGCGGCTGCGCAGTTCTGCTATTTCCGCGTAGATACCGGCGCGCTTATCGCGTATCAGTTCGGCTGCGCTGCTGTCCGAAGCGATAATGCCGCCGATATCCTTAAGCGACAGTCCCAGTCTGCGCAGAAACAGGATTTTCCGAAGCCTTTCGATATTTTTTTCATCAAGTCTGCGCGGTGTGTTTCTGCCGTCCTGAACGGTAGTTATTAGTCCGAGCTGCTCGTAATAACGTACGGTACGTGAGGTCGTGCCGAGCTGTCCGCATACCTCGCTGATGGATTTTAATTGCTGCATTGTCATCACCTATCTATCTTATACCACTTGACGCCGCGTCAATGTCAAGTACCTTCGTGAATCAATTTAGGGTTTCAGGTCGAAAATTTTCGGAATTTCCTTAAGAATATCAAATAAAAAAGTTGTCACAACAACTTGACAACTTGACATAAATGTGATATTATGAAAAATGCACTATTGTGGTGTGTTGTGCCTATTCATTCTTATTATAGCACATCTGAGCGAAAAAGAAAAGTTATTTTCGCTCTGTCATACCTAAAATTTTTCAAGGGGTGAAAACGTCCATGGATAGAAACAGAATTAAGCCGATGCAGGTAGGCAAAGGAGTCCGCATGAGCTATTCCAAGCAGAAAGAAGTGCTTGAGATGCCGAACCTCATTGAGGTACAGAAGGACTCTTATCGGTGGTTTTTGGAAGAAGGATTGGATGAAGTATTTGACGATATTTCGCCGATTTCGGATTACAGCAATCATCTGAATCTTGAATTTGTCAGCTTTCAGCTTTGCGAAGACGATGTGAAGTACAGCATCGAAGAGTGCAAAGAGCGTGACGCCACCTACGCTGCGCCGTTAAAGGTAAGAGTCAGACTCCATAACAAAGAAACCGACGATATCAAAGAGCATGATATCTTTATGGGTGATCTGCCTTTGATGACGGAAACCGGTACGTTTGTGATTAACGGTGCGGAACGTGTCATCGTAAGCCAGTTGGTACGCTCCCCTGGAATTTATTATGCAATCGGGCACGACAAAATCGGAAAGACGCTGTACTCCTGTACGGTGATTCCGAACCGCGGCGCATGGCTGGAATACGAAACGGATTCCAACGATGTCTTTTATGTGCGCGTGGACAGAAACCGCAAAGTGCCGATTACGGTGTTGATTCGCGCCCTTGGTATCGGTACGAATCAGCAGATTTTGGATTTGTTCGGTGAAGAACCGAAGATTTTGGCAAGTTTCGCAAAGGACCCGTCCGAGAACTATCAGGACGGTCTGTTAGAGCTGTATAAAAAGCTTCGTCCGGGCGAGCCGCTTTCCGTGGAAAGCGCAGAGCCTCTTATTAACGGTATGTTCTTTGATTCCAGACGGTATGATCTGGCTAAGGTAGGCCGTTATAAGTTCAACAAGAAGTTAGCGTTTAAAAACCGTATTGTCGGTCTGAAGTTAGCGGAGGACGTTATTGATACGGCGACCGGTGAGGTACTCGCGGAAGCGGGTACGGCGATTACCGAGGAGCTGGCAGTGAGTATGCAGAATGCCGCGGTACCGTCCGTTTTGGTGCAGACCGAGGAGAGAAATGTAAAGATTCTTTCAAACCTTATGGTAGATTTGAATACCTATGTGGACTGCGATAAGGCGGCGCTTGGTATTACCGAGGAGGTTTATTATCCGGTATTAAAGGAATTACTGGATGCTTATTCCGGCGAGGAACTGCTCACCGAAATTAAGCGTAATGTCCACGAATTGATTCCTAAGCATATTACGAAGGAAGATATTCTGGCTTCCATTAATTATAATATTCATTTGGAGTACGGCATCGGCAATTCCGACGATATCGACCATCTCGGAAACCGTCGTATCCGTGCTGTGGGCGAACTTTTACAGAACCAGTACCGTATCGGTCTTTCCCGTATGGAACGTGTGGTTCGTGAGCGTATGTCCACACAGGATTTGGATAATATCAGCCCGCAGTCTCTGATTAATATTAAGCCGGTAACGGCGGCCGTGAAGGAGTTCTTCGGAAGCTCCCAGCTGTCCCAGTTCATGGATCAGCACAACCCGTTAGGTGAACTGACGCACAAGCGCCGTCTCTCCGCACTGGGTCCGGGCGGTCTGTCCAGAGACCGTGCGGGATTCGAGGTCCGAGACGTACACTATTCCCACTACGGAAGAATGTGTCCGATTGAGACCCCGGAAGGTCCGAACATCGGTCTTATCAATTCTCTGGCATCGTATGCCCGTATCAATGAGTACGGTTTTGTAGAGGCGCCGTACCGTAAACTGGATAAGACAGATCCTAAGAATCCGCGCGTTACCGATGACGTAGTTTATCTGACCGCGGATGAGGAAGATAAATATGTTGTCGCGCAGGCGAACGAGCCGCTTGATGAAAACGGATACTTTGTCAATGCCAATGTTTCCGGCCGTTACAAAGAAGAAACGTCCCTTTTTGAAAAGCGTAAGGTAGATTTAATGGACGTATCGCCGAAGATGGTATTTTCCGTAGCGACGGCGATGATTCCGTTCCTTGAAAACGACGACGCGAACCGTGCGCTCATGGGTTCCAACATGCAGCGTCAGGCAGTGCCGCTTCTGATAACGGAAGCTCCGGCAGTCGGCACGGGTATGGAAATGAAGACCGCCATTGACTCCGGTGTCTGCGTTGTGGCAAGAAATGCCGGTGTAGTAGAACGCGCGGCGGCGAATGAAATTGTAATTAAGAATGATGACGGTGCGAGGGATACCTATAAGCTGTTAAAGTTTACGCGAAGCAACCAGGGCACCTGTATCAACCAGCGTCCGATTGTAACCAAGGGCGAAAGGGTAGAAGCCGGTCAGGTAATTGCCGACGGTCCTTCTACTTCTCAGGGCGAGCTTGCTCTCGGTAAGAACCCGTTAATCGGTTTTATGACCTGGGAAGGTTACAACTACGAAGATGCGGTTCTTTTGAGCGAAAGACTTGTACAGGAAGATGTATACACATCCGTTCATATTGAGGAATATGAGATTGAGTCCCGCGACACAAAGCTTGGACCGGAAGAAATTACCCGCGACGTACCGGGTGTCGGTGACGACGCGTTAAAAGATTTGGACGAGCACGGTATTATCCGTGTCGGTGCGGAAGTACGCGCAACGGATATTTTGGTCGGAAAGGTAACGCCGAAAGGTGAAACGGAACTGACCGCGGAAGAAAGGCTTCTCCGTGCGATTTTCGGCGAGAAGGCAAGAGAGGTAAGAGATACGTCCTTACGCGTTCCGCACGGTGAGTACGGAATTATCGTAGACGCGAAGGTGTTTACGAGAGAAAACGGCGATGAGCTTCCTCCGGGAGTAAATCAGACAGTCCGCGTTTATATCGCGCAGAAGAGAAAGATTCAGGTCGGTGATAAGATGGCAGGCCGCCACGGAAACAAGGGTGTTGTTTCCCGCGTGCTTCCGGTAGAGGATATGCCGTTCCTTCCGAACGGCCGCCCGCTTGATATCGTATTGAATCCGCTCGGCGTACCGTCCCGAATGAACATCGGACAGGTGCTTGAAATCCATCTTTCCCTTGCGGCAAAGGTACTTGGTTTTAACGTGGCGACGCCGGTATTTGACGGTGCGAACGAGAACGATATTATGGATACCTTAGAGCTGGCAAACGATTACGCGAATACTTCATGGGAAGATTTTCAGAAGAAGTATAAGGACGTTCTGCTGCCGGAGGTAATGGAGTATCTCGGAAGCCATCTCGAATACAGAGAGCAGTGGAAGGGCGTTCCGATTAACCGTGACGGTAAGGTAAGGCTTCGTGACGGACGTACCGGTGAATACTTTGACGGCTCGGTTACGGTAGGCTTCATGCACTACTTAAAACTCCATCACCTGGTTGACGATAAGATTCACGCGCGTGCAACCGGTCCTTACTCTCTGGTAACGCAGCAGCCTCTCGGCGGAAAGGCGCAGTTCGGCGGACAGCGTTTCGGTGAGATGGAAGTATGGGCGCTCGAGGCATACGGCGCGGCGCACATCTTACAGGAGATTCTTACCGTGAAGTCCGATGACGTTACCGGACGCGGTAAGACCTACGAGGCGATTATCAAGGGCGACAACATCCCTGAACCGGGGATTCCGGAGTCCTTTAAGGTATTGTTAAAGGAGCTTCAGTCGCTGGCGCTGGACGTTACCGTACTTGATGAGAACGGGGAAGAAGTAATTATGACCGAGGATATCGATTACGGTGACACGGATATTACGCCGCTTATGGAGGGCGAAAACAACTTCCGTTATGACGAAGGTTATGAAGAAGCAGGATTCAGTCAGGTTTCTCCGGATGAAGACGGTTCTTTCTCCTATGATGATGAAGGTGATGACTTGGATGATATGGATGAAGACGATGACCCGGACGACTACGATGACCTGGATGACGCGGATTATGATGAATAAATGAAGGGAGAGCAAAATAATGCCAATGGACATGATGAATGACAGCATGAAGGAAATTACCTATGATGCGATAAAGATAGGCTTAGCTTCCCCGGAAAAGATCAGGGAGTGGTCCCGCGGCGAGGTAAAGAAGCCGGAAACAATCAATTACAGGACGTTAAAGCCGGAAAAAGACGGTCTTTTCTGTGAGAAGATTTTTGGGCCGAGCAAGGACTGGGAATGTCACTGCGGTAAGTACAAGAAGATACGCCATAAGGGTATCGTCTGCGACCGTTGCGGCGTTGAGGTTACCAAGTCCAGCGTGCGCCGTGAGCGTATGGGACACATTGAACTTGCTGCGCCGGTTTCCCACATCTGGTACTTTAAAGGAATCCCGAGCCGTATGGGTTTAATCTTGGATCTTTCGCCGAGAACATTGGAAAAGGTACTTTATTTTGTTTCCTACATTGTACTGGATGCCGGTACGACCGACTTGCAGTATAAGCAGGTATTAAATGAAAAGGAATACCGTGAAGCGTATGAAAAGTATGGCGATGCGTTCCGTGTCGGAATGGGCGCGGAGGCAATCAAGGAGCTTTTGGAGGCGATTGACCTTGAAAAAGATTCCGCCGAACTCAAAAAGGAGCTTCGCGAGTCTACCGGCCAGAAGCGTGCAAGAATTATCAAGCGTCTGGAAGTGGTAGAGGCGTTCCGTGAATCCGGGAATAAGCCGGAGTGGATGATTATGACCGTAATTCCGGTAATTCCGCCGGATTTGCGTCCGATGGTACAGCTTGACGGCGGACGTTTCGCGACTTCCGATATGAACGATTTGTACCGCAGAATTATTAACCGTAATAACCGTCTGAGAAGACTTCAGGATTTGTCCGCACCGGATATTATTGTGCGCAACGAAAAGAGAATGTTACAGGAAGCGGTAGACGCGCTGATTGATAACGGCCGCCGCGGCAGACCGGTAACGGGACCGGGCAACCGTGCGTTGAAGTCCCTGTCCGATATGTTAAAGGGTAAGCAGGGCCGTTTCCGTCAGAACCTTCTCGGTAAGCGTGTTGACTACTCCGGACGTTCCGTTATCGTGGTAGGACCGGAATTAAAGATTTATCAGTGCGGTCTTCCGAAGGAAATGGCGATTGAGCTGTTTAAGCCGTTCGTTATGAAGGAGCTTG
>JAFLSZ010000081.1 GCA_022510665.1 Lachnospiraceae bacterium
TCCGCCACCTATCAAAAAGAAAGCGCGAACCGCAAGGGTTCACGCGAGAAAGTTACTTTTGAGCTGGACATTTTCCCTCTTTTATAATTGCCTATTACTTGCGTGGGGCTGTGTATAGCCCCATTCATATGTCATAAGCAGTATATAGTCCGCTATCTCACCGATTGCCGGGTAATCGTGGGCTTCATACAAAAGGCCTTCCTGCTCACCGGATGTCTTCGGCGCCAGCGCGGTAAATAACGGGTAACCTTCCGGTTCCAGACGTGCTTTTAATTCCGTTAAAAACTGTACATAATTTTCTTTATCTCTCGGAAGGACAAACTCAAAATCCACATCCAGACCGTAATAACCTTTCACTCTCAGATTCTCTAAAATCTGGTCAAACAGGCGGTTTCTCGCCTCCGCATTCTCAAAAATTCTGCTTGCCAGTTCATTGCTGAACGTGCCACCTTCGGTAAGCGTAGATAAAAGCATCAGCGGCGCCACCTGATACTGTTTAGCAATCCGAATTACTTCTTCGTCGTCAATTCCGATTAAATCCCCATTCTCCGTAAATCCATAAGTAAACATCGTAATATAGGTTAAATACGGCAGGGTCTTTCGTAAAATCTCCCGGTCGATATAAGGATAAGCATAGCCGTTTACCGCAAGTTCCCGCCGCTCCGTATTAGTTACATAATCAATTACCAAGGCTTCGCCCGGATACAAAAACTCCCGTCCGTTTAATGACGGATTATTCGCGAGAAGTTCTTTCGGACTGACACCGTATCTTTCGGCAATCCCAAGCAACGTATCCCCCTCTGCCACCGTATGCGTAATATTCGGCTGCAGAATCACAAGCGCCTGCCCCGGTACTAAAACGCTCTCTGCCGCCAGTCCGTTATCTCTCAGGACACGTTCCACGCTGCTGCCCGTGGCCGCGGCAATCCCCGTGACGGTATCTCCTTCTCTTACCACATAAATAATCATATAAACCCTTCCGCAACTTCCTCTCTTTATCCTATGCCATACAGAAAATCCTGTACCTCATATACGATAAAGTCTTTTGCGGAACTTCTTTTACTTTACCCATGCCTCCCTGAGCAGTTCCGGCCTGCCCTCCAAATGGGCGCAGTCGTTTAAGCGTTCCAAAGAAAAACATCCCGCCGTTTTACTGTATTTTAACTCCGTAAGGCTGGAATGTTCTAACCCGTCCGCAATGCGGAGCATCCGTCCCTCGCCCAGACCTGTCAATCCCGCAACAAGGGTCCGAATCACACCGCCGTGGGTTACAAACACTACGGTTTCTACTTCGGAGGCAACGGCTTCCTCTACCACCTTTACCGCACGCGCATATACTTGTGCGGGATTCTCTCCGCCCGGAATCCGAAGGTTTTCTTCTTTTCTTTTTTTTGCGGCAAAGTAGTCCCCATAATCTGCTGCGTTTTCCTCGTCTGACCTTCCGGTAAGCTCTCCGAACGAAATCTCATTTAACTCTTCACGTACCAGAAATTCCGTATTTGAGCCAAAAATAATACCGGCAGTCTGTTTCGCACGAAGCAGACTACTGGTATAAATCCGGTCAGGTACGAGGTTGGAAAGGCGCGTGGCCAAAAGTTCTGCCTGTTGTACGCCCTCCTTTGACAATTCTACATCTACATTACAAAGCGGGCTGCTCTGTCTTCCGTGCCGTATCAAAAATAACCTCATAGCTTCTCCTGTCTTACTGTTTCCGTTTTGTTCTTTTGGGATTGAATCAGTCCGTTTCTCCGAACTTTCTTTTTACATATTCATCAAAATTTCTCAGTTCACTCTTTTCTATCATGCCGAAATAGTACATCTTGCATTTCAGTTTAGCAAAAGGAAGCGGAATACGGTACTTATCCCAACGCCACGGCAGTGTAACCATTCCCTTTTTCTCATAGCGTACATATACAATTTCTTTGTTCGCCTCATGGGCCAGCATAAACAACAGGCGTTTCGGCTTGTGGTACGGACCGCTCGGACCGTCCATAGCGGCCGCCAGAGTCAGCATTTCCTTCTTACTTTCTTCTTTTAAGTCATTCAAAAACGAACGCATCTGCAGACCGTCCGGCAGACGCATCGGTATTGAACCGTAACGCGTAACCATTTCCGAAATATAATCTCCTCTGCGCTCCGCCGTCACAATAACGTGAACCGATTTGTTGTGTTTATGCAGTTCCTTTAACAATAACTGCATACAATAACTGTCCTCATGCCAGAACCCAAGCATACGGTTCGCGGCAATTTCCTCTATACCGTCATACTCAATTCTTGCGGTACGCATTACCAAAGCAGCATAAAACCGCCATATTGCTACTACAAAATGCTGCGTCCCTCTTCTTAAAAACATCGGAACGTGTTTTGCTATTTTGCCCATAATTCACACCTTTTCTTCCCGCTTTTGTTATTCTTTCCGGCACTTTGCTGCCTCCGTCCGGTATCTTCCCTCCACTAAATAATCCGCCGTTCCATATTATACAACTTTTTTAGGTTTCTGTCAAAAACTAATAAACTCAATCTATATAAAAGCTTTTCAAATAAATTTTTCTGTGTTAAAATCTAGGTATCAAAAAAAGGAGGTTCTCCATGTTTTCCGATTCTTATAGAGTAACTCCGGTGAAACACGTGCCGCCCTTTACGGTCTCGGTTCCCGGTTCCAAAAGCATCACAAACCGCGCTCTGCTTCTCGCCGCCCTTTCTGACGGTGAATGTGTCCTGGACAACGCTTTGTTTTCTTCCGATTCCCGTGCGCTGCTTACCGCACTGGAAAATCTGGGAATATCATGTCAGGCCGACGAAGAGAAACAACGCATCCGCGTCACCGGCTGCGGCGGAAGCCTGCCAAAAACTTCCGCGACGGTTACTGCGGGAAACGCGGGAACCGCGGCACGTTTTTTGACGGCGCTTCTCGCCTTTTGTGACGGCACATACACTCTGGATGCTTCCGAGCAGATGAAAAAACGCCCGATGGCGCCGTTGATAAACGCTCTGGCTTCCATAGGAATCTCCGTTACTTCTTTGGAAGAAGCCGGACATCTTCCGCTTTTGATTAAAGGCGGTCAGAAACAGCTGACGACCGCTCCGGCGCTTTCCGTCTCCATCGACCAGAGCAGCCAGTTTTTAAGTGCCCTGATGATGGCCGGCGTACTGCTTCCGGAGGGAATTACCGTCACCGCAACAGGTTCCCGCACGGCAATGTCTTATGTACATATAACGGAACGCATGATGACGGAGTTCGGTATCACGCCGCTTCCTTCCTCTTCGGAAGAAACGGGAACGACCTACCGGATTCCGGGCGGTACTCCGTATCGGCACCGAAACTATATCATTGAACCGGATCTTTCGGGCGCCTGTTATTTTTACGCGGCGGCGGCGCTTCTTGGTACCTCCGTTACCGTTTCCGGTGTCCGTAAGAATTCCATGCAGGGAGACCTTCGTTTTCTCTCCGTACTGGAGCAGCTTGGCTGTACGGTTGCCGATACTCCCGACGGTATTTGCGTGACCGGTCCGGCGAACGGACATTATCCGGGTCTGGATGTCACCATGAGCAACTTTTCCGACCAGACCATGACTATGGCGGTATTGGCACTCTTTGCGGACTCTCCTACCCACATCCGCGGCGTCGCCCACATCCGCGCCCAGGAATGTGACCGTATGGCGGCCACAATTGCGGAGATTACGCGGCTTGGCGGCAGGGCCGAAGAAGACGAAGACGGTACCGGTATTATTATCACACCGGCTCCCCTTCACGGTGCATGTATTGAAACGTATCAGGACCACCGCATGGCAATGGCCTTTTCCCTTGTCGGTCTGCGTGTTGAGGGCGTTGTCATCAATCATCCCGAGTGTTGTAAAAAGACCTTTGAGAATTACTTTGAACTGTTTACCGGCTGTTTTTTACAGCCGTAACAAAAACTATCAGAAAGAAAGGAAAAAACAATGAAAAAATTATTATCGTACCTTGCCCTTCTGGCAATGACGGCGGCTTTATTCACCGCATGCAGCAAACAATCGTCAAATTCGGATCCGACGACTGTCCCGACCCAGTCCGAACAGCCTTCTCCTACGGAACCGGCTTCGGACCTGACTCCGACCGCAACGCCAAAACCAACCGCAACACCGGGACCTACGGTACCTGCATTCGCAGAAAATGCCAGCCTGCTTAATACTTACGGCAAAACTTTCGGCTACTCGGGTACCTGTATCAACTACTCCCAGTTAAAAAGCGTATATACAATAAAACTGATAAAAGCGCATCACAATAGTATTACCTTGGAAAATGAAATGAAGCCGGATGCTCTCCTTGGACAGTCGCCTGTTTTGATTTCCGTAGAAGATGCAAAAGAACTCGGTTACTTTATTCCGGAGAATTACAAGGAAAGCACCGTACCAAAACTGAATTTTGATACCGTTGACAACGTTCTTCAGATTTGTGCGGAAAACGACCTTGCTCTCCGCGCACATACTCTGGTATGGCACAGCCAGACACCGGTGTGGTTTTTCCGTGCAGACTACACTTCTCCGGACACCTATGTAAGCGGGGAAACAATGGATGCGCGCATGGAGTTTTATATCCGTACCGTAATGTCTCATGTATATGACAACGAATACGGCAGCGTTGTTTATGCGTGGGATGTCGTAAACGAATACCTTCACGCGGAAAACTCAGGCTGGGAAGCGGTCTACGGGAAGGAGGGGCTGACCCCGTCGTTTGTAAAACTTGCATATGAAATTGCCGACGACGTTTTAAGGGAATACGGAATCCGCGATAAGGTTACCCTGATTTTTAACGATTTCAACACCTACATGGAAGCCGACGAAATCCTGTCCGTTATGAGCTTTATCAATTCGGATGCGCCGATTTGCGACGGTATCGGTATGCAGGCGCACCTTGACACCGGTTATCCTTCTCCGAGCCTTTTTAAGACTACGCTTCAGCGCTTTTTGGATGCCGGATATGAAGTACAGCTTACCGAATTGGACGTAACCAACAAAAACGAAAACACACAGGCGGAGTACTATTACAACCTGATGAGCGGCATTTTAGATTTAAAGAAGGCAGGCGGTAAAATTACCGGTATCACCTACTGGGGGCTTTCCGATAACTACTCCTGGCGCGAATCACAGTCCCCTCTCCTGTTTTATCTGCCGTCCAGACCAAAGCCTTCCTACTATCAGGTACTGCAGGCATATGTGGACGCGGGCTATGAGATAGAGGAATAACTTCCGGTTAATTTTTTAGGAAATGCAAAGCAATTTCCTATGATACAATATAAAAGAAGCATGGAACTGCCGGTTTGACAATTCCATGCCTCTTTTATTTCAATACATATTTCCATTCATCATTTTCTTTATACCAGAACAATTCGTTCAGTTCCTCATCCAAAAAGACTTTTAAATTCTCTTCCATACCGTCTGCGAGGTTTAACTTCGGCATATCCTTTAACTCCACCCAGTACATTTCACCTTCCTCCGAAGAGCGCAGCGTACCCGTAAACTTGTCCGTTTTATAAAAAAGAACCACATAGCGGGTGCCGTCATCTTTACGCCAGCTTTTGATACCGCAGGGCTTGGGATTTGAAATCGTAAGTCCCGTTTCCTCAAAAACTTCGCGAATCACGGCATCGGTAAACGACTCTCCGTTTTCTACATGTCCGCCCGGAAACGCAATCCCTTTCCATTTTTTGACACGATTCTGTACAAGCACCCTGTCACCGTCATAAACCATACACATATTGGTAAATTCTACAACCTCTGTCCTTTGCATAATATTCTCCTTTATAAAAACAGCTCTACCAAAAATACCGCGGCACATCCGCCCATCGCCACTTTAAAAAGATTTCCGTCAACAAAGGCAATCAACAGCGCTGCCGCAAACCCGGCAATTGCCGAAACGGTGCTTGCCGTTGCCGTCAAAATGGCCGGAAATGTCATAACGGCAAGCGTTACATACGGCACATAATATAAAAAGGAACGGATATATTTGTTTTTGATGTTCTTCCGGATAAGCGTCATCGGAAGGGCACGGATAAGATAGGTAACTCCCGCCGCCACCAACAGGTAAATATATACATTATTCTTCATTCGCATTTTCCCCTCTTTCTTCTATCGGATGCACATATGCCGCGATTCCGGCAATCAGCACCGTCAGTATTAAAATCCGCATTCCCGCGGAAAGTTTTATCACGTCGGAAAGCAGCGTCAACAGACCGCTTGCCAGCATGGAAACCGGCACAATTACGGCAATAACCCTGCTTTTTTTTGCCGGAGGTATAATAATGGCAAGAAACATTCCATACAAGGCGACATTCATCGCGCTTGCCACATTGGCCGGAAGAATATTGCCGACAACCGCTCCAAGGAAGGTTCCGAGTACCCAGCCCGGCGAAGCCACGCAGGCGGCGCCATAGGTATACCACGGATTTAACCTGCCGGGTACCGTAGACGAAATCCCGAAAATTTCGTCGGTAATAAAATAGGAAAGAAAAAAGCGGTGCGGATACCAAAGGTTTTCCGGCACCTTTTGCGACAATGCGCAGGACATCAATAAGTAACGCAGATTGATTACAAGCTCCGTCACCGCCATTTCAAGATAACCGGACCCCGCCGCAATTACCGTAAGTACCGCAAACTCTCCCGCGGACGCATGCATGGTAAACGACATTAACGCCGACTGTATCGGCGTCATTCCGATATTTTTCGCGGTAATACCCAGCGTAAACGCCACGGCAAAATAGCCTAAACCAATCGGCACGCCATGACGCATTCCTTTTAAAAACCATTTTCTGTTTTCCTGTTTCTTCATAGGTGATTCAAACTCCTCTTCGGATTCTTTTCAAGTACATCTCCCGAATATATCCGCCTACCTTATCAGATACGCGGCCGCAAACGCTACCGCAATCTGTAAAATCGCAAACTTAAATACGGTTTGTGTATTAGACCAGCCCAGGTTTTTCCGTACATGGTCGTGTAACGGCGTTCTTATATTTTTCAAAATTCTGATTTTCAGGAAACGCAGCAGCGCAACTTTTATCAATCCCAATCCGCCGTCTAAAAACAGTACAAGGGCAAACGGTATGTATAAAAGTGCATGACCGCTCCTAAGCGCTATAATGGCAATAAACAGTCCCATTGCACGCGAACCGGCATCCCCCATCATCATACGGCTCGGCGTCGCATTATACCACAGATACCCCAAAAGACATGCTACCATAAGCAGAGACATATAACGGTAATCTCCTTTCAGTCCGGTAGCATCCGCGGTAAAATAAAAACTAAGCAGCGTAATACTGGTTAGGGTCGCAGACAGACCGTCAACCCCGTCGGCACAGTTTGTTACGTTAATGGATACCCAGACAAGCAAGGTCGCCAGTATGCCAAACAAAACCTTAGGAAACGTAATCCCCTTTTCCAAAAAGGAAATAAAAAGCGTCGTTCCGTTAAAGTTTATATAAGTAATTGCCACCATAATCGAAATAATCAAATCCAAAATTCCCTTTTTATATTCTCCCCACGGCGACTTGGAGCAATCGTCCAAAAAGCCCGTCAGCATTGCCGCAACCGTAAGAATCATATAGATAAAACGCTCCCGCTCCAACGGCAGAAACAAAATTGTACTGACTGCAAATATAAGAATAAAAACAAAACCCGCGCCTCTTGGTTTCCCTTGGGAAAGCTTTCCGTCTACCGCAAAATCACGCCCGCCGTCCCTTGGCAGGAGTCCTCCGCAAAAGTGCAGCAAAATACAAGTCAGCGCATAGGAAAACATTACTCCCAAAAAGGCGCTGATTTTCTCATCCATTCCCTGAAACATCAATTCTAGCATTTTCTTTTCCTTCCTTCCGAGAAGAAGCTCCTTTTTATGACTGCCGTATATCGACCGGCATGTTCGAAACTTCCCCGCGTACATTATACTTTTTTTACATAAAGAAAGCAACCGTTTCTTTTTATAAAGTTTCGGCTGCTTTCGCAAATTGTCGGTTCTGATGACAAATTATGCAATTTTATCAGTTTGGTATCACCAAAACACTCCCGGTATGAATTATATTGATGTTTTCTATCCGGTTTACTTTTGCCAATGCCGCCACCGTAACACCGTATTTTTTCGCAATCGAGGTAAGTGTATCCCCCTTCTTTACGGTATGCGTCTTAGCCGGTTCATATTCCTGTTCATATTCCGCAACACTTTCGATATAATCTTTTGCGGCGTTCGCGATTGCCTGTGCAAGCTTCTCACGGTTGGACGATTTTAACATATACTCATAATCATCCGGATTCGTTAAAAACGCCGATTCCAGCAGCACGGCCGGACACGCCGTAAGCCTTGTCAGGGAAAGGTTCGACTTACGAATGGTTCTCTGGGCATACCCCATGCTCTTATTGACGGACGCGTTGATGATACCGGCAGCGTCCTGTATATTATTATAAGAATAAAAAGTCAGAAAACCGGAAGACTTCGCATAGTCCGAGGTAATTCCCATGGCGTTGTTATGAATGGAAACGGACAAATCCGGCTTTGTACTGCGAATCAGTTCCACACGCTCGTCTAAGGTATAGTATACGTCAGTGCTTCTTACCATCACTACTTTGGCGCCCATTTCCTCAAGCGCTTTCTTTGTGCGTAAAGTAAGATCAAGATTTACCGTTTTTTCCGTCGGCCCGGCACTTCCCATTGCCCCTACCGTACCGCTGTCCGTTCCTCCGTGTCCCGCGTCCAATAAAATTACCGCGCCTTCCAAAGAACCTTTCTGTTTTAACACCGGAGCGTACTTCATTGTAAAAGTCATGGTGCCGTTTTTTGTTACAACATCAAAGCCGCATAGTTTTCCGCCGTCATACAAAGTATAAGTATAAATTGCCCTGCCACTGTCATCCGTCTTTGCGGTTACCGACTTCACAAGCGGATTGTCAGGCACGGAAGGATTCCCTCCCGCCGTTGTGTCATACAGCACAAACTTTACCGTATCCCCGTTCACCTGTACATCATACAGGGCGTCTATCTTCATGGAAAATGTGGTCGCAACCGTATGCGTTGCTTCCTCGTACTTTATTGCGGAGCTGTTTACCTTATTCTTCGGCATCGCGTACGGATACACCTTGACTGCGGACTTCGACACATATGTGCCGTCCGGCAGTTTATAGTAACTGCCGTATTCCCCCACAATGCGGAACGTCGTGTTTTTCGTCAGCGGCAGGTAATCAATTTGTACCGTTCCCGGTGCGGAATAAGGCATCGTATAGGAATAAATCAATTCTCCCATCTTATTGCTGACCTCTTTATAAACCGATGTGCTTCCTCCGCCTCCGGAACTGCCCGACGACTTCTTTCGTGTTACGACTAAACGATATTCATGCTCTCCGTTTTCAAAGAAAAAAACATTCTCTCCGACGGAAAGAGTCACATATGTAGTAAAAAATCCATGCTCGGTTATTTCTAATGTTTCCCCGTTCATCGTCAGCGGATACCGGTAATCACAGGCGCCTAAAATACTGATATTGGCGGCCGTTGTCGAATAATTATCGGTACTTGGAGAGGCTATGACAATCCTCTCCGGATTCTGATATCCTAACATATCTTCCTGCGCATACGCCGTTATAACGCCGCCCTTTGAGAAAAGCGTCGCCGTCTCCGCTCCCTGCCCCGCACCAAGGCCTATCGCCGCCGTCACGGCCAAAAGCCCCAGTCCGCATAATACCCTTTTCTTAGCTAACCTATTTCCTGTCATGCTCTCATCCTTTCCGTAACTGCCGCAGTAAACACTATACACAATTTCTTTCCACCGTTTTCCTACTGGTTCGTTTTTGTATTTGTCTTCCCTTCGGTCAGACCCGAACCACGCAGGTATAATCTTTATCAATTATACCATAAATATGACAGTACAGCAAGTTATAGAAATATTTGCCATACATAGCAATAATATTTAATCACGATTTAATTATTAAAAATAAAAATATCTTTTAATATTTCTCCCGATTGTCTTTTATGGGATAATCTGATAAATCTTGTCATATTATGTAATTTCCCTTTCAACCGTATTGACAATCCCAAAATCCTTACCGTATAATATTTTCGTGAGTTGTTTACAATAATTTTATATTTATACCTGTGTTTTACAAAAAGAGTTTTACAAAAGAAAGGAGACTCTAATGAAAAAAAATCGTACCTCATTGATTTCATTATTAGTGGCCGCCGCTTCCATTATCACGGCTATTATTGTCACTGCTGCCGGAGTGGAAACCCATGCCACATTCTGGGCACTGGTTCCGCCTATCGCGGCTATCGGATTGGCCCTGCTTACCAAAGAAGTCTATTCTTCACTGTTTATCGGTATCGTTATCGGCGCTATTTTTGCCTGCAACGGCTCTTTTCCTACCGCGGTTGACTATGTCGTAAGCAACGGTTTCATTACCGCCATTTCCGATACGTCCGGTATTTTCCTATTCCTTGTTATTCTCGGCGTCATTGTGGCACTGATTACCAAAGCAGGCGGAAGCGCCGCATTCGGCCGCTGGGCGGCTACGCACATTAAGACCCGCGTCGGCGCGCAGTTAGCTACCTTTGCGTTAGGCATCCTTATTTTTATCGACGATTATTTTAACTGCCTGACTGTCGGTTCGGTTATGCTGCCGGTTACGGACGGCCACCGCGTTTCCCGGGCAAAGCTAAGTTACTTAATCGATGCAACCGCGGCCCCGATTTGTATGATTGCACCGATTAGTTCATGGGCCGCTGCGGTCGCAACTTATTCCGAAGGTACCGGTATGTCCGGCATCAGACTGTTTGTAAAAGCGATTCCGTACAACTTCTATTCCCTGCTTACTTTTGTATTTATCCTTGCAATTGTGCTTATGAAGGCGGACTTCGGTCCTATGGCAAAGCATGAGAAAAACGCAGTCGAAAAAGGCGACCTGTTCTCTACCGAAGAACGTGTGGAGACGCCGGATATGTCCGTAAACCCAAAAGGACGCGTACCGGACCTTGTTTTACCGATTGTGGCATTAATCGCGATTTCGGTATTCGCTTTGATTTATACCGGCGGATTCTTCGGCACGGACCCGGAATACGCGGGAAAATTTGTTGAAGCTTTCTCCAACACCGACGTAAACGTCGGTCTGCCTTGGGGCGCTCTCCTTGCGCTGATTCTCATCGTGGCATACTTAATCTGCCGGAAATTGATTAACTTTAAAGACGCGATGGCCTGCATACCGCAGGGCTTTATCGCCATGGTACCGGCAATCACCATCCTTACCATGGCAACCTCCTTAAAGAATATCTCCAATGACCTGTTAGGTTCGGCTTCCTATGTAGAAGCATTAATGAAAAACGCGGCGCCGGGGCTCGCAAAGTTCCTTCCGGCGGTTATTTTCCTTGTTGCCTGCCTGTTGGCCTTTGCAACGGGTACTTCATGGGGAACTTTCGGTATCCTGATTCCGATTGTCTGCAATATGTTTGATCCGTCAAATCCGCTGCTCTACATCGGTATGTCTGCCTGCCTCGCAGGCGCCGTATGCGGCGACCACTGTTCTCCGATCAGTGACACAACGATTATGTCCTCTGCAGGTGCGCGCTGCGTCCATGTACTTCATGTGTCCACGCAGCTTCCGTATGTGCTTTCCGTGGCAGCCGTCAGCTTTATCTGCTTTATTGCCGCGGGATTTATACAAAACGCAATTATTTGCCTTTTATTTGGTACAATAATGATTTTGGCCGCTCTGTTTTTCCTGCGTCTTATTCTTAAAACAACCACGGAAGAACCTAAAAGCAATAAAAACTAACAAAAAGCAACAAAGCCCAACAAAAGCCAACCAAAACTAATACATTGACTGACAGCCGCAGGAAAAACCTTGCGGCTGTTTTAATCTTACCGCGATATCCTCGGGTTTCCGCATTTTGTATACTTTATTATATTCCGTAGATTGCACGCTCTCTGATTTTTGTATGCGCAACGCTGCACCGGACTTCCTCTAAGAGCCGTTAAGCCGCTC
>JAFLSZ010000082.1 GCA_022510665.1 Lachnospiraceae bacterium
GACAGAGTCTCGGTTTGGCTATATAACCAGTCCAGAAATTTGTCCGCACCCCCCTTTAAAAAGTCCCGCAGATTGCACGATATCTACGAAATAAATAAAGTATACAAAATGCGGCAACTTCCTATGATAAAAAAACGAAGAGTTCCGCTCACGAAACTCTTCGTTCTATTTACTATAACAATATTACTCCTTTTTTCTCCGCTTCCTCTTTTACCTCGTCCGGCCAAATGGATGCCTGCACCTCTCCGATATGTACCTTACGCAGGAAGAACATACAGATACGGGACTGGCCGATACCGCCGCCTACGGTATACGGAAGCTCTTTGTTTAAAATTGCCTTCTGGAAAGGGAGTTCGGCGCGTTCCTCACAACCCGCAATCCGAAGCTGCTCCGCAAGAGAGGCTTCGTCTACACGGATTCCCATGGAGGAAAGCTCTAACGCCATATCCAGTACCGGATAATACACAATGATATCACCGTTTAACTTCCAATCGTCATAGTCCGGCGCCCTGCCGTCGTGGCGCTCGCCGGAAGCAAGCGCGCCGCCGATCTGCATAAGAAATACGGCGCCCTTTAAGCGGGCAATCTTGTTCTCGCGCTCCCTTGCCGTATCGTTCGGATACATATTCTCCAATTCCTGTGTAGTTACGAAGGTAATTTCCTCCGGCAGAAATTCTTCGATATAATCGTATTTATCCGCCATGTAATGCTCAGTTTCGCGGAGCGCCGCATACACGCTGCGAACGGTCTTCTTTAACGTCTCTACATTACGCTCATCGTACAAAATTACCTTTTCCCAATCCCACTGATCCACAAAAACGGAGTGGGTATTGTCGGTGTCTTCATCGCGGCGAATCGCATTCATATCCGTGTAAAGACCTTCCCCGTAGGAAAATCCGTACTTCTTTAATGCCATACGCTTCCATTTTGCCAAAGAATGTACAATCTCTACCTCGGCATCTCCCTGTTCCTTAATTCCAAAAGAAACCGGACGCTCTACACCGTTTAAGTTATCATTCAGGCCGGATTCCGGCTTTACAAACAACGGTGCCGATACACGGGTCAGATTCAACTGCTTCGCAAGCTGGCGTTCAAAATAATCCTTCACATGTTTGATTGCCCTCTGCGTTTCTTTTACCGACAACGCCGGCTGATATCCTTCCGGTACATAAAAACGTTCCATAATAACCTCTTTCCGCGCTGCCTCATGCTGAAAAGAATCGGACCTGTTCCCGCAGCGTAGGTTCCCCAGGTCTGCAATACATGGAAATAGTGTAACAGTTTTTCCGCTAAATTACAAGAGAAAAAAATGTCGCAGAAGGAAAAACCGGCGTGCGTGTTCTGTTTTAGTCAAAAAGGAAGGAGAGGTCCGCGTCTTTATCCACTTTAAATTCATATCGGTCATAAGTATTATAACCCGCTGCCGGAATATCCAAATAAACCCAATAGTCATCGTAAATACTCTCTGTCGGGTTCGTGTAGTTCAGCAGCTCTCTCCAGTCACAGAGTTCATAAAGCGCCTGCCAGTCCTCCCGCTTTACTTCCAAAAGACCGTCTTTCGTATCAGCAGGCCATGCCACTGAATTTATACCGTCACTGCTTTTATCATTAAAAAACATCACCTGAGAATCCATATACATGTTTTCCATACCGGTCCACTCATATTTCTTTTCCGCCGAAAATCCGCGTGCTTCCAAGAAACGCAGTGTCTCGGTATAAGAAGCGTACAAAGGAATCTCGCAATAACCGCTATAATATTGTACTCCTTCACCGGATACCTTAACATACTCCGTCTCTCTAACGGCTACAGTAAGCAGCGCCACCGGCAGTTTTTCCAGCCTTTCTTTCAGGGTTAACGCGGATATTTCCCTTTGAAGATTCTTCATCAATTCTGCATTCTCCGCCAAAGACAGCGTCATGGTACATTCATTCATGGCACATCTCGCCTGTACCGTCTGAATCGAACCTGCCGGTATATTGTAGACATCGAAATATTTGAACGTCTTGTATTCCAGACTTTCAAATACCTGAGCAAATACTTCCTCCCTCATTCCGAAAGATCTATAGTTGCGATAAATTGTCCTGCCGTTTTTTAAACGATATGTCACATTTACGTTAATCATAGGTCCGTTATATGAGCGACTGCCGTGATAAAAATTTTGCGTATCTTTTATTAAAGTCTCCAGATACGGATACACGATATCCATATTTGTAAGCGCCATTTCTTTAAACTCCCTGTCATAAGCAACAAAGCTGTCCAGAGGATAAAAACTACTATTTGTAGGCGGCATTTCTTCAAGCTCCCTGCCATCAGTAACAGAGCCGTTCAGATAGAAACTACTATTTGTCATTTCTTCAAACTCCCTGCCATAAATAACAAAGCTGTCCCAAGTACTGTAACCACTATAATAACTATATCCTTTCAGCCCGTTTACTTCAACGGAAACCGAAGCAACTTTTCCTTTGTCCGGAATATATGTGTCATACCCGAACATATCATAGCGCATCGCTAACACAAACGCTACCGATATTACCGCACAGACGGCAAGAGAAATTTTGTCGGAAAAACATTTCCGGATATCGTAATGATAAACGCTTTCAATAAATATATGGCTTAACACTACGCCAAGCACGGCTCCGAAAACCATCCAGCCCGGCATGTCATTCCGGCTGTCTGTCGCCATGTAAAACAGCACGCCGCCGAACGCGCCTGCCAGCAATTCTATTGACACGCGGAATACCGGTTTTAAAACAGGGAAGGCAATCGCCTTTCCCGCGCCTTCGGAAGAACGCACACGGTACGCGAACAACGCAAGCCCAAACAAAACCGCCGTACAAAGCAGCTGCTGCAGCAGCATGGAAATTTCCGCTTCCTCAACCGCTCTAAGATAAAAGTATCCCGGAGACAAAAAACGCAGGGAATTCATACGCTCTAAAAATATGTCACCGCGATATCTGTACGTATTAAAAAAGATTCCCTCAAACAAAGAATATAAAAGTACCGTAACTGCGGTAATCCCGAAATTCCAGCCGCTTACGCAGAAAAACACAACGATATTTCCTACAAAAACAACACTTAGAATAAAGGTCGTATACATGGTTAAATATCCCAGAAAATGTACCAACAGGCCTTCCATCGCCGCAACAAGAATCTCGGAGTCAAAGCTGCCGCTCGCGCCAATAATCAAGAAACTTACCAGTAACATTGTCAAATACGGCACGAGGTAAACCAGTACGCCGTTTATATAGCGAATCATAAACAACCGCTCTCTTTTTACAGGCAGCGAATGAAAGAAGTCCACTTTTTTCTTGGAAAACAGATAACCGAATCCACTGACCGCACAAATCGCCGCGCCTACAACCGTTACAAGGGCCAGCCATACATTATTCGCCTGCAGCACATGGACTAAATACCGCACCAGAGAACTCTCGTTAAATGCAGTCGTAATTCCCATGGCAATGGCAATCGGTATCGGAAGTACAAATACAATAAATGCCAGTACAATCGTCCAAAGCCGCTGCCGCAAATCTTCCCGCATCAACTTAAAGAATGAGTTTCTTGAAGTCATACCCTGCCACCTCCGTTTCACTGATAAAAATTTCTTCCAGGGTCAGCGGAAGCATCTCAAAAAATATCGGATTTACCGCTGCCATTTTTTCTTCAATTTCTTCCCGCGTACCGCGCACCGTAAGGGTCTGTAAGCGCCCGCGCTTATCTTTTCCTACTACGTCCAGATCAAGCATGGCTTTCGCGGCCTGTTCCTCATCTTCAAATACGCACTGCAGCTTATGAATTCCGGTACGCATTTCCTCCAAATCCTTGGAAAGCAGCACGCCGCCCTTATGCAGCAGTCCCACATGGTCGCAGATATCTTCCAGTTCTCTTAAATTGTGGGACGCAAGTATCGGTGTCAGTCCACGGTCCGTAATCTCTTTCGCGAAAATACTTTTTACCGCCTGCCGCATTACCGGGTCCAAACCGTCAAATGTCTCGTCGCAGAGCAGATATTTCGTTCCGGCACATACGCCGAGCAAAATCGACACCTGCTTTTTCATTCCTTTGGAAAAAGTACTGATTTTTCGGGAAAGGGGCAGCCCCAGCTGGTCCAAAAGTTCCAGATACCGTTTACGGTTAAAGTGTTCGTAAACCGCACCGTAATAATCCGCCATATCTACCGGCGTGCCGTTGTTTAGGTAATATGCGTCATCGGAAATATAAAACACGTCCCGCTTTGCCTCCGGATTTTCGTAAACGAGGCTTCCGTCTATTGTAAGTATCCCTTCATCCGGCTTTAAAATACCGGCGATAATACGAAGCATCGTAGATTTTCCGGCGCCGTTCGTTCCCACCATGCCAAACACGATGCCTTCTTTAATTTCTACCGAAATCCGGTCTACCGCTAAAAGCCCGTCAAAACGCTTGGTTATGTTTTCTGCCTTAATCATGTGCTTCACCTCCTACATAACTTTCCTGTACGGCTTCCCCTGCGTCCGCCGTCTCTCCCTGCCATGCCGCATCTAAGAGCCGGCTGACTCTTTCCTTTGAAAGCCCTGCTTCTTTTGCTTTCCGCACCAAAAGCCACATTTCCTCTCTTATCTCTTTTTCCCGCAGCGTCAACAGAGCACGGAGGTCGGCGACAAAATTTCCTTTCCCCTTTACCGTATAAATCACGCCGCGGCGTTCCAGCTCGGTATACGCGCGCTGGATGGTATTCGGGTTAATCGAAAGCTCCATTGCCAGATTCCGCACGCTCGGAAGCGGCGCGTCCTTTTCCAGTATGCCGCATAGCACAAGGCTTTGAAACCGCTCCACAACCTGCTCGTAAATCGGTCTTCGGTCGGTGTAATCAATAACAATCATACCATCATCCCGTATCCTTTCTTTCCGGCTGTTCTCACAGGCAGCCGAAACAACTGTATCTCCCGCCATTGTATAACCGTACTAACATACTTAGTACAGTTAGAGTATAACATGGCAAAGTTTCTCTGTCAATAAAAAAGTATATAAAATGCAGAAACTCAAGTATTAATAGCCCGTGCCGTTTTCTATCCGTACCACCTGCGAATACATAGTCTGAAAGCGCAGGAAAAACAGCTTCATATCATATTCACACGCACCGTACAACGGGTCTGCTCCATAGAATACCCCTTTTTCCAAATCATAACCGGACAGCACGGTGCAATGCTCATAATTCTGCCAGTACAGCTCCTCTCCGTCCACCGTCCAGACCTGGGCAATATACGGCGCTTTCAGCTCCATAGTCATCCACGCAATTACCGGCGCTTCCTCTACCATGGAGAGGAGTTCTTCAAAAGAAACATCCCGGCAGCTCTTTGCGATAAGTGAGCTTCCTTGGGCCTGCAGATATCGGTTTGCGGTATCTTCAATCACCGACGCGAAACATCCGGCGGAAGACACGGACTTTCGCGGGTTACCCACAAAGGCTTTGTTAAAATCCGTACTTCCCCACGTTCCTTTGGGAAGCCATTCATCCGCCAAAACACATTTATCCGCAGAACAGCCGTAATAGGAAAGCAGCACGGTAAGCGCCGTGACCTCACAGCCGTGGGGCAATTCCGGATTCTGCAGCACCCCTTTTATCGTATGTACCACCTTTTTTTCTTCCCGTGCCGCGAAAACCGCTTCAAAATCCACGGTTTCCGGCTGCACCATCGTATAGCGGTTTCCCTCGCTGCAATAATAAAAACGTCCGTCCGTTACTACATACCAGCCGTCTTCAAACACTGCAAACAAACGGAACGCTTCCCCTGCCGCCGTATAACCGAACACCTTTCCCACCTTATCCGGGGAGCCGTATAACGGCGTTTCCGCCTGTGCATACAGCGTCACGTTTCCGTTTAACTTTTTTGCCTTTCCCCACCAGCTTTCCGAACCGTTTACAGGACTTACGGTAATATCCTGCCGTATCGTCACGTCCTGTCCGTCCGGCGGCATGTTTTCTATATCAACGTCTCCCCAGGTCCCGCCCGAAAACCAGCTGTCATACTCCGCAATGCCGGAAGGGCCGAAATAAGTCACGGACTTTTCGCCGGCGTTCTTCGCGCGCTTTGCCGCCTCTCTCTCTTCCCTCCACTCCGCGAACTGCTCCTTTACCCTCGCAATCGTACCGTTTCTGTCTAAGAGTGTCATTGTAAGAATAAACAGCACAAGCAGTGTAGCCGTTAAAAAAATCCAAAAAAATACCGGAAGAATGCCGTCCTGCTTTTCCCTTTTCGCGGATTTGCTCATAAACGGCTCCTTTCCGGCATCTGCCTTTGTATAATTGTAGTATCACGTTTTTAAATCCGTTCCGGCACAACCTTGAAAACCTTCGGTTTTCAAGGCTCGCGGGCCCGCGGCGCAATCTGTGAACTCGAAGCACCGAAGACAAAATACATGTCTCCTTGCTTCGTTTCCGCATCTTGCTTGCTCTGCCGTCACGGATATTGTATCACATTTTTTCCGAACCGGTCAAGGTATACTGCCTAACCATCTGTTACCATCTCCTATGATTAAAGAGTCGCCTGTGACTCTTTGCGTGCGAGCGGAATGCGCAGCATTTAGTTCCTTTCCGCGAGCTGCGCATCCCGCCCGGATATAAAAAAACTGAGGAAATCCTCAGTTTCTTTTCGCTGGGGTACAAGGATTCGAACCTTGAGATGACGGAGTCAGAGTCCGTTGCCTTACCGTTTGGCGATACCCCAAAATCTTATTGAGCGGCGCTTATCACAGCCACGAATGATATTATACCCGATTCTTTTCAAAAATGCAAGCACTTTTTTCACTTTTTTAATTTTATTCTGTTGTAATAGTACATACCGCTTTTATTCGCATAACTTTTTATTGCTATTACCGCCCTCCTATGCTATAATAATTTTAAGAATCCTGACCGGATTCTTTGCGGCAGACGCCGTATTTCGCGGAACCGGGGACGGCACCCATAACAAAAAACAGCATACCGCAAACTTCTGTGAAAGAGGGGAAGACACCCATGACAAAAAACGTAACGGTAACAGATGAAAACGGAACATATGTCGGCACTACTTACCCGAAACGGGCAAAGGGGCTGGTTAAGAATGGACGGGCGCTTTTCGTGGACGACTGTACCATTCGTTTGTCCGCCAAAGCGGAACCGTCCGATAATAAATCGGAGGTAAAACAAATGAATTATATCTATTTTAATCCACGGGGATGGTCTTCGGAGCAGGCAGAGCGCTCCTTTATTAATGATTTTGACGGTAGTTTAGTGGAAACACTGATGTTTGGCGGTTGGAACAACCACTATGTAAGGGTGTTTTCCAAACACATTTCTCTTACGCCGAATACGGATTATTGTTTTGTATTTTGGTTAAACGGCGGCGAGAATGACTCAAGTACCGAAACCTGTCAGCTGCAAATTGTCTTTTTCAACAACCAAAACGACTGCTATGTTTACAAACTGAACCGTAACTACATCAAGCCTCTGCTTCATACGCAGGGCTGGGAACTGTATTCCATACCGTTTTCCACTCCGGGTATCGAACCCGCGCAGGGCGTTATACCGGAAACTTTCGGTACCGTTACGGCAGTAGATACGCAGTTTGCCTTTGTGGCAGGCGCCGCTCCTATGGCAATAAAGCCCGCAAAGGAACTGTCTTTTTACAAGGACTGGAAAGATGAGCCGGACGAGTTTGCAAACTGGAGACCGCAGCGGCACAATATAGTATTTGAAGACGGCTGGCCGTCAATCAGTATGTACGGCGGGAACAAATACTCTACGGAAGTTCTGCGTGCCAGAAAAGAAAGCCAAAACCAGACTGCTTCATTCAGCGCAAAGCAGGGCGCACAGAACTTGGCTCAGAACAGCCACCTGATGGCAGAAAACTTACGAAACGCTGCCGCAGCGTGGAAACAGACCACAAAAATCAGTATTCCGGACATTAACATTCCGGACATCAGCATTCCGGATATCCATATTCCGGGCATTAACATTCCGGATATTCATCTCCCGGACATCAACATTTCGGACGAGTTTTTAGACCGTGTCCGGGAATACAGCGATCAGCTTCAGGAGCTGGCCGAACGTTACGGAGAGACAGCCGAACGTTACGGTGAGATAGCCGAGCGCTACGGTGAATTTCAGAGTCGTTCCGATATGTATCTAAAAATACAGAGGCTCGGCTTAGACCGGCAGTTCTCCTCATTAACTTCAGAACTTACCGGTCTTTCGGGACAGATATCCGCTGCCGGCAAAGAGTTCTCGCTGCTTTGCTCAAAACAGTTTAACGGCGGCGGTGAAGTCTCCTTTTCCGGCACGGAAGATTTACTGGAGCATCTGGATGCCCGGTGTGATGATGCGGAGGACGCCTTAGACCGTTTGGAGGAGTGTCTGGACGAGTTTGATGACGACGTCGAAGAAGATGAAGAAGACTGATTTTTAACCATGGATTTTTAAATAACAATTCAGTTGTTTACGGCAGAGAGCCACGCCCAAGGTTCTCTGCCGTTTTTTTCGTCAGCTTTTTGTCCGTCTTCTGACAAATATTTTTTCGGAAATCCGCCGCAATTATTGACACCGCGGACAAAAACAAATATAATAGAAACTAGCTATAAATGTATAGTTACCAAACTAATTTTATCAAGAAAGGAAGTACAAAAATGAACAATATGCCAAAGGTTAAAATCGGTATTGTTGCTGTTAGCCGTGACTGCTTCCCGGAAAGCTTGTCCGTCAACAGAAGAAAAGCTCTCGTTGCCGCTTACGCTGCAAAGTATGGTATGGACGACATTTATGAATGTCCGATTTGTATTGTAGAGAGTGAAATTCATATGTTACAGGCCGTTGAGGATTTAAAGAAGGCCGGATGTAACGCACTTTGTGTATACTTAGGCAACTTTGGTCCGGAAATCGCAGAGACACTTCTCGTAAAGCATTTCGACGGTCCGGCAATGCTCTGCGCAGCAGCCGAGGAGTCCCAGAATGACCTTATGGACGGCCGCGGCGACGCATACTGTGGTGTATTAAACGCAAGCTACAACTTAAAGCTTCGTAATTTAAAAGCATACATTCCGGAGTATCCGGTTGGTACGGCACAGGAATGCGCGGACATGATTAAGGAATTCGTTCCGATTGCAAAGGCTGTCATCGCTCTCCGCAACTTAAAGATTATTTCTTTCGGTCCGAGACCGTTAAACTTCCTTGCTTGTAACGCTCCGATTAAGCAGCTTTACAATCTTGGCGTTGAAATCGAGGAGAACTCCGAGCTTGACTTATTTGAAGCATTCAATAAGCACGAAGGCGACGAGAGAATCCCGTCCGTTGTGGCAGATATGGAAGCAGAGCTTGGCGCCGGCAACAAGAGACCGGAAGTTCTGGCTAAGCTCGCACAGTATGAGCTTACCCTGCTCGACTGGATTGAGGCTCACAAGGGCAGCCGTGAATATGTAGCGGTTGCAGGTAAGTGCTGGCCGGCGTTCCAGACACAGTTTAAGTTCGTTCCGTGTTATGTAAACAGCCGTCTTACCGCTAAGGGTATTCCGGTATCCTGTGAAGTAGATATCTACGGCGCTCTTTCCGAGTTCATCGGTACGGCTGTCAGTGATGACATCGTTACCCTGCTTGATATCAACAACTCCGTTCCGGCTGATATGTACAAAGAAGCTATCGAAGGCAAGTTCCCGTACACCCACAAGGATACTTTCATGGGCTTCCACTGCGGCAATACCGCTTCCTCGAAGCTTGCTTTCTGTGAGATGAAGTATCAGAAGATTATGGCAAGAAACCTTCCGATTGAGTGCACCAACGGTACTCTTGAAGGCGATATTACGCCGGGCAAGATTACGTTCTTCCGTCTTCAGTCTACCGCTGACGCACAGATTCGTGCATACATAGCAGAGGGCGAGGTTCTTGATGTACGCACCAAGTCCTTCGGTGCAATCGGCGTATTCGCTATTCCGGAAATGGGCCGTTTCTACCGTCATGTATTGATTGAGAGAAACTACCCGCACCACGGCGCGGTTGCGTTCGGCCACTTCGGCAAGGCGCTGTTTGAAGTATTCAAGTATATCGGCGTTGAGGAAATCAAGTTTAACCAGCCGAAGGGTATGTTATATCCGACCGAAAATCCGTTTGCGTAAATTTCGCACGGTATAACCACATAACCAACCGGGCTGCCTCACTTTGTGAGACAGCCCGTTGTCTGTTTATCCGTCTTTTTATAATCATTCATCCTCCATATAAATAAATTTAAGTCCTTCCTGATAATATTTTTCTGAATATGCAGCTCCTATCCTAAACTCATTATCCGTCTTTAAACCAATCCGTAAATATCCCTCTCTGTATATTTTTATTAAAACAGGTTCGTCAATCTTAGATGAAACTATCTCAAATTCCATGGTTCTGCATCTGCTTGTGATTAAAATATCATCCATAGGCTGAGAAATCGAATGAATCCTGTATTTTATTGCCTTTTCCCAGGAAAGCTTTGTAAAATCATCTGTTATCATTGTCCAAAATTCCGCCGGAAGCTTCACCTCTACCTTCTGCCCGTCTTTCTCCACAATGTATCCCGAGCGAATCTCCGTTACTCCTGTATCCAATTTCTCCTTTTTTAAAAACTTTCCGAACGACACTGCATCGAAATCAAATAGTTCGTAATACCATGCACTGTTTCTAACAAATAAAATCAAAACAAACACAGTAAACACCGTAAACGCCGGAATAAGAATCATGCCCCTCTTTTTTCTAAGGCTCATTCGTTTTTTTCTCATACACATAACATTCCCCGCCTTTCTCAAACCTTACCGCAACTACGTTTTCTTTGTCTTCACCTATTATCTCATAAACATCTGCTTTAGTTTTATGCAATATCTCCACATCAAAATAAAGCAGCAACCCTATCCGTACATATTCTCTCCCTTTTGCCGAAACCGTCCCCAGAAGCCGTCCCGGCTCTTTTTTATCACAGTTTTCAAGCCGTGCAGCATAGGTGACTCCATCTATAAACAAGCATGGGTATTTTTTATTCGGCGGCAGGTGTTTCCATACCTGCCGCTCTCTCCCTGCCTGCATTTCATCTTGTGGCTGAAACATACTTGAGACTTTTACAATCTTATATCTTAAATCCCCTTGAAGAAAAAGCACCTTATTTCCCACAAACACCAGAAGCAAAACTGCCGCAGCCGCTGTTACTATTTTATAAATTCTCCTTCCGTTTTTTGCTTTTTTTATGTTCTCTGCCGCTTCTGTTATATACAAATCATTCACATCATTGACGGCTAAAAATAAGTCCATACCTTTCATAAAGAAATATCCCTCCTTTCTAAATACTGTTTCAGCTTCTTTCTTAACAAGTACAGATGATTCGTTATATATTTCTCTTTTCTCCCTGTCTGTCTTGCTATTTCATTCACAGAATAAGAATACCAGTATCGTTTCATAAAAATAATACGCTGTTCCTTCGGAAGCATCTGTAAAAACGAATCCAAACTTTCCCGTAACTTTTCCATATCCGGCGCTTCGGCACTTCGTTCATCGGGAATACATTCTTCCAGTTCTTCATATGGCGTTATTATAATACCGCCGCCTCTTTTCTTTGCAAGATTTTTCCGCAGTTTCCCAATCGCGAGATTCCTGACTATTTTCGCCAAATATGCTTTTAAATTTATCGGGCGTAAAGGAGGAATACTTTCCCACGTATGTAAATAAGTGTCATTCTCACACTCCTCCGCATCCAAAAAGTTATGCAAAATATTATTGGCAATCGTCCGTAACAAAGAAGCATACTTCTTCTTTGTTTCACTGAGCGCGGATTCTGACCTGTTCCAAAACAGTTCAATAATCGCTTCATCA
Source organism: Lachnospiraceae bacterium (assembly GCA_022510665.1). Lineage (GTDB taxonomy): Bacteria > Bacillota > Clostridia > Lachnospirales > Lachnospiraceae > SIG307. The sequence continues at coordinate 11,832 of JAFLSZ010000082.1, forward strand.
CTCATAACCATGATATGCATTTCCTCCCTTCATCTATAAAGACGCAAAAAAATCTAAAATATCTAAACGGGGCTGTCTCACTAAGCACAGCCCCTTCTTACAAGCGGTTAGTATCTTCTCTATTAATGCAAGGGGAGATTCG
>JAFLSZ010000083.1 GCA_022510665.1 Lachnospiraceae bacterium
CTTAACAGCACTTAGAGGAAGTCCGGTGAAGTGTTGCGTCTGCAAAAATAAGGCGCGAATCTCCCCTTGCATTAATAGAGAAGATACTAACCGCTTGTAAAAAGGGGCTGCGCTTAGTGCGACAGCCCCCTTCTGACGTTTTATTTCCTCTTTCTCTGTTTCCAATATGCTTTATCTTCCTCAGATACGCGGTAGGATTCGCACATCTTCTGGATTGTTTTATTGTAAGTCCAGTCCCGAAGTTTATTGTTCTCCAAATACCGCGCGGTCTGTTCCGGAAACTTGGCATACGCGGTCGCGGCACACCATGCCACTCCCATCTTTGTATAATAGCCGTCGTACTGCAGCGTATCCAGTACGGCAAGTACACGGTCAATATACTCTTCCGTAAGAAAATGACTCATCATAAGCACCGCCGCTACGCGCTGCAAAAATTCTTCTTCCTGTTTCGCATAAGGCATCAGCCATTCCCATACCCGTTCCCTGTGTTTTTTCGCCACCGAAAAACTCTGGCAGAAGCTGTCACTTACCGACCAGTCCTTAATCTTCGGCAAAAAACGGTCGGCATAAGAAAGCAATACCTCAATATCATCCTTGGCATAGCCTAATACATATGCTTTCAGAGTTTCATACTCAAAATAAGTATCCGGACATTCCTCCAAAAAGGCGCGGTAATCTTCTTTGGCAATCTCTTTTGCAATCTTACGCAGTTCCGGAAGCTTTACCCCTATCATCGGTTTGCAGTCCGGAATTAAAGATGCACTGAATTTCGCCTGACGTTCGGTTGCTAACGCGCGAAGACGGCCCTCCAGTTCCGTTCTCCATTCCATGCCGTTTCCTCCTCTCGTATCAGTTTTTCCTTTTATTCTACCGCTTTTAACGATTCCGCCATATGGATTTTTCCGATCTGGCGCTTCATAACAATATTGACTACAATCGCAAATAACATTGTACAGATAAGCGAAAGCACATAACTTACCGGTTTTACATGAACATCAAACTTTAACATATCAATTAAAATCATGCTCATAACGACGCGGTGAAACAAAGTACCGACCGGCAGCCCGATAAAACTCGCCATTACGGACAGCACAAGATTTTCCCGCAGTACATAACTTTCCGTTTCGTTCGGATAAAACCCGAGCACCTGTACCGTGGCGATTTCACGGCTGCGCTCCGCTATGTTAATGTTTGTCAGGTTGAAAATAACAATAAATGCCAGCGCTCCGGAAAACAGCACAATCATCCATATAATGTAGTTTAGACACGAAAGCGCGCTGTCTACGTTCTCTCTGGTCGTCATAAGGCGGGATACACTTGTAACTTCTTCTATATTCGTCAGACTTTTCGCTATTTCCTCCGTATCTCCGTCAACAGAGAGGAGAAACGTATTGGCTTCCCATTCCCCAAACGCCTCCTGATAGGTTTCGGCGGATACTAAAATAAAATTGTAGATGTAATTATCAAAAATACCGCTGATTGTCACGGTGCAGGTCCGCATATCCGCGTCGCGGATTGTGATTTCGTCCCCCGGCGAAAGCTCCAGTTTTTCGGCAGCTTTGGTATTTATAACAGCTTCGCCCTGTCCCGGATACAAAACCGTCTTACCGCCGTTTTGAAAACTCCAGAAATCGGAAAGCTTATCGGTGTCCCTAAAACTCATAAGAGTGACCGAATTTATAGTTTCTTTGCCTGACAGTTCCACACGGTGTACCGATGCGGGAAGACTGTCTCTTATCTCTTTTATTCCGGCAAGCTTTTCATAAACGGCATCTTTGTCTCCCGCTCCAAATGCCGCTTCCATATCGTATTTTTGAACTTCCTCAAACTGAAGCGCACCGATATTAATCATGGAATCCCGCACGCCGAACGCCGTTACTACAAGCCCCGCGCAGCAGCTGATTCCGATTAACATCATAAAAAACCTGCGTTTATAGCGAAACATATTGCGCAGTGTGATTTTTTGCAGGAAAGAAAGACGCTTCCATAGCGGCGTAATCCGTTCCAATAAAATACGTTTTCCGTTTTTTGCCGTCCGCGGACGGATTAGTTTTGCGGGCACGCTTCCCAGTTCTTTCCGGCAGGAAAGGAAGGTACTGCCTAAAATTCCGACCATGGACACGGCCAGAGTAATTGCCGCCAGTCCCGGACTAAACACATACGAAAGCGGCGCAAAGTCATACAGTGCATTATAGGCGAACCAGAACACCCGCGGCAGTCCCCATGTGCAGAAAAAAAATCCGAAGGTCCAGCCAAGCAGCGTGGCGCTTCCGGCATAAAGCAGATACTTTGCCATAATCGCACCGTTGCCAAACCCCATTGCTTTCATAACTCCGATCTGGGTACGTTCTTCGTCTACCATTCTTGTCATGGTTGTCATACATACCAGCATCGCGATTAAAATAAAGAAAACCGGAAAAATATTCGCGATTCCGCTGAGAATAGAGGTATCGTTTTCAAAGCAGATATAGCCCGCGTTTTCGGAGCGTGTCAGTACATAGGTTTTCGGCTCGCTGATACCAAACCGCTCCCCAAGTTCCGGCGTCAGTCCGTATTCGGACAGCAGCGCTTCGTACCGCTCTTTTGCAAGTTCCTCGCACAGTTGTGTTATTTCTTCCTTATGCAGTTCTATCAAATCTTTATAGGCGTCGCTGTAAATTTTGGCTTTGTCGGACAACACCACGTCAATTTCCGTGTAATACTCCCCCGTAAAATTCTCTTTCGGAAGATAAAGAAAGGAATACACCACTCCGCTCCCGATATCGGTATTCCCCCTGTCTATGCCGATATACAGCGGAGAATCCACAAGACCCACAATTTTAAATTCATCGCCGCTAAACTGCGACAATACGGTTTCCCCATTCTCGGCAGCAAGCCGGATTGTTTTGCCGATATCATCTTCATCAAACCTCTCGTCATCGACAAGGCATTCGTTTTCCGCTTCCGGCATTCTCCCCGCGACCAGCGCCGGAAGATTGACCTGCTCCGGCAGCGCAAGAAGCGTAAACGGATGGTCGCTTCCGTCGTAATATAAAATCGCGTCGGCACTCTTTGTCCCCTCCGCAAAACGAACGCCGGAAAGCTCCAAAAAGCGCTCCACGTCTTCTTCGGTAAACCCAAGCGTGGAATACATACGGAAATCATAAAAGCTCTGCCCGCTCAAAAACTCGTCGCCGGTAACCGCCATGGCGTCTTTTGTCACTTTAAGACCCGCAAAAAATCCCGCACTGAGCGCCACTATTAAAAGAATTGCCATATACCGCCCGAAAAAAGCACGGATACTGCGCCATATCAGTTTTAAAACAGAACCGTTCACCATACTCACCACTCAATCTCGTCAATCGGAATGACGTCTTTGTTGATTTCATTGGATTGTATCTTCCCGCTTTTTATACGGATAATGCGGTCGGCCATCGGAGCAATCGCCTGGTTATGGGTAATGATAATGACGGTCGTCTCCCGCTCACGGCTTAAATCATACAAAAGCTTTAACACCGCCTTACCGGTCACATAATCAAGCGCGCCGGTAGGCTCGTCGCAGAGAAGCAGGCGCGGATTTTTCGCAAGCGCACGCGCAATTGCCACACGCTGCTGCTCTCCGCCCGAAAGCTGCGCCGGAAAATTGTCCGCTCGTTCCGTAAGGCCCACCATTGCAAGAGCGTCTTTTGCGGGAATCGGATTTTTACACAGCTGCGCCGCAATCTCTACATTCTCAAGCGCCGTCAGGTTCGGAATAAGATTGTAAAACTGAAAAACAAATCCTACATCATGCCGCCGATAGGAAACCAGCTCCCTCTTTCCGAGAGACGATATCTCCTTTCCGTCAAACTCAATCTTTCCGCCCGTAACGGTATCCATACCGCCAAGCATATTCAAAAGCGTCGTTTTTCCCGCGCCGGAGGAACCTAAGAGAATGCAGAATTCTCCCCGGTTAATCTCAAAACTGACGTCGGAAAGCGCATTAATCTGCGCGTTTCCGCTGCCGTAACTTTTGGTGACGCCATGAAATTTGATATAATGCTCCGACATAATCCTCTATCCTTTACTATAAATTTTTACGCGACAATTCTTTGTATCCAAATTCCGCTTTTTATCATAATCAGGCCGACAATACATTTTCCGATTTCAATAAGCTGGCAGCACAAATACAGCGGAACAATCGGCATTGACGTAAAACGGCTTAACACATACGCAAGCGGAACCACAATAACCCAGACATAACAGCTGTCAAATAAAATCGTAACAAACGTCTTTCCGCCGGAGCGCAGGGTAAAATAGCATGCATTTGCAAGCGCACCAATCGGCATACAGCAGGCAGAAACTAAAATAAAGCTCGTTGCCATACTCCGAATCCCCTGACTCGTTTCGTATATGCGCGGGAAAAACGGCGCGGCACACGCAAGTCCTGCTCCGAATAAAAGACAAACCGCAACGGAAAAGACCGTAAGTTTCCGGTTTGCGTCCATCGCTTCCTCCATCTTTCCGCCTCCGAGCATCTGCCCGATGATAATCCCGATTGCGCTCCCCATGGCAATAAAAGAAACATTAAACACATTCGTAATCGTAGACGCAATATTGACCGCGGACACGACATCGTAACTGCGTACCGAATAACACTGATTCAGTACTGCCATAGCACCTGCCCAAAGGGTTTCGTTTAATAACAGCGGCACACCTTTCGATAAAATGCCTTTCACAAGCGTTCCCGGTACAAAAAGGCTTTTGTATGCCCCTTCAATAAACTTAAACTTCTGTTTGTTCCTGTGAGTCGCAGCAATTACGACCGCCGCCTCTACAAAACGGGAAATCACGGTAGCGACCGCCGCTCCCGCAGCGCCGAGTTTCGGGAATCCAAGCAGACCGAAAATCAACAGCGCGTTAAAGCATAAGTTTACGCATACCGCAATAATACCGGACTTCATGGGAAGTATCGTTTCGCCTGTCTCACGAAGGGTCGCGGAATAACATTGCGAAACAAAAAACGGTACAAGACCGACTAACATAATCTGCAGATACTGTTTTGCGTAACCGAAGCTCGCTTCTATCTCTTCCGGAGAGCCTTCCCCCTGCAGATACAGCCGGATTAACTCATCACCGAAAAGAAGAAACACCGAAATTCCGATAAAGGTAAGAATGGTACAGCTGATTAACTTAAACCGGAAGGTATCCCGTACCCCCTTATGGTCTCCGTTTCCGAAAAACTGCGCACCAAAAATGCCGGCCCCGGACACCGCACCGAAAATCATAAGATTGAATACAAAAATCAGCTGGTTTACAATCGCAACCCCGGTCATCTGCTCCGTACCGACTCTTCCCACCATAATATTATCCAGCATACCCACAAAATTCGAGATGCCGTTTTGAATCATAATCGGAACCGCAATCGCAAGAGCCATCCGGTAGAAGGCTTTTGTTCCGATATATCTCTTTTTTAATTTATGTAACATCTTTATACTCCTGCTTCAAACTTTATAAAAATGAGATAAACAGGCTGCCGAAAAAATATCCGGCAGCCTGCTTTCCTTCTTTTACAAAGTTACTCTTCTTCCTTCGCCGCGTTCTTTCTCGCGCGCAGCTTACATCCGAGTAAAACCGCTCCAAAGGCTACTCCTGCCATCACAATAAACTGTATTCCTTCCGTAAGTAACGCTTTTAGAAATTCCATATTATCTACCGCCTTTCTTCATTTTTACCGCTTATGCCGTCCGGTCCGCACCGGGCGGCTCCGTCGTTTATCTGCGGTGTGCAAGCTCTGTCATAACATCGTCCCAGTTTAATCCGCACTCTACCATAAGAACCGACAGATGGTATAAAAAGTCTGCAATTTCATACTTTAAATCCTCGGCGTCCGGGTTCTTAGCCGCAATGATAATCTCAGCCGCTTCTTCTCCGCACTTCTTTAAAATCTTATCGATTCCCTTTTCAAATAAGTAGTTGGTATAAGAGCCTTCTTTCGGATGTGCCTTTCGGTCTACAATCGTAGAATATAGCTCTTCCAATACTTCCTGCGGTGCAAGCGTTTCTTTGCTGCCCTCGGTAAGCTCCGTAAAGAAACAACTGGTATGCCCCGTATGGCACGCCGGACCGACCGGATAAACCTTTGCAAGAATCGTATCCTTGTCGCAATCCAGCGCAAGTGACTTCACATACTGATAATTGCCGGAAGTCTCCCCTTTCAGCCAAAGTTCTTTGCGGCTGCGGGAATAATAGGTCATACGCCCGTCTTCTATGGTCTTATTATACGACTCCTCGTTCATATATGCAAGCATCAAAACTTCATTACTGCGATAATCCTGAACGACAACCGGAACCAGTCCGTTTTCGTCCTTCTTAAACTCGGAAAACGGCAGGGCGCTTTCTAAATGATACATATCAATGCCGCCAAAGGTCAAATTCTCCTTTACCCTGCGGATATCCTTGTTTTTATAATAGTTGGTCGCCAAAACGGATACTCCCTGCGTACCGAGCAGCTCCTCTACGGAATTTCTCACCAGACTGTCACGGACTATAATCGGAACCGTAAGGCTCTTTAAATACGCGGTCATACGCGGCCCAAGGGTAACATGCTTAAATAAAATTCCCCCCGCGCCCAGACCGCATGCCTTTGCCACCTTTGCGGAAAGTGCCGCAAGTCCTTCTTCGGTATCCGCCTTTGCCGCGTTCAGTTCTACAAATATCTTTTCGCTGCCAAACCGTCCGGACGACTCTTTAATAATCTCCCAGTCTTTCAGACCGTCCACCGGAATTACCACCGCGGACGCGCCGGTATAAAATGCCTTTTTTACATCTTCAAACCGCGCTACATGGCAGCCGACATAATAAGTCAGCGCCAAATCCTGTGTCACGCGCTTTATCATATGGAAAAACTCTTCTTTATACGCATCCTCGGCAGTATAACTGTAAAGGAACAGGCCGTCTGCGCCGTTTAAAAAGTAGCGGTTGACTGCCTCAGCCACATTCTCTTCAAATTCACTCTCCGTATTGATATAAGCAAATAACTTCTTTCGCATGCCTTCTCCTTTCTATGTAGGCGGACTACCGCTCAAAACGCGCTACCGCTTCGGCCAGATTTACCTTCTTTTCGTAAATCGCTTTGCCGATAATCGCACCGGCCGCACCGATAGCTTCCAGACGCACCAAATCCTCCATAGAGGACACGCCGCCGGACGCGATAATCTCCATACCGGTTTCACGAATCATTTCTTCCGTGCGCGCAAAATTCGGGCCGGAAAGCATACCGTCTCTTGAAATATCGGTATAAATCACCGTGGACGCACCGAGATTCTTCATTTCCAGCGCAAAAGCCACCGCGTTTTTGTCGCTCACCGTCTCCCAGCCTTCGATGGCTGCCATTCCGTCTTTCGCGTCAATTCCGATTACGATACGCTCTGCGCCAAAGCGCCCGATCGCCTCTTTGACAAACTGCGGCTCTTTTACTGCCTTCGTACCTATAATAACACGATTTAATCCTAATTTCAACTTCTGCTCGATATCTTCTATCGTACGGATTCCGCCGCCGATTTCCGCCGGAATCGAAATATTTTTGACAATATCGGAAATTGCCGCGGCATTTGCCGTATGACCCGCCAACGCTCCGTCCAGGTCCACAATATGAAGAAAAGAGGCGCCCGCCGCTTCAAACTCCTTTGCTACCGTATAAGGTTTTTTGGCATACACATTCACATCGGAAAACACACCCTGACAGAGTCTTACGCACTGCCCGTTTTTAATATCAATCGCCGGATATAATTTCATCATTTTCCTCCTATAATGTCCCTTTGGTCGATAATGTACCCACAAGACGCGGCTCCTTTGTAACCGCCGCGTCCAAAGCCCTTGCAAAAGCTTTATACGCCGCCTCAATCAGGTGATGGTTATTGGTTCCGCTCATCTGTTTCAGATGCAGATTCATGCCCGCGGTATAAGAAACGGCATAGAAAAATTCCCGTACCATCTCCGTATCGTAATACCCGACACGGTCTGTCGTAAACGTCATGTCAAAGTTTAAGTACGGGCGTCCGGACAGGTCTACGGCACAAAGCACCAGCGTTTCGTCCATCGGGAGCAGGGAAGAACCGTACCGTGCAATCCCCTCCTTTTCTCCCAGAGCCTCCTTAATTGCCTGTCCCAGTACAATTCCGGTGTCCTCTATGGTGTGATGGCAGTCCACATACAAGTCGCCCTTGACGGATAAATTCAGGTCAAAAAAACCGTGTCTCGCAAAGCTGTTCAGCATATGGTCCAAAAATCCGATTCCGGTATCTATCTTTGCCGCTCCCGTTCCGTCCAGATTCAATTCGCATACTATCTGTGTTTCCTTTGTATTCCGTTCTACCTTAGCGTTCCGCATAACCTTCTCCTTTCGTTTTATGCCGCGCTTATTTACACGCCGCTACTTTACTTCTTTCCCGAAACGTACCGCAATGGAATTCGCGTGCGCGGTCAGCCCTTCCGCTTTTGCAAAATCAATAATATCCTCGTGAATCGGCTCCAATGCTTCTCTCGAATAAGAAATAATGCTGGACTTCTTAATAAAGTCGTCTACCTCCAACGGAGAAAAGAACTTTGCCGTACCGTTGGTCGGCAGTACATGATTCGGTCCCGCAAAATAGTCGCCGAGCGGCTCGCAGGAATACTCCCCGATAAAAATCGCACCGGCATTCTTAATCTTAGTCATTACCGTAAAAGCGTCTTTCGTCACAATTTCCAGGTGTTCGGACGCAATCTCATTTACCGCGTCAACGGCATCGTCCATACTGTCCGCAAGCAGAATATAGCCGTAGTTTTCCAAAGACTTCTCCAAAATCGCTTTTCTGCTTAACTGCGCCACAAAACGGTCTGCCTCCGCACTCACCTTTTTTGCCAGTTCTTCGCTGGTGGTAATCAGAATTGCGGAAGCAAGCTCGTCATGCTCTGCCTGTGACAGCAAATCCGCCGCCACATAAGTCGGGTTCGCACTCTCGTCCGCCAGCACCAAAATTTCACTCGGCCCCGCAATCGAGTCAATGCTTACATGTCCGTACACTGCCTTTTTCGCAAGCGCCACATAAATATTACCCGGTCCTACAATCTTATCTACCTTAGGAATGCTCTTTGTACCGTATGCAAGCGCACCGACTGCCTGTGCGCCGCCCACCTTATAAATCTCCGTTACGCCGGCCTCCTTCGCCGCGACTAAGGTTCCCTCGTATACCCTGCCGTCCGCCCCCGGCGGCGTAACCATGGCAATGCGCTCTACTCCCGCTACTTTTGCCGGAAGCACGTTCATCAATACGGAAGACGGATACGCCGCCTTTCCGCCCGGCACATACACGCCGACCGACGCAATCGGGGTAATCTTCTGTCCTAAAATTGTTCCCTCCGGCTGCGCGTCAAACCAACTGTTTCTCCTCTGCTTCTCATGATAAGCGCGGATATTTTCAATCGCCTTACGGATTACTTCTACGGTTCTTGCCGGAAGCTTTTCGTAAGCCTCTGCAATCTCTTCCTCCGTCACGCGGATTGTCTCCGGCGTAAGTTCTGCCTTATCAAACCTGCTTGTAAACTCGAACACCGCCGCATCGCCGCGTTCCCTTACTTCTTTTAAAATCTCTTCTACTTTCTGTGTATACTCTTTGTATTGATTCGGGCTGCGTTTTAATAAATCTTCCAAAATATTCTTTTTCGTTTCCTGTGTCAGACGTACTGTTCTCATTATTTTCCTCTTTTCTGCCGCGGATTTTTCGGCGGCGTTTTATCAAACAATTTTCCTCAATTTTGAAATCAGCTCCGTAATACGCGCCTGCTCCATCTTCATGCTGACGCGGTTTACTACTATTCTCGCCGAAAGCGGACACACTTCCTCAAGAACGGTCAGACCGTTTTCCTTTAACGTAGAGCCTGTCTCCACAATATCCACAATCACATCGGAAAGTCCCACAATCGGAGCCAGTTCAATGGAGCCGTTTAACTTAATGATTTCGGCGGTCTGATGCTTTTGATTCATAAAATATGCCTTCGCAATATTCGGATACTTTGTCGCAACACGGATTAGTTCTCCGTTTCCTAAAAGTTCTCTTGCGGACTCCGGCCCGGCCACACACATACGGCATTTTCCGATTCCAAGGTCAATCACTTCGTAAAGCTCCCTGCCTTCTTCCGCGATTGTATCCTTTCCGACAATTCCGATATCCGCCGCACCGTATTCCACATACGTCGGCACGTCGTTCGCCTTTGCAAGGAAAAATTTCATTTTCAGTTCTTCGTTGGTAAAAATCAATTTTCTGGAATCCTTGTCCTTGATTTCCTCACACGTTATTCCTATCTGCTCAAGCAGTTCCAGCGCCTTTTTCGCAAGTCTTCCTTTGGCAAGTGCAATCGTAATATATTCCATGCTATTCTCCAATTCCGTCAGTTTCTCCGACTGACCGTATTCCTTCGGATGTTACCATGCTGAGCGAAGTGACGCCGCCGGTGCCGACACGGTTTTCATAATCGCTCCATGCCCTGTCTTCACTCTTTTCTTCCAACAGTGCGTAAACATCCTTTGCACGCAGCCCGCAGACGAACCGAATCGCCGCGCACTCCGACGCCTTTTCGTAAACAACCAGCGTCCGCTTCTTGGGCTCGGCCTCGATAAGTCCCTGTCTGGAAAGTCCGAGAAGCAGCGTATCCACATACAGCGCAATGCCGATTGCCGGAGCATTTTTCCCGAACTGCCCTGTCAGATGGTCATAGCGGCCGCCTGCCGCCACCGATTCGCCGGTTTTATAGGTAAGGGCACGGAAGATAATTCCGGTATAGTAACCGTACTTTCCCAACATGCCAAGGTCATACGAAATATAAGCGGAAACACCGTATGCCTCCAAATAGCGGTGCAGGGTTATTAAATGATCCAACGCCGCACATGCCTCCGCGTTTCCGGTCATGCCGCGGACTTCTTCCAGCTTTTCCACTCCTCCGAAAAACTCCGGAAGCTTTAACAAAAGCTCTTTTAATTCCGGCTTTAACAGCTTATCGGAAAGCACCTGCTCTACACTAAACAGATTCTTGCTTTCAATCAGCTCTCTTAACTCCGCGGCTTCTTCCTCGGAAAAACCCGCTTCCTTTGCCAGCGCCGCAAAGAATCCCACATGTCCGATTTCAATCTGAAACTCTTTCAGCCCGCCTGCCTTTAAACATTCCGCCATCAACGCAACCATTTCGGCATCCGCCACAACGGAGCCGTCATTCACCAGCTCCGCGCCGATTTGCGTCATTTCCTTTAACTTGCCGCGGTAACCGCTGTTGTCCACAAAAGTATTGCCGCGGTAAGACAAGCGTAACGGAAGTTCTTCCTCCTTATAATACTTTGCGACACAACGCGCAATTTGAGGCGTCATATCCGGACGCAGCACCAAAGTATTTCCTTCGCGGTCTATAAATTTATACATATCTTTCGAGGGAACGGTTCCCCGTTCCTTCCTGAAAATATCAAAATATTCAAAAGTCGGAGTGACAATATCCCGAAATCCGAACCGGTGCAGGCAATGCCGCAATTTTCCCTCTAATTGCTGTTTTTTCTCACACTCCGTATCGTGCAGGTCCCGGACTCCTTCCGGGGTATGTAATAATTTTTCCATATGTCCTCCTTTCCCGCACTCTTCCCCGCTACCTTTTATTATCCCGTCAGCTTTTTACCGGGTCAGAATTGTTACGGTTTTCTCCGGCATTTGCTTTCATGCGGTAACGTGATATCTTGCTGTCAAAGTAATGTACCTATTTTACGTCAAACTGCGGGAAATGTCAATACTCAGGCAAAACATTTTTTCCGAAATACAAAGTAATTTTTTATGACATAAAGAAGGGCCGTCGCACTAAGCGGCGGTGGCTCCGGGCGTGGCGGATTCTTACAAGCGGTTAGTA
>JAFLSZ010000084.1 GCA_022510665.1 Lachnospiraceae bacterium
CCGATCATACCCCATGCAGGGCCCATCGACGCTAAGTTTTCCCAGAACGTAATTACTGATTTATGTCTGATTTCAGTACATTCCAACTCTGTCTCCAAAATTCTTCGTACAAACTCCGGGTCAGTACCGTCTACAATCAAAAGGATTCCCTTTTTCATAAACTCATCTTCAATGCTGCTGTCCGCCGCTTCTTCCAATGCCAAAAGACCGTCCTTACGCGCCACGTTGGACAACTCAATAATCTGTTTGATCTTTTCCGTTTCATCATATTCGATTTTCTTCAGCGAAATACCGAATGACTTCAGACCTTTGATAAAGTCTCCGATACTCGGGGACATAACAAGGGTCGCCGATAACGCACCCCCGAATGTAATCAGCGCCGACGGAGCATGTAAAAACGATGTCAATGCTTTCACCGCATTCTCCTGTCCGAATACCATACCGAAAATACAAAGTGTAATTCCGGCAATTACGCCTATCAATGTAGATAAATCCAAAGTTATTCACCTTCCCATCAAAGTTCTCTTTTCTCTATCGCGTAAAATGTAGTAACTATTCATTCATTTATATTCATAATCTGACTAAAAATATCCCTCTTATATGATTTTACTAGATTTTCTATCTTTTGTCTACTTTCTTTTACAAATATTTTTTTTCCTGTTGTTAAAGTGATGACCGTGTCCGGCACTTCTTCCACTATTTCAATCAATTCCGCATTTACTGAAATCTTCATATCGTTCAATTTTGTAAGTTCAATCATAAAATCCCCCGCAAAAAGCCCAGAGGCCAGCAAACGCCGCCGTACTTGGCAGCCTTTGCCGACCCACCGAACTTATTATATTACACTACTTATCTCTTTAAGTTAATCAACTCTTCCAGCAACGAATCCGAGGTGGTAATGATACGGGAATTTGCCTGGAAACCTCTCTGGGTTACAACCATATCGGTAAACTCGGTTGCCAGGTCCACGTTGGAACTTTCCAATACACCTACGTTAAACTTACCGCCAGCCAGTGTAACAGACTCGCCGATACCGTCAAATTCACCGGAGTTCTGGGATTCTGCGAACAGGCTGTTTCCTAACGCCTCCAGACCGGAATTATTTGCAAACCGCGCGATAACAATCTGTCCCAAAAGCTTGCTGACACCGTTATCATATACGCCGTAAATCATGCCTTCCTGGTCAATGGAAACACCTGCCATATTGCCTGCGGTGCGTCCTTTTCCGAGATTATCAAGACCGCCTTTATTTCCTTCAATCGTTGTCTTTCCGCTGTTTGCAAACATTGTGAGTGCGGAAAAATCTACATCAATATCCCTGAACGGATGCTGCCCGGTCGCACCGATAGAAAAGGTCAGGCTCTTCTGTGCCTCTTCTTCACCGATACTTACCATTCTACCGCTGTTTGCGTTAAAAGTCAATACCGGTCCGGTACCGTCTACTACCGGAACACCGGTCACTTCATCTACCCCCGTCGCGGTAAAAGTAAAGTTACCGAGCGTTACTTCCGTAATCGGTCCCAGTTCGTAAGAAACATCACCCGTCGCGTCGTCCGTCACCTTTCTTACAAAAATCGACTGTCCGTTTGTGTCCAGAACGTCGGTAATCGTTACCGTATACTCGGACTTAATCAACGAATCCGCCTCCGTATTCTGCTGTACTAACAAGTTTACCGTATAGCTCTGTCCGAGATTATCATAAAACGTAAAGTTGGTAACACGACCGGTTCCCGCGATGTCCGTATCGGCGCTGTCGATGTTTCCCGTAAAATGAACCTTCGTGGTTGCTTCCGGCTCGGAATACATATTTTCCGCGCTCATAATGTGCAGCGGAGATACCGTATCTTCTTTGATTGACTTAGGATTATTCGGGTTTACCTGCCATCCCATAACATAATAACCGGTTGCGGTACAAAGAGTACCGTCTGCGTCTACGGTAAAAGAACCCGCCTTGGTAAAGAGATTCCTTGAGCCGTTATTTACAACGAAGAAACCGTCGCCTTCAATCATTAAGTCAAACGGGTTGTCGGTTCTCTGGGCGCCGCCCGTAGCATCCATTGTCGTCTTAACCGACGCAAAGTTTGCACCGAGACCGATCTGCTTCGGGTTTACACCTGCGCGTCCGACCTCTGCGTTCGGACCGCTTGCCGCAGATGACGTCTGATACAATACATCCGAGAACGTTACCTGACTTGCCTTAAATCCGATGGTATTTACGTTTGCAATGTTATTACCGATAACGTCCATTCTTGTCTGATGAACTTTCAAACCGGATACACCGGCATAAAGTGCTCTTACCATATGTAATGACCTCCTTTATTGATTCCCCTTCTGTCGTTCGGGGGAATACTGCCTCCTAAACAGGTCCGGCAGTTATGTAATAATTGCGCCGTCTATGTTGGTAAATATTTTGTCATCGCCTTCTCCTACCGCGGTAATTACCGTCCGGTTCGTCACATTGACGATGAATGCCATATTATCCACCATGACAAGCGAGTCTCTGATTCCCTTCTGCGAAGCTTTGTCTACTCCGCCTGACAGGCGTTTTCTTTGTTCCGCAGATAACTGAATGTTTCTGCTGGCAAGCCTTTCGTTCGCGTGTTTTGAAAACCGAAGTTCTTCCGACTGTGCCTGTTTTTCCTCTAAAATCTGACGGAAAGAGGGGCCCGTCTCTTGGGAAACATATGTCGATTTACTTTTGCCGGTTTTGTCCAGATATTGATTCGTCATCTGTTCGATTGACATATACCGGCCGTTCTGTAATTGATTCATAAGCATCCCTTCTTTTCCTGTGCGCTGCCTTGCGCAATCCTCCTTGACTTGTTACTCTGTCACTTCGTTATTGTTTCCTGTTCCGTTATCTTCCTCGTCTTTCGGAACATCGTCCGGTTCCTCCGTACCGTCACCGCCCGGAATAACCTCCGGTTCCTCGTCTTCCGGAACGTCACCCGGCTCCTCCGGTTCCTCGTCTCCCGGAACATCATCCGGTTCTTCCGGCTCTCCCTTATTCTGTCCGACAAAAACATCGGAATCTTCTTTCGGCGAAGAATTGATAACATCAACTTCAAGGAAATCCGTTATCGTGGTGTAATACGGTTCGTTATTAAAGATAATCGAAATCGTGTGTCTTCCCGGCATCAGCTGATGGAATACATCCTGGTTGATGGTAAAATAATTGCCGCTCCTTCTGATATAATCCGGATTGACAACCAGCTCACCGTCTACAATCAACGCAATCTCCGTTGCCGCAGCCTCATCGACACCCATGTTTACCTCAAAGGTGTAGTTCTTAGGAGTGTCGCCGTCGTATGCGAAATAAGAATAATCCACAGAAGGCATCTTCTTCTCTAAGAGATATCCGTCCTTGTATACCTGAACCAGATGGTCCACGTCATATAAATTTCCGTTAACCTCCAAATATGCTTTGCCTCCGCTTACCGTTACGGCATCTACTACGCCTTCCCTGTAAGTTAATGAACCGTCCGCATTCTCCACGGAAACACAGACCTCTTTTCCGACCATGGCAAGCATCTGCGTTTTCTCATTCGAAGCAGCAAGATTCTGAAGCTGTTCCAACTGTGAAAACTGTGCAAGCTGTGAGATATACTCGGTATCCGAAGTCGGATTTAACGGGTCCTGATATCGCATCTGCGCCACCAAAAGCTGTAAAAACGCTTCTTTTCCCAGTTCCGAAGTTCCGGTTCTGTCTTTCGCAGTGCTTTCTACCGCTTTCTTTTCTTCAATTTTCCCGTCTTTTACCGGTTGAATCAGTGCCATATACTTTCCTTTCTACGCCGAATAATCTACACTGCTTTCGGTCGTATTAATAAAATCTGCCATTTGCGGAACCGCCTCCTCGGCTTCTTCCACACGGAAGGACTGTCGGCGTTTCTGCTTTCCGGATTCACCGTCTTCGTTCTGCTTCGCGTCACGATCACGCTCAAACCCGAACTCCGATACGGTAACTTCGATTGCTTCTACCTTAATTCCCTGATTCTGCAAAGACTCCCGTAAGACTGCCATCTGGCTCTCAATCGCTTCCTTTGCAACTTCCGACTGTGCCGTAAACTGTGCGGTCATCATGCCTTCCTTTTCGGTAATCGTCAGATGAACCCTGCCCAGATGCTCCGGATTTAACTGAAGCTCCATGTTGGTCTGCTCCGGCCGGATTACGATTTTAATCTGCTCCATAATCTGGTCCGCGATTTCTCTTATCCGCGCCGCCGCTTCCAGCGTTTTTTCACCGGTTTCCGCCGCAGCATAATTCGTAAGGGTATCAAGAAATACATTCCTTACATTGGTGTCGGTTTCGGAAGAAATAACTTTACCCGTTCTTTCTTCTTTTGCCTTTACCGTATGCTCTCCGTCCTTTGTGTTACCGGTTTCCGCCCGCGTCTCCGTCTGGGATGCAACCTTTTTGTCTGCGCCTTCCATTGAAACATCAGGCTGTACCTCTTTGGCATCATCTGATTGTTCCTCCTCCGGCTCCTCTGTCCGAAGCAAAATTTCCGGCTCTTCCGTAAGATATTCCTCGTCCGCATCCTGCGGCAGAAGTTCCGCTTCTTTCAGAATTGCTTTGCATTCTTCCGGCATAATTCCCGCTTCATATAACGTCTGCTCCACAGCCTGCATTAAATCGGCGAAGCCGTCAAACAGTTCTTCATTCGTCAGAAACTCTGTCGGTTCCGATGCATTATTCAGTTTCAGAAAAAGTTCCTGCAAACTGTTCCGGTCAAGCAAATCCGCGTCCGTTAGGCCAAGCTCTTCCATTGTGACCGTAAGCTGCTCATCGGTAATCTCAAGCTGTTCGCAAATCACCTGCCGTACCTGCACCATCAAAGAAGCTACCGCTTCTGCCGCTTCCTCAAAATCCTTTACGGATTCCCCGGTCTGCGCCGCATCTGCTTCTTTTACTTTGCTTTCACCGGAAAACAGCTCTTTGGCCCGTTCTCTTGCACTGTCTAAAGACGTTGCGGTATTCGCAGTGCCTTGACCCGTCTTGCGTAAGTCCTCGGCACTTTTCTGCGCGTTTCCGTCTTTGGAGGCCGCCATGAACTCCTGAAAGGAACTGCCTTTGGTTTCTTTTACCGGAACATCCGAAAAAGAAAATCCGGAGAAATTCATTGCCGGAGTAGGACTGCTCATTACTCCTTGTGCTGTCATCCTATTCCTCCTTTCTTCAGTTTTTTATAGAAACCCGTTAGGGGATTTCCCGTTTTAATTTTCCAACACCCATGCTTCAAACCTTGCTTCATCCATGTCTTTCATCTTTCTTGTGATTCTCGCCGCAAACAGCGGATCCATCTTTGAAAGAATATCCGAAACCGACTGCGTCTTCATACAGTATAAAAGCTTGCATATGTACTCCAAATCAGCAGTCATATTCTCAAATACCTCCGCGGCAGAGGCAGCTTTCATCTTCTCATAATATGCCGCCTTTTCCCGAATCGTCGCGTTATATGCTTCTTTCTGAATTGCCATCTCATAAATGCGTTCCGCGTTCTCCGGCGCAATCGTCTGATACCATTTAATGTACTCCTCTAAGGACGGCGCGTTCTCCCCGAATACAATCTTCTGGTCAAACTCATATACCCGCTGTTCAAAATTCTCCATCTGCCGTTCCAGTTCTCTTAACCTGTTTACCTGCGCAGTCAGGACGGCAATCTCGTCATCCTTATCTTCTTTCTCTATATTTAAATTATCGACCAAAACTTCCAATTCCTTAATACGTCGGTTGGCCTCCACAATATCTTTATATGCCAAATCGTTCTCCCATGCCAGCTGCTCGTCCGAAACATCCGGAAGAATCTTATTGATTATCGGAATATCTTTTAACATCGGCCGGAGTGTCGTACCGATTCCGCCGACATCCAGATTAATTAAAAGCGCGAAAATTGCCACCCAGATTGCGACAATCAACAGGATAATAAAGACAGTCAGAAGCCCTCCGCCTTTTTTTTCTTCATTTTCTTCGTTTTCTCTGTTTCTCTTCGCCATTATGCTTCCTCCGTATTGCTTCTGCTGTACTGAAAGCTTGTACGCTCATCAATTTCTTTCTGCTCTTCCGCGTTCATTTCCTGCTTATATACCTCAAATGCGTTTTCCCGCAGCCGTTCCTGCGTTTTCCGCTCCGTCATGGACTCAATCAGCCGTTCTTCCGCCACTTTAAGAGCAATTTCCGCCTTCCTGACATTCTGCGTCTGTCTTTGTATCCGCTCGTCGGTTGTATCCACCGCCAGCTGTAAGGCGTTTAACTTCGGCACGTCAAGGCGTTCCTGCATAACCTGCCTTTTTTCTTCCACATATGCCTCTCTTTTTCTCTGCAGGGCAAAAAGGCGTTCTTCTTCTTCGTTCAGACGCATTTTTGCCGCTGCGTATGCCGCTTTTGCCTGATCTTCCAACTTCTGTTTAATGATGAAAAGATTCTGCATCGAATATCGAAATTTTTTCATCGGGTTCACTCTCTTCCTGCCATAAACCTTCTAAAACACATACCCTTTATGTGAAAATACTTTTTAACTGTTCCACAGTTTCCTCAAATGTAAACTTTTCATCCGTCTCCTGACGCAAAAAATTGTTAATTGCCGAGTTCTTCTGAATCGCTTCATCAATTTCCGGATTAGAACCCGCCTTATATGCACCGATATTAATCAAGTCTTCCGCATCAGTATATGTCGCAAGGGTACTTTTGAGCCTGCCCGCAAACTGCTTATGCTCCTTTGTCGCCACCGCGGCCATAACACGGGAGATACTCTGCAGGACATCAATTGCCGGATAATGGTTTTTGTGTCCTAACTTTCTGGATAAAATAATATGTCCGTCCAAAATACCGCGGGCGGTATCCGAAATCGGTTCGTTAAAATCGTCACCGTCTACCAAAACGGTATAAATGCCGGTAATAGAACCTACCGCGCCGTTTCCGGCACGTTCCAAAAGTTTTGGCATTTCCGCATAAACACTCGGCGGATACCCGCGGGATACCGGCGGTTCTCCGGCGGCAAGACCGATTTCTCTCTGTGCCATGGAAAAACGCGTCAGATTATCTAACATCAACAAAACGTCTTTTCCCTGATCCCTGAAGTATTCCGCGATTGCCGTTGCCGTCTGAGCGGCTTTCTTACGAACCAGCGCCGGTTTATCCGAAGTGGCAATAACTAATACGGAACGCCGCATTCCTTCTTCTCCAAGGTCATGTTCTATAAACTCTTTTACTTCTCGGCCGCGCTCGCCTATCAAAGCAATCACATTGATATCCGCTTTGGTATTTCGCGCTATCATACCAAGCAGGGTGCTCTTTCCCACGCCGGAGCCCGCAAAAATACCGATACGCTGCCCTTTCCCGAGGGTCAAAAGCCCGTCTATCGCTTTTACGCCGAGGGGCAGTACATCACGAATCAGTACACGCTCCATCGGATCCGGCGGCACCGCGTTGACCTCGTAATACGTGCCCGTATTGATTTCACTGCCGTCCAAAGGTCTTCCTAGACCGTCTAACGCCATGCCGAGCAGTTCGTTTCCCACCGGCACTTTCAGCGCTTCGGAACAAAGTTTTACAACATTTCCGATGCCGATACCCGAAACTTCTTCATAAGGAGTGAGCAATATCCGGTTTTCACGAAAACCTACCACCTCCGCACGGATTTGTCTTGCCTCGTCCGCCGAGGAAATCATGCAGACATCGCCCAGTTTTGCATCCGGTCCGAGCGATTCTACCGTCAGGCCTACAACTTTTACGACTTTGCCGTATTTTTTTACATAAGACCGCTCTCGCAGCCTCAGATAATCTCCGGTTAAAAAAGCCATGTCTACGCCCTTCCTTGTACACTTAACAGCCGGATGTCCTCTTTCAGTCCTTCCAGCTGTACTCCTAAACTACAATCTATAATACCGGAATCCGTTTCTATCAAACATTCTCCCTTTTTCAAAAGAATATCCTGTATGACTTCCAGTGAAACCTCACGTTCAAACAGGCCCCGCAGCGCATCCGAAGACTTGCGGACTTCCTCGAAATCCTCCTTGGATACCTTTATCAGGAAAGTATCACTCCGGTCTGCCTCAGACAGAGCTTTTGACGCCAGATAAGTGACAATCCCTTTTTTATTTTCCAGAAGAACCCCCGTCAATCCGTCCAAAAGCCGTACTACAACTTCCGCCGCCAAAGGTTCCAGTTCCCTTACCTTTTGCTCATATTCCGCGGCAAGCTGTTCTTCCTTTGCCGCGAACTCTCCCTGCATTCTGGAAAGTTCCTGCTGAACTTCAAGCTGCCCTGCCTCATAACCTTCCTTTCTTGCAGCCTCTAAAACTCCCTGTTTTTCCGCCTCGGCCTCGCGTCTCGCCTCAGCTTTTAACTGTTCTCCCTTGCTTACCGCCTCTCCTAAAATAATATCCGACTGCTCCTGCATTTCCTTTTCCATTTCAAGACGGAGTCTCTCTTTCTCCGCCTCTAACCATTCCTGCAGCTGCGCCTCTTTTTCCTCCGGAGAAATTTCCTCCGCCGAAGATGCTTCTTCCCCGAGAGCCTCCTCATTTTCGGCTGCCGTGTCTTTCGGGCCTTCCAGTGTAACTGCCTGTAAACCGCTTACAAACGCCGCTTCCGGTTCACCGTTGTAAGGAAGGCTTTTCACATTCAGCCTGTGAATTGCTTCCACACGTTCCGACACGTCTACTACTTTCTTTTCCTCTTTGTAACGGACGGCATATGCCTTAATTACATTAGACAACGATCTCGTCACCTCCGCCTCTGGAGATAACTATCTCGCCGGAATCCTCTAACTTTCGTATAATATTTACAATCTTTTGCTGAGCCTCCTCGACATCCTTCAAACGAACCGGTCCCATAAAGTCCATGTCGTCCTTAATCATAGCAACCAAACGCTTGGACAGGTTGTTGAAAATAACCGTCTGTACTTCTTCGTTTGCGCTCTTTAACGCCGTCGCAAGTTCATTATTCTCTACCTCACGCAGCACACGCTGGATAGAACGGTCGTCCAGAGATAGGATATCTTCGAATACAAACATCTTTCTGCGGATTTCGTCTGCAAGCTCCGGTTCTTCGATTTCGAGGGTTTCCATAATATGTTTCTCGGTGCCGCGGTCTACGGTATTTAAAATTTCCACAATCGCGTCCACACCGCCGGCAATCGTGTAATCCTGATTTACAAGGGAGGCAAGCTTTCTCTCCAATACATGCTCCACGTCGCGGATTGTATCCGGAGAGGTACGATCCATCTGTGCGATACGCTTTGCCACGTCCGCCTGCTTATCCGGAGACAGGGCGCCGATGATTGTGGCTGCCTGGCCTGCGGACAAATAAGACAAAATGAGCGCAATCGTCTGAGTGTTCTCGTCCTGAATAAAGTTTAACAACTGGCTCGGGTCGGTCTTGCGTACAAACTCGAACGGACGAACCTGCAAAGAATCGGTGAGCTTTCCGATAATCTCTTTCGCCTTATCGGCACCAAACGTCTTTTCCAGCAAATCATTTGCATAACCCACACCGCCTTCGGTCACATACTGCTGTGCAAGGCAGACTTCATAAAACTCATCTAAAACTTCATCCTTTAAAGACGGCGGGATGTTTTT
The DNA here is from genome assembly GCA_022510665.1 of Lachnospiraceae bacterium. Classification (GTDB taxonomy): domain Bacteria; phylum Bacillota; class Clostridia; order Lachnospirales; family Lachnospiraceae; genus SIG307. The sequence goes on from JAFLSZ010000084.1 coordinate 9,583, forward strand.
TGTATTCGCAATTTCTAATGTGAGCTGTTCCACCTCATCTTCTTTTAAAAACTTAAATACCTTTGAGGCTTTTTCGGGACCCACAACAATAAACAAAATCGCTGCTTTTTGTATGCCCGACAATTCTATTGATTTACCTGCCATACCGTTTCCTCCCCATAAGATTAATAATCTTCATTGAGCCAGCTTTTTAACAGCATCGCCACGGATTCCGGATTCTCATCAAAGAACTTTTCAATTAGAAGCCTTGTCTCCGACTTTTCTCCAAACTCTACATCATCCAAAGAGGCATTGTTTCCGTGCTCCGCCAAAATCTCCGAGTAATTGAGTTCCGGCTCCACTTCTGCCACTTCCACCGGTGCCATTCCGCGGAATACCACATAAATAAGGAACGCAAGAATTAATACCGCTAAAATAATTGTCAGAATAAATTCCCAGTCAACCGGTTCCTTTACGGTATCAATAAAACGATACTGGTTATAGGTCGAAATATGTATATTCTCCTCCGGAAGTCCCGTTGCCTTTGCTACCATATCATACAAATATTCCGATGTCTCCGTCCTAATCGGCTCCCTGTTGCGCAGCTTAAACTGCTCATAAGTCATATCCTCTGTCAGAAAGCCTAATTCTTTCAGTTCACGTTCCGTATATTCCATTAAATGAATTGCGACAACGCTGATAGAAGAACTCTGCTGATCTACCACGCCCTGCTCATAAACTTCTCTTGTAATCTGCTTATTAAATATAGCATCCCACTTCGTGGCATCAACGGAAGAACTGCCGCCAAGATTATTTACTATAAAATAATCCGGTTCATCATTCGAATCCGTACCCGGAATATCGCCGCTTCCGCTTACACCGCTCGCAGAATAATCTTCATAATGCGAATAATAACCCTGTTCCGCATCCGGATTGTCCGGATAATACCGCTCGGTATACGATTCCCTTTTGTCCATATTTACGGTAATCGAAGGCATAACCTCGGTCAACTGATAGCCGATGGCCAGAAATCCTGCGTACACAAGATTTTTATAATCATCGGAAATGGACTCCTTAAACGCTTTTTCTTCATCCTGCGTCATTTCCGGGTTCTCTTCCGGCCCGTCATAAAGCAGAACGCCGTACTGGTTTACAATACGAATCTGCTCCGTGGAAGAATTTCCGAGCGCATACGCAACCATTACCGCAATTGACTCCGGCGTAACTTTAGCGTCAAACTTATCGTTTACGGTCAGAAACACGCTTGCCGGAGTATCTTTTTTCGCTGTCAGTATAGTCGTGGAAGAATCCTGCGGAACATAATTAATCGTCGCACTCTCCACTCCGACCATCTTTTCGATTTCTTTCTTCAAATTGGACTGTAAATACAAATGATTTCTGGTTACACGCTCACCGTTCGTCGTGCTGATAGTTGTATTAAAAAGGTCTTTAATACCGAATCCTGTCTTTTCCAAATCGCTCTGCGTTACCAGAACCAGAGCGTCCGTCTGGCGTTTCTGGTCTACCTCCACCGTCAGCTGGTCATCCAAAAGCTTATACTTAATATTATTGTTACCCAAAAGCTGTACCACACCGGTCGCTACTTCCGTAGTTTCAAAGGTAGACAATATTACATATTTTGTCCTGCTTAAAAGCACAATAAGGATAGCAAGAGCCAGAACCACGCCGGAAAAAACACTGACGATAATCGTCTTTTGTTTGCTCGTGTATTTATTCCATAACTCTAATAGCCTCTTGGGAAGCTGCTTTAACCTCTCCTGCATTTTTCCTGCTCCTTTGCGAAAATATCATTCGGACGGCGTACTAGAACTGCATCTGCATCAATTCTTTATAGGCGTCCAGTATTCCGTTACGGATTGCCACCGTATACTGTAAAGAAGTACTGGCTTTGTTCTGTGCAACCATCAAATCAACAATATTGTCGTTTAATCCGAGCATATATGACATCTGTGCTTCTTCCGCCTCATGTGTATAACGGTTAGTTTCCTCTAAAAGACCGATTGCGGACTGATACAGCTCCTCAAAGGTACTTCCGCTTTCTTTCTTCTGCGTTGCGGAAGTCTTCTGAAAACCTGCTTCCAATCCCTGTATTTTGTTGATCGGCGCAATCAAACTCATTTTTTATCGTCCTTTCTTATCCCTTATTATTTACCAAGCTCCAGTGCT
>JAFLSZ010000085.1 GCA_022510665.1 Lachnospiraceae bacterium
TTGGAGCAGCTTCAATATCCGTATGCGGTTTTCGTCACATAGGGCTTTGAATATCCCTGCAATTCTTTTTTCATTTGACTGCAATGACTGCAATGTTTTCACCTCCAGATAGATAATCATCTATTTATAGTATATGCGACATATAGACGTTTGTCAATGAGTTTTTTACTATCCTATCGTTTTGTTAATAAGTTTCATCCGACAAATATTCTCATATATTGTGAAAGCTGCCGAAAAGAGAATCAGGTTCCTCTTTTCAAAATTCCTAAATATTTTTCATAGGCAAACGTTCGGTTTCTGCTTGCATTCTCTGTCTGCACAAGTATTCCCGCATCAATCAGACGTTTTATTGCCGACGATGCCGTATTAAAAGAAATATCAAGCGCCTCTTTTCTGACATACATGGAAACAAATAAATTCATATTAGGAATTCTGGAAGAGATACTTTCCAATGCTGCTAACTCTTTATTTGCTTTGACGAGTAAAGATATCATCTCATCATCCATTTCCACGCTTGGACAAGGCGGTAACGGATTAGGAATAAATGACTTATATGCAGCTTCTCCTGATAAATTTGTCCTATAATCCCCGGCGCGGTTCCCCATAAAATCATCTCCAATCAAATTGAAATAAGATGGTTGTATAAACAGCATTTCTCCCCTCTTTCATACTCTTTTCTTTTCCTCTCATTTGTGCTATGATAAAAGCGTCAAAAAGGAGGAGACCTTTTATGAATTTATTTGCAGAACGAATCAATAAGCTGCGTTTATTGTTAAAGCAGAACGGTATTGACGTATATTATGTGCCTACCGCGGATTTCCACGGTTCCGAATATATCAACGATTATTTTAAAGTCCGAGCCTATTTATCCGGCTTTACCGGTTCGGCGGGTACGCTTTTTGTGACGCAGAGCGAAGCGGGACTTTTTACGGACGGACGGTATTTTATACAGGCAGAGCGGGAGCTTTTAGGCAGCGGAATTACTCTGTACCGCAGCGGTATGGAACAGGTGCCGACGCCGGAGGAAAAGCTTTCGGAACTGCTCAAAGACGGAGGTGTTCTGGGATTTGACGGACGCTTCCTTTCCTATGCTTTTTTACGGTTTTTAAATGAATCTCTGGATAACGAAAAAGTCACAATCCGCTGCGACGTTGACCTGACCGCGGAACTCTGGCCGGACCGTCCGGCGCTCTCCCATCGCCCGGCTTACCGCCTGGCAGAGCGTTATACCGGAAAAAGTACGGCGCAGAAACTGAGCGAAGTACGGGAAGCCATGAAAAAAGTGCACCCGGAGACAGTCTATAAAAAAGGGAGCAAACAGAACTTTTCCAAGAAGCAGGCTTTCACCGCGGAAGTATATCTTATCACCTCTCTGGACGACATTGCATGGCTGTTTAACCTTCGGGGAAGTGACATTTTACATAATCCGGTCGTACTTTCTTATGCGATGATTACGGAAACCAAGGCTTTTTTGTATCTGGAGCCTGCGGCATTGGACGACACCACGAAAATGCTCTTAGAGGAAGAAGGAGTTATTCTCCGCCCTTATGACGCCATTTACGAAGACGCGGCAAAGCTTCGCGACTGCACGGTTTTACTGGATGCCAAACGGGTCAACTGCGCGCTTGTACAGGCATTGCCGAAAGGCTGTACCCTGCTTGACGCCGTCGGACCGGTTCTTTTTGCCAAGGCAGTCAAAAACGATACCGAACTAAAAAACCTCGCCGCCGCCCACAGAAAAGACGGCGTCGCCGTAACAAAGTTTATGTACTGGTTAAAACACAACATAGGAAAACAGACTATCACCGAGGCTTCCGCCGCGGCGCACCTCCTTGCTCTCCGAAAAGAACAGGAAGGCTTTTTGGAGCCGAGCTTTGAGACTATTTCCGCTTATAACGCAAACGCCGCCATGATGCACTATCACACGGACGAAAAAAATTCCGCCGAACTAAATACCGAGGGATTCCTTTTGGTAGACTCCGGCGGCCAGTATTACGAGGGTACTACCGACGTTACGAGAACCTATGTCTTAGGGGAAATCCCGTTGGAATGGAAAAAACATTACACCGCCGTACTGCGGGGTATGCTTGCCCTCTCCGCCGCAAACTTCTTATACGGCTGCCGCGGCGCGAATCTGGATATTCTCGCCAGAGGGCCGCTCTGGCAGATGGGCCTTGATTACCGATGCGGTACGGGACACGGCGTCGGCTATCTTCTGAACGTCCACGAAGCGCCGAACAATTTCCGCTGGCGCATTATGCCGGAGCGAACCGACAGCTGTGTGCTCGAAGAAGGCATGGTAACAACTAACGAACCGGGAGTCTATGTGGAAGAAAGCCACGGCATCCGCATTGAAAATGAACTTGTCTGCCGTAAGGGCACAAAAAACGAATACGGCCAGTTCATGTACTTCGAAACCCTGACCGTAACACCGATTGACTTAGAGGCGGTGCTTTTGGAAGAACTGACCGCCGCCGAAAAACGGACGTTAAATGACTATCATAAGAAAGTTTACGAAACACTGCTTCCGTATTTGACAAAGGAAGAAGGGGAATGGCTGCGGGAAGTGACAAGACCGGTTGAATAATCTCACCCGTCGTTTCCTGTTGCGGAAGTATGGCTCCGTCTCTGCCGTTATTCCGCCGTCAGTTCAATTAAAACAATTTCAGGGCGGTTATTGATACGTACCGGCATAACACTGTTTCCCAGTCCGCGGCTTATAACCATGTTCGTAACTCCCTTTGTATACAGCCCCGCGTCGTATTTGGGAAACAGCCCCTGACTGGGTGCAAACAGGCCGCCCAAAAACGGCAGACGGAATTGACCGCCGTGAACATGACCGCTTAGTATCAGGTCAACGCCGCAGGCGGCATAAGTTTCAAACAGTTCCGGCCTGTGCGACAGCAGCACCGAATATACCGTTTCCTGTTCAAGCATGGAGTTTAACCTGGCACTTACCATTGCCGAAATTTCATCGAATCCGCCGTCTTCGATTGTAAAACCGGGGTCGGACAATCCGAGAAGGACAATCTTTTCGTCTCCTCGTTCCAAATAAACGGACGTATCCTCCAGCACAATAACACCGGCCGTTTCAAGTCCGTTTTTCAACTCATCATATCGGAAAAGACGTGCCTCATGATTTCCGGTTACATAATAAACCGGGGCGATTTCAACCGCTTTTTCGGCAAAATCAAGAGAAACCTTTATATTCGTGTGACGTGCGTCTACGAAATCGCCGGTTATCACAATGATATCCGGCCCGGCGTCAGACACCGCTTTCAGAAGCGTCTTATTATTTTCTCCGAACTCCGCGTTATGCATATCGGATATCTGAACAATACGAAAACCCGAAAACGACGGCGGCAGCCGGTCAGAAGAAACCGAAATTCCGGTTACCGTCAGCGTTATGTTATCCCATACAGTCCATGCAATGAGAAAAACACCAAGTATGACAACACATGAAATTATTATATAGCGTGCTTTTTTGTTGAGCTTCTTCAACAAAGATACCTCCGATTTTGCCGTTCACTCTTTTTCTCTATATTCCCTTCCGGATTTCAAGATACGCCTTCGCAATGTCCACACAGGTCTTAAAGTCCATGTTCTTGGTGTTCAGACACAAATCGTAGTTTCCGGCATCCGTCCAGTTCTTTCCGGTATAATACTTGTAATATGCCGCACGGCGTTTGTCCGTTTCAAGAACTTTCTTTTCCAGTTCCTTGGCCGTACCGCTCATCATATCCTGCAGGCGCTTGACACAGGCGTCTAACGGCGCGTGGATGTATAAGCGAATCACATTATCATAATCCTTTAAAATATAGTCCGCGCATCTGCCGATAATCACGCAGGACTCCTCTTTCGCAAGATCACGGATGACTTTCGCCTGATAGTTAAACAGGTTGTCATTCGAAACAAAGTCCTCACGGTCCGGCGGAATCAGCTCCCCGTTGTACGCCTTACGCGCTACCTTAAACAAAAGGCTCTGCTTTACTTTCTCGTCGGCCTTCACAAACAGTTCTTCGTTAATACCGCTCTCGTCCGACGCCAGACGCATCAATTCCCTGTCATAATAATGGATTCCAAGCTCCTCCGCCAGCATTTTTCCGACCGTACGGCCGCCGCTGCCATAGCCTCTCGCAATCGTGATAATATAGTTCCCCATAATATCTCTCCTTCCTTTTTACTCTCCGAGATACGCCGCTTTTACCTTAGGGTCGTTCATCAGTTCTTTCGCGTCGCCGGAAAGTACGATATTTCCGGTCTCCAATACATATGCGCGGTCCGCAATCTGAAGCGTCTTTTTCGCGTTCTGCTCTACTAAAAGCACCGTCGTACCGCCCTTACTGATTTCGCGGATAATATCAAAAATCTCCTCTACGAAAATCGGGGAAAGTCCCATAGACGGTTCATCCATCAGCATAATCTTAGGATGGGACATTAACGCGCGCCCCATGGCAAGCATCTGCTGCTCGCCGCCGGAAAGAGTTCCCGCAATCTGGTTCTTTCTTTCCTTCAGACGCGGAAATCTGGTGTATACCATTTCAAGCGAATCCGCAATTTCCTTTTTATCCTTTCTCGTATACGCCCCCATGCCAAGATTCTCAAAAACCGTAAGTTCCGAGAAAATCCGGCGTCCTTCCGGAACATGCGCCATGCCGAGGGAAACGATTTTATGTGCCGGAATCTTCGTCAATTCCCTGCCCTCAAATTCAATGGAACCGCTTTTGGCCGGAACAAGCCCGGTAATCGTATGCAAAATAGTTGTCTTTCCCGCTCCGTTTGCACCAAGCAGCGCAATAATCTCGCCTTCGTTTACCTCAAAAGAAACTCCTTTGATGGCATGAATCACGCCGTAATATACATTCAAATCTTTTATCGTAAGCATTGCCATTGTAATCTCCTCCATTCCCTGCCGTGCAGAGTTCCGATGATTAATTGCCGAGATACGCCTTAATTACTTCCGGATTGTTCAAGACCGCGGAAGGTTCGCCGTGTGCCAGCTCCGTACCGAAATTCAGCACAAACAATTCCTCGCAGATACCGGCAACCAGTTTCATATCATGTTCAATCAACAGGATTGTGATTTTATAATGGTCCCTTACAAAACGAATCGTTTTCATCAATTCTTCCGTCTCATTCGGATTCATACCCGCGGCCGGCTCATCAAGCAGAAGAAGTTTCGGGTTGGTCGCCAGCGCTCTCGCGATTTCTAACTTTCTCTGCTTACCGTACGGAAGGTTGGACGCAAGAAAATCCGCCTGACCGTCCAATTCAAACACCTTTAAAATCTCCATGGCACGGGCATCCATCTCCGCCTCTGCCTTTTTAAAACCAAAGACATGAAAAATACTTTCCGCCAGAGAATATTTTACCTGATCGTGAAGCGCCAGCTTCACGTTATCAAGCACCGTCATTTTTTTGAACAGACGAATATTCTGAAACGTTCTCGCAATACCCGCATGACAAATCTGCTCCGGTTTCTTTCCGACTAACGCAACACCGTCAAGCGTAATCGTGCCGTCGGTCGGACGGTACACGCCGGTAAGAAGATTGAAAATCGTCGTCTTTCCCGCACCGTTCGGTCCAATCAGACCATAGAGCTGCCCTTCTTTTATTTCTAAATTTACTCCGTCTACCGCGCGCAGACCGCCAAAGGAGATACCAAGATTTTTTACCTCTAATAATGCCATATTACTGTGCCTCCTTTTCCGCCTTACGCCTTATCTTCTTTTCCCGGTACTTTTCAAGGAAACGGTCTTTGTATCCGCCCGCGTTCACTATCATAATTACAATCAGCGCCAGCGCATACAAAACCATACGAAGGTCATCCGCGGAACGAAGGAAATTCGGAAGCAGCGTCAAAACAACCGCCGCGATTACAGAGCCTTTGATACTTCCCATACCGCCGAGTACCACATAAACCAGAATATCAATGGACTTATTGTAGTCAAAGTCGGTCGGTTTAATAAACGTAACATTATGCGCATATAACGCTCCCGCGATACCCGCAAAAAAAGCCGCAATCGAAAACGCCATAATCTTGTAGCGCGTTATCGGAACCCCCATTGCCTCCGCCGCAATATAATTGTCACGGATTGCGCAAATCGCACGCCCGTGTCTGGACTTTAACAGGTTCATGGAAATTAAAATTGTAATTACCGCGACAATAAATACAATGGTATATGTGGAGTATTTAGGAATACGGGAAATTCCCATTGCCTGACCGGTTATCGGAAGCACATTGATAACGCCGCGGATAATCTCACCGAAGCCAAGGGTAACAATTGCGAGATAGTCGCCGCGCAGACGAAGCACCGGCATACCGATAAGGATACCGAAAAATGCCGCTACTATACCGCCCAAAAGCATCGATAAAATAAAGGTAAGAAGTTTCGGCAGCCCCGTCACATTTAAAGTAATCAATGCGGAAGTGTATGCGCCAAGCGCCATAAAGCCCGCGTGTCCGAGGGAAAGCTCTCCTAAAAATCCAACCGTAATATTCAAAGAAACCGCCAGAATGATATTGATTCCCACAGGTATAACCAAAGATAACATCATACGATTTAACAGCTTAAACTCTACAACACACGCAATCAGTGCATATAACACTACAATGACTGCCGCCCTGAAAAGTATAAGACTTTTTCCCGAAAGTTTTTTCTTCCTGTTCATGTCTGCCCCTCCTTAAACCTTTTCAATACGGTTCTTGCCAAGAAGTCCGGAAGGCTTCACAAGAAGAACGATTACGAGAACGCCAAACACAATCGCGTCTGCCAGCGCGGAATTAATATACGCCTTTGCCATAACCTCGATAATCCCAAGCAGAATACCTCCGAGCATCGCACCCGGAATACTTCCGATACCGCCGAATACCGCCGCGACAAACGCTTTGATTCCCGGAAGCGCTCCCATCGTCGGCGTAAGCGATTTATACTGGCTTAAATACAGGATTCCCGCGATTGCCGCAAGCGCGGAACCAATCGCAAACGTCAGAGAAATGGTACGGTTTACATTGATACCCATAAGCGCCGCTGCCTGCTTATCTTCAGAAACGGCACGCATTGCGCGTCCTGCTTTTGTTTTATTGATAAACAGGGTAAGCACAATCATACATACTATCGTAACCGCCAGCGTAAGCATCGGCAGCCCCGGAATCATAATGGAGCCGATATGGAAACCTTTCAGCTGAACGATATTTTCCGATTTAATCGGGGTCGCGCCGAAAAGAAGCAGGGATACTGCCTGTAATAAAAAGCTCATGCCAATCGCCGTAATCAAAACCGCAAGCGACGGCGCATTTCTAAGCGGCTTATAGGCTACTCTCTCAATCGTCACGCCCAATACCGAACAGATAACTACCGTAAGCAGCATCGCGAGCGGAAGCGGAAGCTTTACCACAGCCCACAGCATATACAGCGCATACGCCCCTACCATGATAATATCTCCGTGCGCGAAGTTAATCATTTTCGCGATACCGTATACCATCGTATAACCAAGCGCAATCAGCGCGTAGATACTGCCGGTCCGGATTCCGTTAATTAACTGCAATATAAAAGTCTCCATACCTTACTCTATCCTCTCTGTCATTCAAGAATACACTATTTCTTCAATTATAACATACAGCATATTTTAACATATTTCCCGCACTTTCGCAAGCATCAACTCAAGCTGAGTTTCCGCAATTCAAGTCAACTCAACCAAAATGCTCACGTATTTACGCTCCTTTGGCAGATCCTCCTCCGGTTCAAGGCTAAGAACCGGCCAGCCTCCCGCACCAAACTGCACACGGGTAATCGAAGTGTTGCGGCGGTTGTCCTCGCCGATACGCTGGGCGTGGCAGGCAAAATACGTCTTTTTGTCTTCTCCGATAAAAAAGGAGTTGTGTGCGGGACCTTCGCGGTCCGAAAACATAACCGACGAACTTACGGGACAGACCGTCTTTTTCCAGCTCTTCGGATCAAGAAGATCGCTGCCGCTTTCGGCGATTAAATACCCGACAACATAGGAATATCCGCCTGCCGCGCCGCCGGAATAGTTAAGGTAAAGCCTGTCGCCGACGATAAGCGGGTACGGTCCCTCGTTGTTGACGGTTCCGTTTTGGTTTTCCCAGCCATAAAGAGGACGGGAAATCAACACCGGCTCACTTTTTAACTGCCACGGCTTCTTCTCGTCGATTTCCGCAATATAAAGCATCGAGCCGCTGTCAGGGTCAAACCGGCGCTGTGACCAGCACAGATAAGAGCGCCCGTCAAACTTAAAATAGGTCATGTCCAAAGTGATTTTACGCGGCGCAAGGTCGCTGCCGTCGGCACGGACAACCCGGACCGGTTCTTCCCAGTCGCTTTCTTTCAGAATATCTCCTCCCGGTTTGAGTCTCATCATATGAGAGTGCGGCGACCACTGTTTTCCGCCGACGGCAAAAAGAATGTAAAGTTCGCCACCGATAACATGAAACTCCGGCGCCCAGAACGTCTGAACAAAGTCCCGCTCCTCGTCATACGGGAGAATGATACTCGGCTCGTTCCCTTCGGCAAAAAGCCCCTCAACGGTATCCGCTCCGCGGACATACATCCCGACATCGCCCGTGTTGTCATTTGTCGCTAGAAAGTACCATTTGTCTTTCCAGCGAAAGATGACGGGGTCGGCAAAGCCGCAGGCGGAAGGGTAAGGAAACTTTTGCTGGATGATTTCACCGCCAACGGTGTACTTTCCGCCCTCTCCCGCCTTAATAGCATCCGGAATATCCCATTTAACAGGCTTGATATCGCTTGAACCGTCGGTATAAACAACCTCGGCGCTTATTTTTTCAAGCTCCGCCGCGTCCGAAATCTCAACCTTTTCGGGCAGATTAATATGTGAAAATCTCAACTTGGTAAACTGTCTGAGGAGTACGGCAAGTTCCTCCAAAGTAATCGTTAAAATCTCCTGACAGGCCTCCGGAGCAAAAGAAAGCGTCTTTCTAAAAACCATGCCGCAATCTTCAAACTCCGCAAAATCCACAGTCTTCCAAACGTAAACCTTTTCTTTGTCAAGAACATTTCCCGCCGCGTCAACAAACTCCGCGACAATATAAACGGCACCGCCGTGTCTTATGATTTTCGGAGCCTTCGCGCCACGTTCCAGAATAGTGTCCTCGGCACTGATTTCCGCCTCAGGGTAGAGCACACCATAATTATAGTTAAGCGGTTCATAAACGCCGCCTTCGATACTTACGGCAAAATGCACGCTCTGAGCGAGGGCGCTCGGATAGGTTCTACCGTCAACAATTTCGCGGTTATAGACTTTTAAGTATGGCATAATGTCCTCCTTTTCGCTGTTTCATAGCTTCCTGTCATTCTTCTTCCTTAAACTCACACTGTTCCTCGCAGTTTCTCATGGCAAGAATTGTCTTTGAGATTAAATCATCCAGCTCCCATCCAAGCATTTCGGCGCCGCGCTCTATTACCTCACGGGAACATCCCGCGGCAAAGTTCGGACTTTTATACTTTTTCTTGACCGATTTCAGCTCCATGTCCTGAACGCTCTTGGACGGCCTTATCAACGCCGCTGCCCAGATAAGTCCCGTAAGCTCGTCGGCCGCATACAAAACCTTTTCCATTTCATGCTGAGGTTCGATATCGCACCCCAAACCGTATCCGTGACTTGCGGTCGCGCGAATTATTCTTTCATCAATTCCCCGCTCACGCATAATTTCCTGACTCTTTATGCAATGCTCCTCAGGAAACTGCTCAAAATCGAGATCATGCAAAAGTCCTACAATCCCCCAAAACTCCTCCTCGTCACCGTATCCGAGTTCCTTCGCATACCAACGCATTACCCCTTCGACGGTCAGCGCGTGCCTGAGGTGAAAGGCATCTTTGTTGTACTCGCGAAGAAGCGCCCACGCCTCGTCTCTTGAAATCTGATTTGACATAATTCACTCTCCTTAACAGTTTTTGCTAATACAGGTTTTGCTCATTATAGCCCATATCGGAAGACTTGTCAAATCCGCGGCACTTCGCGCGTAAGCGGAATGTAACGCCTTTTCTATGACATAAAAGTAAGGCCGCCGCCCGGCTAAATGGCTTCAACCGGTACGACAGCCTTTTCTTCTGTCATTTCTTATTTGCTTTTCCCTTTTTCGTCAAAGGTTCTTACTCCTGTACGGTGTAAGTAGCATCCTTGATTTCGATGAACTTAGCGCCCTTGTTCGGCTCGCCGTTCTTGTCAAAAGTTGCGCTTCCGGTAAGACCTTCAAATTGAAGACCTACCATTGCCGCGATTACGTCAGCATTCTCTACGGAACCTGCCTTTTCTACCGCTGCCTTGATTACATAAACACAGTCGTAACCGTCAGCCGCGAACTGGCTCGGAGTAGATTTGTACTTTTCCTGATACTTCTTAACGAAGTTCTGCACTGCCTCATCCTCAACCGTTGCTACAAACGGACTTAAGAATACTGCGCCGTTTGCCGCGTTCGGATTATCCTTTAACTGTGCCAGAACGCCGTCCCAGCCGTCGCATCCAAGGTAAGGAAGGTTCATGCCAAGCTCGATTGCCTGGGAAATAATATAAGCCGCGTCGTTATAGTAAGCCGGTACAAAAATAACCTGCGCGTCGGTGCTCTTTATATTGGTAAGCTGCGCCGTAAAATCGGTAGCATCCGTAACGAAAGCTTCCTCTGCTACGATTACGCCGCCGTTTTCCGCTACCCGTGCCTTAAACGCATCCTTAATACCAAAGCTGTAATCATCGGAGTTATTGTAAATAACCGCAATCTTATTATAACCCTGCTCTTTTGCGTAGTCAGCCATCAGCTGTCCCTGTAACGGGTCGGTAAAGCAAAGACGGAAACCGTTGGAAAACTCGGTACAGCCTGCCGCGGAACCGGACGGAGTCAACTGTAAAATACCGTCCTCATAGGAAAGCGGGTTTACCGCAAGACATGCACCGGAAGTAACATTACCGAGAATTGCCTGTGCGCCCCAGTCCATAACGCTGTTATAAGCAGTGGTTGCAAGCTCCGCACTTGCCTCGTCATCCGCAAACTTCATCTCAATCTTTAAGGTCTTATCGCCAACCTTAATTCCGCCTGCGGCATTGATTTCCTCAATCGCGATTTCGGCGCCCTGCTTTACGGAAATACCGTAATCAGCCGCGCTGCCGGTAAGCGGTCCGATACCGCCGATTTTGTATACGGTATCATCAGTCTTATTTCCGCAGCCGGCGAACATGGAAACAGCCATTGCTGCAGCCAGGCCAAGTCCTACTGCCTTTTTCATCTTTTTCATAATCTCTCTCCTTCATTTCTTACTGTTTTCAAGCCACTTTTGCAACTTTATCCTACTATACTACTAATTATTTCCTTTTGTCAATAAAAATATTGCATAAAATAACACTTTGCTCTTTCCAAAAAATTGTAACGTTTTTTATCTCATAGGAAATACAAAGCAATTTTTATGAAACAAAAAAGCCTGCAACCCTAATGTTTGCAGGCTTTCCAAGCTGCTGACGGGAATCGGACCCGTGACCTCCGCACTACCAATGCGACGCTCT
>JAFLSZ010000086.1 GCA_022510665.1 Lachnospiraceae bacterium
CACGAGTCCCTTCTCTTGCGTGGTCCGGTCTCAATTTTCTAACATGTTTTCAATAAATGTTCCGTAGCCTTTGGTGCTGTCCCTGATAAATACATGGGTTACTGCACCTATCAGTTTTCCGTCCTGAATAATCGGACTGCCGCTCATTCCCTGAACGATTCCTCCCGTCAGTTCAATAAGTTCCTCATCTGTTATTTTAATAACCAGTCCTTTCGCGTGATTACGGTTGGAATAGTCTACTTGTTCTATTTCAATCTCATAGTTTCCGACACTTCCGTTAATTTCACACATAATAGACGCTTTTCCTTTTTTCACATCTTGTTTCAGCCCAATGTCCATTGTGATTCCGTTTTGCGCCGCGGCACACTCTTTTTTTACTTCTCCAAAGATTCCCTGCGCCGTATTTTTTGTTACCGTTCCGATTCGTTCTTCTTCCGAACGGTGGATTACTCCGCTTAATTCTCCCGGCGTTCCCGGCTGTCCTTTTACGATACGGATAATTTCCGCATCATATGCGTTTCCGCTTCCTACTTCCAAAAGTACGCCGGTATCAACGTCCGTAATTCCGTGTCCCAGCGCACCGTACTTTCCGTCTTGTGTAATATAGGTCAATGTCCCGATACCCTGCGTATCATCCCGTATCCAAGTGCCGATTTTATAAGAGCCGTCCGCCGTTCTCACCGGAGTGACTGCCACACTGATGTTTTCCTTTCCCCTGCGTACCACAAAATGGATTTCACTGCCGTCCGATTCTTTTAACACTTGTATCAGGTCTTCTTTTTTACTGACTTTCGTCCCGTCTGCCTTTATAATGTAATCCCCTGACTTTAAGCGGTTTTCCGCAGGTTCATACGTCATCTTGTCGGCTCCCGTGACAGAAGTTGTTCCTAATACTAAAACGCCGTTCGTTTCCACATGGATTCCGATGGCAGTACCTCCCACGATAACGCTTTGCGGAGTAACTGCCGAAATTTCCACCTTTTTCAGCGGAAAAATCCCAAACAAACGCAGCTCCATTGTCGCGCTCGTCTTCTCCGCCGCGCGCATCGTAATGGTGTCGGATAAATCAATCGTAATGCTTCCCTTTTCCAAAGGTTCTCTGTTGACTTCCAGAACACCTACGCTGTCTCCCTCGATTTTTGCCGAAAATGGCAGCAAAAATGAAAATTCTGTTTCCTCTCCGGTAATAAGCCGTATTTCCGCCGGAAGCTTGTTTTTATAATAGTGCGCCCCATATCCGAGTATAGCCAATATGTTCAATACCAGCGCTGTAATCAGCCATCTGCGATATTTTCTCTTCATAGCACTGCCAACCTTTCTTTTTCATACTAAACCCGATTGACAGTCTTCCCTATGCAACACCATTTCCTATGAGATGAAAATAGGGAACTCTGCCACAAAACAGGTTCCCTAATAGTATGCGTAAGAACAGCCGATTCAAACTAATTTTTTTTATTAACTTTTACCATTCTGCTTTTTTATTGCCGCAAGCGCCTTCATTTCCCTCGCATTTTCCCTGACCGCGTCCGTAATACTCGCACCTCCGAGCATTCTTGCAAGTTCTTCCACAGATGCCTCCGGCAAAAGTTTTTCTATCCGTGTCGTCGTTTTTACTCCGTCCGTCGTCTTTTCAATTAAAAAGTGGGTATCCGCCATTGCCGCAATCTGCGGAAGATGGGTAATACAAAGAAGCTGCCTGTCCGCAGCAATCACCGCCATTTTTTCCGAAACCATCTGTGCGGTCCGTCCGCTGATTCCGGTATCAATTTCGTCAAAAATCAACGTCGGTATTTCGTCCCGGTCCGCAAAGACCGACTTGAGCGCAAGCATAATACGCGATAATTCGCCTCCGGAAGCTACCTTAATCAAAGGTTTTATTTCTTCGCCCGGATTTGTCGCAATATAAAACTCCGCCGTATCAAAACCGTTTGCCGAATAGTCTGTCCTCTCAAAGCAGATTTCAAACCGTACTTCCAAAAAATTCAATTCGGAAATTGCCTGTGTAATCTGCTTTGTCAATTCTAAGGCTGCTGATTTCCGCAGTCCGGACAAAACTTCACATTCGTTTTCCAATTTCCGTTCTACAACTGTATACTCTTTTTCCAGTTTTTCTAAATAAGCGTCATAATCCGCATAGCGTTCCAGCTTTTCCTCACATTCGCGTCCATAGGCAAGCACTTCTTCCATTGTCCTTCCGTATTTGGACTTCAGACGGTTTAACAAATCAAGGCGCTCCGACACGCGTATATATTCTTCTTCATTTTCCGACAACGATTCCAAATAAGAAGCAGCCGCACGGTTAAACTCCGACAGAAGCGCCGCTATCTCCTCCGCCTGTCCAAGCAGTTCCTCTGCCTCCGTATCGTAGATACTGATTTTGGAAAGGCTTCTTACCGCGGTACTTAACAGACTGTCCGCATTTTCTTCTCCGCCGTCTGCGGTCGCCGAAAGAGCCGCCGCCACTCCCTCTGCCAGCAGCTTCGCATGAGATAATTTTTGAAAACTCCGCTCCAGTTCTTCCATTTCACCGTCTTTATATGCCGCTTCCGCAATCTCTTTGCAGGCAAACTCCAAATAGGAACAATCCCGGTTCTTATTTGTACTGTCTTCCCTTGCCTGTACAAGTTCTGACTTTATCCTGCGATATTCCGAAAAAAGCTCCGCTGTCTTTTCTTTCTGTCTTATGAGGGCTTCTCCCGCATAACGGTCTAACAAGTCCAGATGCTTGTCTCTGTTTAAAAGAGAATGATGCTCCTGCTGTCCGTGAATTTCCAAAAGCATCGCCGCAACCGCCTTGACTGTAGCGGCATTTACGGTTTCCCCGTTAATACGGCTGACACTTTTTCCTGTCATTGTAAGCTTGCGGGAAATTGTCACGCTTTCGTCCTCCATGGACAATTCCTGCCGTGCCAGCTCTTCCTCGACCGCCTTTGGGCAGCGGTCAAATACAATTTCCACATAAGCGGAATCGGCTCCGTTTCGTATCAGTTCTTTGGAAGCCTTCGCCCCCAATGCCATTTGAATCGAACCAAGCAAAATAGATTTTCCGGCGCCGGTTTCTCCCGTCAAAATATTCAGGCCGTCCCCAAATTCCACTTCCAGTTCCTCAATAAGAGCAAAATTACTCACCCTCAAACTCTGTAACATATAAACTCCTTTCGTTTCCCCTTTCTTTCCTCAGACGTACATCAATTATAAAACTTCCCCGCTAACTGCCGATTTCAGAACAGCAAGCCGGAGTCATCTGCCTCCGGCTTACTTCATACTTTCATGTTATTTACTGTTTTGTTATGGCGAAACCACCCGGACGGTACATGTCAGCGTCCTTCCGTTTACCCTTGCCTCTATAATTGCGGTTCCCGTTCCGCGGGATGTCAGTGACCCGTTCGCCGAGACTTCAACAACACGCCTGTCTGAGGAATACCATATCACTGTCGCAGTTGTTCCTTCCACATATAATCGCGGCCCGGTTGAATAGTAATCCATGACAACGGATGTACGGCTCAGTCCCACAACAATTACGTTTACCACCGCTTTTTTACCGGAATCCGTCATAACAATCACACTGGTATTTCCCGGTGAAACCGCCGTAATCTCTCCCGTTACCGCATTTACTCTTGCGATTGACTCATCTGTGGAAGTCCATGTCAGGGAATCCGTCGTATTTGCCGGCGTTGATTTCGCAACAATAGTTTTCCTTTCTCCCGGCGCCATTACCACTTCGCTTACCATTGTGGTAATTCCGGTAGCCGGAATCGGCGCAATGACCGTAACATAACATTTACAATACTTCCCGCTGTTATCTCTTGCACTTGCCGTAATCCATGCCGTACCCGGAGATATCGCGGTTACAATACCGTCATCGTCTACAATCGCAACATTCTCATTATCCGTTTCCCATGAAGGTGTATTGTAAGTAGCGTTCTCCGGACGAATTGCCGCTTCCAGCTGATATGACGAACCCTGAATCAGGGTGATGGTCGTCACATTCATCGTCATACTCGTTACTTCCGTTACTACCCGTACTTCACAGGTTGCCTCCGCATCGCTTCCGTCCATCGCCACCGCGGTAATGGTAGCGTATCCCAAAGAGATACCGCGGATTCTTCCGTTTTGGTCTACCGTTACAACGCTTTCATCACTGGAATACCACTCCACGTCTTTATTGGTAGCTGAGGAATTTGCAATTTCCACGGTTAACTGATATGTCTTTCCAAGTCCGAGTTTATACTGTTCCGGACGGATTCTAAGTTCGGTTATTTCTTCGATTACCGTCACTATACAAACCGCATTATAACCGCCGTCATCGGTCTTACACTGGATTACAACGGTACCGCCCTGCTTTCCGGTAACTTCTCCGTCTTTATTGACTACCGCAATATCTTCATCCGAACTGGACCAAACCACATTCGTATTGCTCGCGGTCGCAGGGGTAAACTCCGTCTTTAAGGTAACTCTCTCTCCTACATCAATAACTACCTTCTCCGGAGTGATTTTCAAACCGGTCACCGCCTGTAATACGGTTAATTTACAATAAGCAGTCGCACCGTTCTCCGTCTTTACCATAATAATCGTATTACCCGCCTTCTTGGCAGTAACGCGTCCGCTGGAAGAAACCGTTGCAATATCTGTATCTACGCACTCCCAAACCAAACCTTCCTTCGTACTGTTTGCCGGAGTCAATATTGCGTCCAGATAGAAATACTCGCCGGCATTCATTGTCAGGTTTGCCACAGAAAGCTTTACATTCGTCGGCTTTTGCTTTACCACAATCGTACAAAGGTCCATATAGGAACCGTCTACCGTCTTTATAATAATCTCCGCCTGTCCGACGCCTCTTGCCGTCAGCATACCGGTATTATCCACCGCAACCACCGACGTGTTTGTCGAAGTCCATATTACGGACGGCGTACTCGCATCACTTGGCGTTACCAGATAAGTCATGCGGTAATTCTCACCGACATACATCTCCTTGGAATGAATATCCAAAGAAACACCGCTTACTGCCTTTAATACGGTCACGTTACAAAATGCCTGTACGGAAGGGTTATCCACGGATGTACAAATAATTGATGCCGTTCCTGCCGCCTTCATCGTTACCAGACCGTTTGCAGACACCGTCGCAACCTTGGTATTGGAAGACTTCCATGTCACATTCTGATTTGTCGCATTCTCTGGCGTAACCGTCGCACGAAGCTGTACAGTATTTCCGATTCTCGCAGTAACTTCCGTCTCGGACAAAGTTATGCCTTCGACCGGCTGTAACACCTGTACGTTACAGAAACCGACTACTACATTATCCTGATTGATTGCCGTAACTACCGCGTTTCCTCCGGCAACACCCTTTACCGTAACCGAAAGTCTGCCCGCTTCCGTAATAACAAGAACATCTTCATTTGAAGAAACCCACTTTAACGAAACGCCCTTTAACGTACTCGGTTCAATTGTCGCCTGAATCACTTCATACTTTCCGATGCCAAGCGTCAGTTCTTTCGGGTCCAGTGTTACCTTCGTAACCGAACTCTGCACATAAACCGTACACTGCGCTCTCTTTACAATACCATTAATATTCTGCTCTGCGGTAATAACCGCGATACCTTCTTTTACACCGGTCACCAGACCGTTTTCAACGGTTGCAATCCGGTTATCGGAAGAAGACCATATCACTTCCTCCGTGCGGTTTGTCACAACCGGTTCCAAAAGCACCGTGCCTTTTACGTTAATGGTAACCTCGGTATAATTCAGCTGAATCCCGTCAATGACCGTTACCTCTATTGTGATATCGGGTACGCCGGTTGCATACTCTCCGTCCCCTCCGGTTTCAAAAAGACCGTTATCCCTATACTTTAACGTAATCGTTGCCGGAGTCGGCGAACTGTTCCTCGCCGTAATAATACCGGTCGTCGGGTCTACCGCCGCTATATTGGAATTTGAAGAAGCATAGGAAAACTGACTTGCCTCCGGAATGTTGGAGTTTTCAATAATGTTATAGGTATCTCCTACATTCATCAGGAGTTTTTTATCCGACAAATCAAACAGCACTATAATGGCTGCTTCAAAGCTCGGAACTGCGGAGTTTCCTATATATTCTTTGTCAACATAAGCGCGGACAATATAAGTACCTGCCTTAACCCCGGTAAAATTCACGCTGCCGCTGTATTCGTTAACGGAATATTTCAATACGCCGCTGTTCGCGGAAAGTTCTCTCTCTGTCGCCTTTCCTTTTACATTAACCAGCTGGTAAACTTTCCAGACAAGATTAGACGCCGACTGCCCGTTGATATAAATCATAAAGTTGTCTTTTCTTATTTCCGTTGAAATCCTGTCTTCGTAGCCGTCATAGTCCTTTTCCTCGGTAAAAGAACCAATTGGCGCAATGATAACCGTTGCCGACCGAACCAAAGGCCTTGACTGTCCGGAAACCGTCTGCGTCGATACCATAATCTCCGCGCGTCCGGCGCCGACTGCGGTCACGTTTCCGTGTTCATCCACTCTCGCAACCAGCTCATTGGAGGAAGTCCATTCTACCAGACCGTTTTCAAATTCCGTATTGTCCACATACTTTAATATGACCTGTTTGGTATCTCCAATATTATCCAGCTTTAAAATCTGATGTCCGGCATAGTCAATCGTTGTAAAATTTGCCCCGGTAATCTGTAAATCAACTTTTACAAGACAGCTGATGGAATAATTGTATTCACCGTCAGAAACCACGGCGGTAATGGTAGAATATCCCGGTCCTTTTCTGACCAGCTTTGTTATACCCTGAATGCCGGTATCCTCACACTGTACAACGCTCTCTTCGGAACTGTAAAACTGCACCGTTGCCGTTACAGGAAGACCTTCCGTAGAAGACTTAGGTTCTACGCCAAGGAATGCATTTAATGTTCTCAGTTCTATCTCAGAACCGGACGGTACATCCGCCGCGTTATAATCAAACTGATAGCCCAGTGTCGCCGCCTCTGCCTTAACGCCGTTTCCCGTCCCAAGCAGAAAAAGGGCATACAGTGCCGTCAGTAACAGACTTATTACAGAACATCGGGTTCTTTTCTTCATAGACACTCCTCCTTGGATTGCACTCATCTATCTATATATCGGTTCCGTTTTGTTAAAAATTAATATCTTTACACAAAATATAGCACCTGTTTTTGGCAATCCTGTGTCAAAATTGTGAAACAGGCAAATTTTACTTTCTCAACTCAATTCCGAGCGAAGAAAGGCCCTTTAAAATCTTATCCATTACTTCCGTAATATCTTTTTCCTCCAGAGTTCTGTCCTGTGCGCGGAGTCCCACGGAGTAAGCCATGGACTTATATCCCTCTTTAATCTGCGCGCCCTCGTAAACATCGAACAAAGTGCAGTGTTCCAACAGCTTTCCGGCATTCTTACGGATTACTTCCTCCACCTGTCCGGCAAGAATTTCTTTCCTCATCACCATAGAAAGGTCACGGGATACCGCCGGATACTTTGCGACACCGGTATACTTTTGGTCAAATCCGGCACGTTCCGTAACCATTGGCATATCAAGCACCGCAACGTATGCCTTATCGCCGATTTCGTAAGCATCCGCCACATCCGGATGAATCTCGCCGAGATAGCCGATAGCGGTTCCCTCGTAAATAATCTCCGCTTTTCTGCCCGGATGCAGATAATTCCGCTTCGTTTCCGGGTCATAGGTCGTCAGCCCTTTTAAGCCTATTCTTGTCAGAAATTCTTCCACAACGCCTTTCATATCGAAGAAATCCCCTTCTCCGTACATTCCAAACGTAAGCTGTCTTCTCTCGTCCGGAAGCTGTGTCAGCGGAAGCTCCTTCGGAAGATATACGGCCGCCAGCTCGTACAGGCGGACATTTTTGTTCCTGCGGTTATAGTTTATCGCAAGAGACGTAAGCATCCCGTTTAACGGAAGGGTTCTCATTACGCTGAAATCCTCACCAAGCGGGTTGCTGATTGTTACGGTCTGACGAAGCGGATCCTTTGTATCGAGCTTTAACTTATCGAATACTTTCGGACTTTCAAAAGAATAAGTCATTGCCTCGCAGAAACCGTACTGTTCCGCAACGGTTCTCGCATAGTCCTCAATTCTTCTCTTAAAAGAAATCTTACCGATAGTCGCCTCACCCGTCGGCAGGCTCACAGGAATATTGTCATAACCGTAAAATCTTGCTACTTCCTCGGCCAAATCCGCCTGGCATTCGATATCCTGACGCCAGCTCGGAACAATAACCTCGTCCGTATTTAAATCATACTCCAAATCAACCGCCTTAAAATACGCAATCATCTGCTCCTTGGAAAGCTCCGTTCCCAAAAGTTTATTTGCTTTCTCCGGAGAAAACTTTACACGTCTTCCGGTACGCACCTTCGGATACACATCAACGGCGCCTCCTACAACTTCACCCGCGCCAAGTTCCTCAATTAAAGCACAGGCACGGTTAATGGCTTCCATCGCGGTATTCGGATCAATGCCCTTTTCAAACTTTGCGGAAGCATCCGTGCGCATACCGAGCTTTTTGGCAGAAAGACGGATATTGGTGCCGTCAAAGCAGGCCGCCTCAAATAAAAGCGTCTTCGCGTCGTCGGTAATCTTGGAATTTTCGCCGCCCATAATACCGGCAATTCCGATTTCCTTTTCCGCGTCGCAGATCATCAGTACGGAAGAATCTATTGCACGTTCCTGCCCGTCCAGAGTCTGAAAAGTCTCTCCGTCCTTTCCGCGGCGCACAATAATCTTATGTCCGGCAACCGTATCAAGATCAAAAGCATGCATCGGCTGCCCGTACTCTTCCATGACATAATTGGTAATATCTACAATATTGTTAATCGGACGAATGCCGCAGGCAGCCAGTCTGCGCTTCATCCATTCCGGGGACGGGGCAACCTTGATGTTTTTTACCACACGGGCAACATAACGCTTGCAAAGGTCCGTATCCTTAACCTCAACGGATACATAGTCGCCTGCCTTTTCGCCGTTTCCGGTTTCCGAAACCTGCGGCGGTACAAACGGCTTGCCAAACGTTGCCGCCGCCTCTCTTGCTATCCCCAGAACGCCGAAGCAGTCCACACGGTTGCTTGTAATTTCATATTCAAATATAACATCGTGAAGACCGAGCAATTCCGCCGCATTGGAACCGAGCTTCGCGTCCTTATAGTCCGGATTGTCACTGATAATGTAGATGCCGCTTTCCGGTGCATCCGGATACATATCCCTGTTGGAACCGAGTTCCTCAATCGAGCACATCATACCGTTGGACTCAACACCGCGGAGCTTGCCCTTTTTAATCTTCGTGCCGCCTTCCGTTTTGTTTCCGTCATGGTCGCCCGCTACTCTTCCGCCGTCCAATACGACCGGAACAACATCCCCTTCCTTTACATTCGGAGCGCCGGTAACAATCTGAATTACGGTTCCTTCTTCATCAATTTGTACCTGGCAGACAATTAACTTATCCGCGTCCGGGTGGCGCTCAATCTTTAAAATCTTTGCCACTACAATCTTTTCCAGATTCTTGTCCAATACCTCAAAACCCTCTACCTTCGTGCCGGTAAGCGTCATGGCATCGGTATATTCCTGTGCGGTACACGAAAGGTCCGGCACATATGCTTTAATCCAAGATAACGGTGTATTCATATTTTTACCTTCCTTTCCTAGAACTGTTTTGTAAAACGCACATCATTCTCATAAAGAAGACGCATGTCATCAATCTCATATTTCAGCAGCGTAATACGTTCCAGTCCCATACCGAACGCGAAACCGGAATATTCCTCCGGGTCAATTCCGCTCATGGAAAGTACCCTCGGGTGTACCATGCCGCAGCCAAGTATTTCAATCCAGCCGGAGCCTTTACAGAAACGGCAGCCCTTTCCCTTACACTTAAAACAGGTAACATCCATCTCCGCGGACGGTTCCGTGAACGGAAAATGGTGCGGACGGAATTTAACCTTCGTATCCTCGCCGAACAGTTCCTTTGCAAACTCTGCCAAAGTTCCCTTTAAATCGGCAAACGTAATATTTTTATCAACAACAAGGCCTTCAATCTGATGGAAGTTCGGCGAATGGGTAGCGTCTACCTCATCGGAACGATACACCCTTCCCGGCGCAAGCACACGAATCGGAAGATTTCCCTTTTCCATGACTCGCACCTGAACCGGAGAAGTCTGGGTACGAAGAAGAATATCGCCGTTTACATAGAACGTATCCTGCTCGTCCCTTGCCGGATGATTTGCCGGAATATTCAACGCTTCAAAGTTATAATAATCTTTCTCAACCTCCGGACCTTCCACAACCTCATAGCCCATACCGACAAAGATACGCTCCACTTCCTCTAACGACAGCGTATTCGGATGACGATGCCCTGTCGTCTGCTTCTTTGCCGGCAGCGTAACATCAATGGTTTCCGCTTTCATCTTTTCTTCCCGTATCTTTTTGCGGAATTGTTCCTGCTTTTCTTCCAGAAACGCCTCAATGGCCTCTCTTGCCTCATTTACCATGGCGCCGACTTTCGGCCTGTCCTCCGGAGGCACGTCTTTCATAGACTTCAGCACTTCCGTCAATTCGCCTTTCTTTCCCAAAACGGCAACTCTGATTTCGTTTAAAGCTTCCGGACTTAAACATTCTTCCATTTTCTTAATCGCGTTGTCCCTAATTGCCTGCAACTTTTCCTTCATTTTGCTTCTTCCTTTCCTAAAACTTTTTGGACCTTTGTACAGCGTTTTCTGCGCCCCGCGCCTGCCCTCACCTCGCGACACAGTCGCCCGGTCGTGGGCGCGCTCGCATCTCCGGCAGTTTCCGGAAGCAAGCTTCCGAAAACTGCCGGAGATGCGAGCTCTGCCTGCACGAAAGAGCCCCGTCCCTTGCAAATGTAAGGGACGGGGCTTATAGACAGTCTCGCGGTACCACCCTGCTTCCTAAGTTCTGCCGCAAATTTCCGCATACTCAGGCAACTTCATTGTGTGTAACGTACACCTACGGCATCTCCTACTGTAACGGTTCAAAGATGCTGCTCCGGCGGGAACATAAAACATAGCCTGAACTTAAAGGCACTTACAGCCGGTGATGCCTTCTCTCTGAAAGAAAACCATGTTCTTTAACGCCATCTGCGCATTTTTCTATAAAACTAAACCTTATTTTAACACAAAACTCCAGAAAGTCAAGAAAAATTTTCCCTTAAAAACCAGTTGATAAGTTTGTCCAAGTCCGGTATAATTCTTAGCGGTGTATTTATTACTTCTCCGCCAATAGCTTCTTTAAACGTTCGATTTCTTTTTGCTGTTCTTC
>JAFLSZ010000087.1 GCA_022510665.1 Lachnospiraceae bacterium
TGCAGCGTTGCGCATGCAAAAATAAGATATCGTACAATCTACGGAATATAATAAAATATGCAAAATGCGGAAACTCAAGTGCATTCTTGTCCGATTCTTATGACTTATTACCATCATAACGAATACGCACCGGTTTTTTTGCCAAACCCTGTTGTCGCAAAAAAGAAGTGATTTCCGGCAATCGTTAAAAAACGCCGCCTATCGCATCGTTTCCTTACCGATTAGAAAAAAAGCACCGGGATTCCGTCGCTTTATGTCGCATATTTTACAAAAATTCCCAGATATTTAATTCTATTTTTTCCTTACTTGGGAATACTTATATTATAGACACCCCAATTTTATTCATGGAGGGAGATTCATTGAATACCATTCATTATTATAATGCGGAGGATTACACATCCTCCGCGCAGTTCGGACAAACTCTTTCCGCTTTATTGCAGGAACAGCTGTCACCGTCCGATAGTCTGATTTTTTTATGCATCGGTTCCGACCGCGCCACCGGCGATTCCCTCGGTCCGCTCATTGGTTATAAATTAGAACAGCACCCAGACCGGAATTATTTTGTCTATGGCACGCTGGAAGCCCCGGTACACGCAAAAAATTTAGCGGCAGTCGTTGAAGAAATTCACTGCCGCCACAAAAACCCTTATATTATCGCGATTGACGCGTCTTTGGGAAAACAGGCGCATATCGGATACTATACCTTAGGAATAGGCGCCTTAAAACCCGGCGCCGGCGTCGGCAAAGAACTGCTTGCCGTAGGCGACGCCTTTATCACGGGAATCGTCAACCTTTCCGGATTACTCGACCGAATGCTTCTGCAAACCACGCGGCTGCATACCGTCATGTCGCTTGCCGACCGCATTCATCTCGGAATCCGCTACGGTCTCCGTTTGTTTGAAACAGGCGCCGTACCCGAGACCGTACCCGAGGAAACCCCTTTACTGGAACAAATTTCCGTCTGATTCTTACAGCTCTGTGCGTCCCTCAAGGGCGCGCAGAAGCGTCACTTCATCAATATACTCCAAATCACCGCCCACCGGCACACCGCTCGCGATACGCGTCACCTTAATTCCGGCGGGTTTTATCAGTTTACTTAAATACATTGCGGTCGCTTCCCCTTCCAAACTGGAATTGGTAGCGATAATCACCTCGTTTACATCTCCCTGAAGCCTAAGCATCAGCTCTTTCATCCGCAAATCCGCCGGACCGATACCAAGCATCGGGGAAATCGCGCCGTGAAGCACATGATATACTCCCGTATATTTTCCGGTTTTTTCGTATGCCGCCAAATCTCTGGCATTCTCCACTACCATAATCGTATGGTGATCCCTGTCCTCTTTTGCGCAAATCGGACAAATCTCCTGATCGGTAAGAGTACAGCATTCCTTACAGTAGCGGACATTCCGCTTTGCTTCTACCATTGCGTTGGCAAGCTGCTCCACTCGTTCCGGCGGCATATTAATCACATGAAACGCCAGCCGCTGCGCGGACTTTGTACCGATACCGGGCAGGGAAGCAAACTCCTCAATCAACTTACTAATCTGACTGCTGTAATAATCCATTAGAACGGGAAGCCTCCACCCAGACCGCCTAAACCGCCTGCTATCGAACCCATCACCTGGGAAGACTCCTCCTCCATCTTACGCAGCGCTTCATTCGTCGCGGCAACAATCAAGTCTTCCAGCATCTCTATATCATCCGGGTCTACTACCTCCGGTGAAAGTTTTACGGAAACAACCTCCTTTTTACCGGATACCTTGACGGTAACGGCTCCGCCGCCCGCCGTCGCTTCCCACTCTTTTGCCTCAATCTCCGCCTGCTTTTCTTCCATCTGACGCTGCATTCTCTGTGCCTGCTTCATTAAATTATTCATGTTGCCCGGCATTGCTCCTCCCGGAAATCCGCCATGTTTTGCCATGTCTTGCTCCTCCTTAATTTCATTTAAAATTTGTTTCAAAGTTTTATTTAATCCACATACTCTATTTCTACTTTTTCTTTTAACTTAGATAAATCCGGATATGCCGCTATATTTCCCCTGCCCTTTGCCGCAAGTTCCGGCATAATCTCCACCCGTTTTCCGGTCTGCTTTGCAATCAGCCCCTGCAGGCTTTCCAAATGTGCCGTCTGCTCCATTGCCGATTTATCAAACTCATCCCGGTATACCAAAAGCAGCTTTGTTCCGCTCTCGTCCACACTCGGCCTCGCCGTCTGCAGATAAATTTTTAACGGATTCGACGCGGCCGATACAATGGAGGACCACTTTTCCGCAACCGCCCTGATTTCCTCTCCCAAAGCCTGAGGCAGTGCCGCCGTTTCTTCCTGTTTCGGCTCGCTTTCCTTCCGCTCCTGTGCCGCAGGCGGCGCTTCTTTAGCCGACTGTTGTACCACGACGCCGTTCGCAAGCTGTTCTTCCAAATGACGTACCCGGTCTAACAGCGCGCTGTAATCCGTTTCCGTCTCCGGACGGCACAGACGAATGAACGTCACCTCAATCATCACACGTTTCGCGCCCGCATAACGGATACGGTTCGTCAGGTCGGAACAGACATTGATATAGCGTACCAGCGTTTCCGGCTCGTTTTCCTCTGCCTCCGCCAGAAACTCTCCCATCTGCTCCGTGGCAATATCCAAAAACTCCTCCGGCGCTTCCACCGACTTCGCAAGCAGGAGATTTCGCAGATACCATGTAAAATCCACTATAAACTGCGCCAAATCACGCCCCCGCATCACGGTCTCGTCAAGCACGCGCATCGCGCCGCCTGCATCGCCTGTGCGGACAAAACGAAGAAGTCTTCCGAACACTTCCGTATCCACCGTACCGAGAATCTCTAATACGTTATCATAGGTAAGCGTCTCTCCCGGATAAAACGCGATACACCGGTCAAGAAGGCTCAGCGCGTCACGCATTGCGCCGTCCGACGCACGGGCAATATAACGAAGCGCTTTCTCCTCTGCCGTTACCCCTTCCCTTTGGATTAAATCCGCAAGCCGTTCCGTAATCTCCTCCACCGTAATCCGGGAAAAATCATACCGCTGGCAGCGGGATAAAATCGTAACCGGAAGCTTATGCGCCTCGGTCGTCGCCAAAATAAAGATAACATAAGCCGGCGGCTCCTCCAACGTCTTTAACAGCGCGTTAAACGCACCCGGGGAAAGCATATGAACCTCGTCGATAATATATACTTTATAGCGCCCCTCTGTCGGAGAATACCGCACTTCTTCCACAATCTCGCGAATGTTGTCCACACCGTTGTTAGAAGCCGCGTCAATCTCGATAACATTCATCGACGTACCGGCTGCAATGGACTGACACATGGCACACTCTCCGCAGGGATTTCCGTCTGCCGGCGATTCACAATTTACCGCTTTCGCGAGTATCTTTGCAACGCTGGTTTTCCCTGTCCCATGTGTTCCGCAAAACAGATACGCATGGGACATCCGGGACGCTTTCACCTGATTGCGTAACGTCGTCACAACCGGAACCTGTCCTTTTACCTCGTCAAAGGTATCCGGCCTGAACTTTCTGTACAAAGCAGTATATGACATAATACCTCTCTTCTGAAACGGCAGCCGCAGACGATTACAACGTCTGCTTTACCTCTACCTTCATCTTCACTTTCCGGTACTGCGGGGCAACGTCCTTTTCCTCCGTCAAATCCAGCACCGGATATCCCGCGGCGTTAAAATGCACCCGCCGGATACCCGAAGAACGTGGCGCGTCAATTCCCGGCCTCGCATGATAAGTATTCCAAATATCTCCGTTTTCATCCGTAACATACGCGTTGTGTCCCGTTCCGTACTCTCCCTCGACACAGCGTGAAGTTAAAATCGGGAAATTGCTCTTTTCCCAGCTTTCCGGATTCAATAAATCCGCTCCGTGTTCCGCGGTAAAAAGTCCGACAACATAAGTAGAATCCACTGCGGCACTGGAAAACGTCAGGAATATTTTTTCTTCGGTAATCAGCGCGAACGGCCCTTCGTCCACAAACGTGTGGTTGTTTGCCCAGCCATATTCCGGTTTGGAAAGAAGCACCGGCTCGGTCAAAAGCTTCCACGGCTCTTCCGGATTCACTTTCGCAATATACAGCCATGCCCCTAAGTCCACAGGCAGAAACTGTCTCTGCGACCAGACCGCGTAGTATTCTCCGCCGTATTCAAAACAGGTCATATCCAAAGTAATCGTCTTACCCGCCTCGCAGAGCTCGCTTCCGTCCGCACGCACGACGCGTTTCGGTTCACTCCAGTCCGCGGCACACATAGGATTCCCGCCCCGTTTTAATTTCATTACATGCGACTCCTCCCAGAAAAACTCTCCCGGCGTTGCCGCGTGAAAAATATACAAATCCTCACCAACCACATGAAACTCCGGCGCCCACAAAAGCCCGCCTATACCCGGATATGTCCCGGAATCCAGCAAAAGCACTTCTTCGGCATCTACAAGCCCCGGTATCGTATCGGCTTCTCTGATATATAACGTATGGTTGTTGTCCGCGTCATTCGTCGCGATAAAATAATACTTTCCGTTCCATCCCGCAACACACGGGTCCGCCCGGTTAATCGCAATCGGGAAATCATAATGCGGCTGCCGTACGGTTCCTTCTATTTCATAAACTCCCGCCTTTGCAAAATCTACCGCCGCCGTTTCCCATTCCACCTGCTTTACCGCGGTGCTTCCGTCACTGTAACGGGCTGTCGCTTTCACCTTTGCCACTTCCTGCGCGGAAGAAACACAGACCTTCTCCGGCACCTCCATTGCTACATTGACCGGAGTCGTAAAACGCAGAACCAGCATATCTGCGACCTCTTTGGAAACGCAGAGCCGGTTGCCCGCAACGCATCCGGTAATGCCAAAAGAATCCGCGGTATTCCCGCCGTTTTCTTTATAAAAACTCCGATACTCTTCCAGCATGGCGGTAAGTCCGTCCGTCTTTTCCAGAGAAGACACCGTACCGGCTTCCTCATAGGAAATCAAATCGCGGCTTGTAAAGAAAACCAACTCTTCCCCGGAAGGCTCCGCCGTGCCGTCGGCTTCCGTGCGTACCGCAAGTACCGCAAAACTACCGTCTTCTAACGCAAACAAATACGGCTTTTTCAGACTTTTTGCGTGCAGCGTCCCGTCCGGATTCTCCGTCGCCTTTACAAACAGCACACCCTGATTATGATTTAGCGGCTGAAACGAACCCCCGTCCTCACTTATCGCAAGATGCATGCTATATGCCAGCTTTTCGGCATAAACAGCATCCTCTAACGGCTCTCTGGTATAACACAAAACGGTTCTCTTTTCCATGATGCCCTCCTTAAACCTGCGGATTTTCCTTTTCTTTCTATTGTAACAGTATTTTTTCGGTTATGCAACGAAAAAAGGCTGAATTTTTTTCGGTTTCATGTTATACTAAAAAGGTGTACGAAATCCGCCGTGCCGTTACAAACCGCGGCACCGGACAACAGGGCGATAAACAAGGAGGCTGCTATGTTCCGCTTATGGGCTAAAATCTGGAAAGAAAATCACTTGATAAAAGACATGGTTGTGGAAAACGACCGGAGCGATATGACGCGCACCAAGAAAATCTTTGAGGCAATCGATACAATCTGTTACGAATTTGACCTGTCCAAACCAATCTGGCTGGAGTCCACTATCGCGGACTTTAAAAAACACGACCGAACCCGCTTTTCACAGGATAACTTTGTTGACCGGATTGAGTTTGACTACTTGGAAATTCATGTGATAGAAGAGGATTAGAAAACCGTGCGTTCTGCTTTGAACATCTGTCACAATCGTTACTCTTACAGTTGACTCGGCTCCGGCTGCCTTACGGCACACGAAAGGTTTCGCTTAGTGCTGCTCCATTCCTGACCTGACACGGTTCACGAATTTCCGTTGCGTAAGACCAAAGCTTCAACGTCACTTATAAAAGGCGGCATTACAACAAAATGCCCGACACAGAACATCACCCCTGCTATAGCGGATTGCAGGTACAGGGCACCGCTGACTCCCCGGCTGCACGGTATTTTAAGTATACTTACTTTTCTGCCTTATGTCAAGGCAATAATTTCTCGAATTTTCGCTTTTTTAACTTTTTTTAACTGCAATAAAAAGTTCCTTAGATTGCACGCTATCTTATTTATGCATTTGTCCGAAGGACCGCGTTTTCAGCGGAGCCGGAATCCCCTCTTAGAGCCGGTTAGACGCGAGGACGCACCCGAGCGGCTTAACGGCTCTTAAAGGAAGTCCGGTGCAGCGCTGCGTATGCAAAAATAAGATAGCGTGCAATCTACGGCATTTTTTCTACTTCGACAATGTTACAATCATCTCCGAAATCGTTTCAATGGCGTGGTTTAACTTGCTTTCGCTCATTGCATTAATATAACGCTCACGGTCACGGTATACCTCATTGACCGCGCGAAGCAGCGTTTCGTTGGTAACATCTTCCTCTTTCAAAACATAGGAAAAACCCTGCCGTTCAAACGACTCGGCATTAAGAATCTGATCTCCCCGGCTCGCGGAAGCAGAAAGCGGAATTAAAATATTCGGCTTGCGCAGCGCTAAAAGCTCACAGATAGCGTTCGCTCCCGCACGGGATACGATAATATCCGCGGCGGCAAACAAATCCTTTAATTCCTTGTCAATATACTCATACTGCACATAACCCTCGCGGCCCGCAAACGTCTCGTCCGTTTTTCCCTTTCCGCAGAGATGGATAATCTGAAACTGCTGCAACAGTGTCGGCAGCAGATTCCGTACCGCGTTGTTTACCGCAGCCGCGCCGGTACTTCCGCCGATTACCAGCAGTACGGGTTTGTTCGCGGTAAAACCGCAAAAATCAAGACCTTTAATTTTATTACCGGAAAACAGCTCCGCGCGGATCGGAGAACCGGTCAGAAGCGCCTTATCTTTCGGAAGGTAATTTATAGTTTCCGGAAAATTTGCACAGACTCTCGTCGCAAAGGGAATCGCAAGCCGGTTTGCAAGCCCCGGCGTAATATCCGATTCGTGAATAATACACGGAATTTTTCTTTTCTTTGCCGCAAGCACAACCGGAACGGAAACAAACCCGCCTTTCGAAAATACAATATCGGGATTTATTTTTTTTAATACTTTTTTTGCCTGGAAATAGCCTTTTATTACTTTAAAAGGATCGGAAAAATTCTTTGGGTCAAAATAACGGCGCAGCTTTCCCGAGGAAATCCCGTAATACGCGACTCCCTGTTTGGTAATTAATTCTTTTTCAATGCCGTCATAAGAACCGATGTAAGAAATCTCATAACCTGCTTCCTTTACCGAAGGAAACAGCGCAATATTCGGCGTTACATGTCCGGCAGTACCGCCGCCGGTAAATACAATATGTTTCATAAGGCGTTATGCCCTCCATTCTTTCAATGCCCTTGCCAGCTGGTCAGGACAGGAAGTAGTTTTAAAACCGCACTTTACTCCCTCCAAACGGGAAATCGCTTCCTCTATCGGCATCCCTTCCACAAGACGCGCAATTCCCTGCAGATTACCGTTGCATCCTCCGGTAAACCGGACATTTTTTACGCAGCCGTTTTCCACATCAAAATCAATCTCTTTCGAACAAACTCCGGATGTTTTATACTTCATATTATAGTATGCTCCTTTTCCTTGTCCGGTGCATTATTTTTTCATTTTTAAATTCACGGACAATTATACAGAATAAATCCTTAATCCAAAATCCGCATTTCATTATACGGGATACCGCACGGAAAATCAAGAGGTTTGTGAAGTTCGCATTTCAGGCAGCCGCTTTTTAAGTAATCTCCTTAAAAGATTCCGCAGATTGCACGATACCTTATTTTTGCATTTGTCCGAAGGATCGCGTTTTTAGCGGAGCCGAAATCACCTCTTAGAGCCGGTTAGAGGCGAGGATACACCCGAGCGGCTTAACGGCTCTTAGAGGAAGTTCGGCTTCTCTTGTGTTTTCTCTTTCTTTATGCTAAACTAAATAATATATTACATATATATTATTACGGAAAATTTATTACAGAACATGATACAGGAGAGAAAATACCATGAAAAAACTCGGAATCATCGGCGCAATGGACGAAGAAGTTGCACGGTTAAAAGAAAATATGACGCAGGTCCGCGTGACCGAACGCGCATCTTTGACATTTTATGAGGGAGAGCTTATGGGGCTGCCGGTTGTCATCGTGCGCTCCGGCATCGGTAAAGTAAACGCCGCCATCTGCGCCCAGCAGTTAATTGACCGGTTTGAGACCGACTGTATTGTCAATACCGGAATCGCAGGTTCCCTGAACGCAAAAATCGACATCGGAGATATTGTGCTTTCCACCGATGCCTTACAGCACGATATGGATGCGGTAGCCTTCGGTTACGACGTGGGCGTGATTCCGCGCATGGATACCTCGGTGTTTGCGGCGGACGAATCTCTCCGCACACTTGCGGCTGCGGTCTGCCGCGAAGTAAATCCGGAAATTGCGGTACATGAAGGCCGCGTTGTGACCGGCGACCAGTTCATCGCCGCAAAGGAAAAGAAAGAATGGCTGGTTTCTACCTTTTCCGGTATGTGTACCGAAATGGAGGGGGCTGCGATAGCCCAGACCGCCCACAATAATTCCGTTCCGTTTTTAATTATCCGCGCCATCTCCGATAAGGCGGACGATTCCGCAAGCGAAGATTATCCGACCTTTGAAGCAAAGGCAATCCGCCATACGGTAAACTTAGTCTGCGGACTGGCAAAAAAGCTGGCGCACGTCTGAAGCCCGAAATAACGGAGCAGCTGCAAAACGCGGGTTTAAAAGCCGCGCAAAAATGAGTACAATAAAAAAATTGCATGGAACTGCCGGTCTGACGATTCCATGCAATTATTTTTATACTCAAATTTTGATTTCAAATCAAAGCCTTCGGCATTCTTTCCTGCCCTAGCTCACACGCAGTTTAAACCTACGAAGCGCTTTTTCGTCTTCGGAATTAATCTTTTCCATGGACGCGCCTAATCCGCATAACTTCTGCGCAAAATTTTCATACCCGCGGTCTACATACTCAATATGCTCCACCACCGTGCAGCCGTCAGCCATCAGACCGGCTACAACCAGCGCGGCGCCGCAGCGCAAATCCAATGCTTCTACGGTCGCACCCGTCAGTTTTTCAACGCCTTCGATTACCGCAAGATTTCCTTCTACGCATATATTGGCACCCATACGGGTCAATTCGTCTACATACATAAAACGGTTTTCAAAAATAGTTTCGGTCACATAACTGGTTCCCTCCGCGACGGAAAGCAACGTTGCCATTACCTGCTGCATATCGGTCGGAAAGCCCGGATACGGAAGGGTTTTAATTTTTGTATTTACCAGACGCTTTTTGGCTACAACACGCACCGCGTCGTCAAACTCCTCTACCTCCGCACCGATTTCCACGAGCTTTGCCGTAATCGCCTCCAGATGCTTCGGAATTACATTCTTAATCAGGACATCCCCCTTTGTTGCGGCTGCCGCCAGCATAAAAGTACCCGCCTCAATCTGATCCGGAATAATCGAATAGGTGCTGCCATGAAAGGACTGCACACCGGAAATACGGATAATGTCCGTACCGGCACCTTTAATATTCGCGCCCATGCTGTTTAAAAAGTTCGCAACCTCTACTACATGAGGCTCTTTCGCCGCGTTCTCAAGAACCGTCTGTCCTTCCGCCATGCTCGCCGCCAGCATCGTGTTAATGGTCGCGCCGACACTCGAGCAGTCGAAATAAATATGCGTACCGATAAGCCTTTCTGCCTCCGCAATCAGCATACCGTTCTGCTTAACTACCTTCGCACCAAGCGCCTCAAAAGCCTTGATGTGCTGGTCAATCGGCCTGCTGCCGATGTTGCAGCCGCCCGGAAGCGGCACCTCTGCCCTTTTATACTTTCCCAAAAAAGCGCCGCACAGATAGTAAGACGCTCTGATTTTTCTAAGATCCGGATAACTTGCAATACACGTGGTAATACTGCCGCCGATAATGCGCGCCTCATGAACATTCGGACGCTCCACCACGGCGCCCAATGCCTCTATTGCATTTAACAAAATATCGATATCACTGATATCAGGAAGATTATGTATTCTTACCGGCTCATCTGTCATAACTGCCGCAGCCAGTACGCCAAGCGCCGCGTTCTTTGCTCCGCCGATAGTAACTTCTCCCACCAGCGGCTTTCCGCCTTTAATAATGTATTGTTCCATAACTCACCTCAAATTTATTTAGGTATTTATTTGATTTATTAAATTAAATTTCACAATTCTTTTTTGTCTGTTTTGTTCGTTTTGTGTGTTTTTTTGCAACATTATTTTTAATTTTTGTTAAAACTGCACATAATTTCCATCGCATTTTTGTGGAACTTTCACCTTGTTACTTTGATTATACCACAAACTTTCGTTTTGTAAAGCTTTTTTCTAAAACAGTAGATTTTTTCTTCGCTTGTAGAATGTTTCTTCTATTTTTCCGGCTCTTTTAACTTTCGAATAATTTCCGACAAAATAATACCAATATCTTCCTGTGTGACATCTACGGTTATCTGAGCATATCGTTCATAATACGGGCGGCGCTCTTCAAACAGTTCTTCCAAAGTCTGCCCTTCTTTTAATACTACGCCGCGCTTTGCCAGGTCGCCCAGCCTTTTTTTCAATTCCGGCAGCGAAACATGCAGGTATATCACCGTTCCGATTTCCACAAAATGCCGCATGGCGCGCCCGGAATAAACCGCGCTTCCTCCCGGCGCGATTACCGTCCGCTCCGCTGCCACGCCGGCGTTGACTTCTTCCTCAATTTTTAAAAACGCTTCCTGTCCCTTTTCCGCAATAATCTCGCACAGAAGCTTCCCTTCTCTCTCCTGAATCAAAAGATCCGTATCCATAAAACGATAATTCATCGCTTTTGCCAGAAGCACGCCAAGGGTGCTTTTCCCCGAACCCGGCATACCAATCAAAATAATATTATTCCGTTCCATTGATTATTCCTCTTTTTGCAAGAAATCCTCGGGTTTCCGCATTTTGTATACTTTTTATATTCCGTAGATTGCACCGTATCTTATTTTTGCATGCGCAGCGCTGCACCGGACTTCCTCTAAGAGCCGTTAAG
>JAFLSZ010000088.1 GCA_022510665.1 Lachnospiraceae bacterium
AATGCGCTTAAACGTGTTGTTAAAATGCCGCTTCTTCATTTTTTAGATACCGGTCTGGCTGCTTATCTCTTAAAATGGGGAAATCCCGAAGCGTTGGAAAAAGGCGCAATGTCCGGGGCATTCTTTGAGAGTTACGTGTTTTCGGAAATCTATAAGAGCTATTTGAACGCAGGGAAAGAGCCCCCTATCTTCTATTACAGGGATAAAGATCAAAAGGAAATAGATCTGTTGATTTACCAAAACGGTGTACTTTCCCCGATAGAGATTAAAAAAGCAGCGTCTCCCGGCAAGACGGCAATTAAGAATTTCAATGTTTTAGAGCCTGTGACCCGTGGAGAAGTTTTCGGAGGTTTGGAAACTTTAAAAGTAGAAATAGGGACAGGAAGTGTAATCTGCATGGCAGACGATTTACTGCCTGTAGATGAAAAAAACTGGTATGTGCCGGTTTGGTTGGTTTAATCATTATTTCTTGACTTTTTTGCATTTGCATTATATAATTAACTGATATGGCAAGAGGAGCTGTTGCGAATCCTTAAGAATCAGCCACCTTGGAAAGGAGCCGCCATGGTAAAAAGTATGACCGGATTCGGCAGGTGTGAACTGGCGGAAGAAGGGCGAAAGGTTACAGTTGAGATAAAAGCAGTGAATCACCGTTACAGTGAGTTTTCCGTAAGGATGCCGAAACGCCTTGGTGCCTGTGAAATTGCGGTGCGTAATACACTGAAACAGTATATCGGCAGGGGCAAGGTGGATGTGTATGTTTCCTACGAAGACGAAACCGAAGGAAAGGGCTGTGTCCGCTACAATTCGGAACTTGCGGGGGAGTATTATGAAAATCTGCTTCGTATGGCAAAGGAATTTCCGGTAGAGAATGACCTCGGCATAGTGGCACTTTCCCGTTATCCGGAAGTGCTGACTATCGTTGAAGAGCCGCAGGACGAGGAAGCGTTAGGCCGGCTTTTGGACCGCGCTGTCCACGGCGCAGCAAAGCAGTTTGTGGAGACCCGCATCGCCGAAGGCGAGAGGCTTCGGGAGGATTTGACGGCAAAGTGTGAACTGGTACTGTCTTTGGTCGCTCGGATAGAAGAGCGTTCTCCGCAGATTGTGGCGGAGTATCGTAAGAAGCTTTTCGAAAAAGTGGCGGAACTGCTGGGAGATACGAAGATTGACGAGCGGGTGCTGGCAACCGAAATTACGGTGTTTGCGGACAAAATATGTACCGATGAAGAAACGGTGCGCCTCCGCAGCCATGTGGCGAATATGCTGGATACGTTCCGTCAGGGAGAAAATGTCGGACGAAAGCTGGACTTTGTCGCACAGGAGATGAACCGCGAGGCGAATACGATTCTGTCAAAATCGAATGATATTACGGTTTCTAATATCGCGATTGATTTAAAAACGGAAATTGAGAAAATCCGTGAGCAGATTCAGAATATTGAATAACGGAGTGTAGAAGCGATGGAACGAATGATACCGATCGGCTTCGGGAATATGGTAAATGCCGCAAAGATTATCGGGGTAGTAAAACCGGAAGCTTCTCCGGTCCGGCGCATGGTGCAGAATGCCAAGGATACGGAACGCTGTCTTGACGCGACCTGCGGACGTAAGTGCAAGTCCGTGATTGTTACCGAAAACGGATATATTGTATTGTCGGCGCTTTTGCCGGAAACCGTTGCCGGGCGCGTAAATGAGCACATGGAATAGCTGATTCGGCGAAAAGCCGGAAAATAGAGATTATGGAAGGAGACATAAGTATGTTACATCCGTCTTATGCAGATTTAATGCAGGTATTAAACAGTGAGGTAGAACCGGGCGAGCATCCGGTAGTAAACAGCCGTTATTCGGTTGTGCTGGCTACCGCAAAGAGAGCGCGCCAGATTATTGCAGGCGCACAGCCGTACGCAGCGGCAAAGTGTTCTAAACCGCTTTCCACCGCGGTGGAGGAGGTTTACCAGGGTAAGGTAAAAATTGTCGGTGACGAGGAAGAAGACGAATAGGAACCGATATGAAGATAAAGAGAAAAATTATTGAAGCGGTAGTTCTGGCAGCGTTTTTCCTGCTGCTTTTATTCGGAATGCCGAGATATGTCATAGAACGCGTTATTGTGGACGGTCCTTCCATGGAATCGACGCTTCTGGATGAGGATAATATTCTTGTGGAAAAGGTCTCACGGTACTTCGGCGCGCTGCATCGTTTCGACGTGATTGTGTTTTATCCGAGTGAGGAAGCAAAAGAGTCGCGGGGACGGTATTATATCAAACGCATTATCGGTCTGCCGGGGGAAACCGTGCAGATTATAGGCGAGACGATTTACATTAACGGTGAGCCGCTGGAGGAAAATTACGGTTCTACCGAGATGGCGAAGGCGGGAATCGCCGCGGAGCCGCTTACGCTTGGGAAAGACGAGTATTTTGTGCTGGGGGACAACCGGTCCATCAGCAAAGACAGCCGTTCCGCCGAAGTCGGGGTTGTGCCGCTGTCCAGAGTCGGCGGAAAATTGATGCTGCGAATCTTTCCGCTTGACAGGTTCGGAACTGTGAACGAATAGTAAATTTTTTAAAATAGGTCTTGATATTTTTTTACAGATTAGGTACAATATGTAATAGTTCGTTATGGTGAGTCGTTCGAATGTCTTGCCTTTGGTTTGACAAAAAAATGACAAGCCTCTGAATAATGAAAATCATGTTACAGGAGGAATTTAAAATGGCAGTAAAGGTAGCAATTAACGGCTTTGGTCGTATCGGACGTCTTGCATTCAGACAGATGTTCGGAGCAGAGGGTTATGAGATCGTTGCAATCAACGACTTAACCAGCCCGAAGATGTTGGCACACTTATTAAAGTACGATTCTGCACAGGGCAGATACGCTCTTGCGGATTCCGTTGTAGCAGGTGAGGATTCCATCACCGTTAACGGCAAGACCATCAAGATTTATGCGGAGAAGGATGCCGCAAATCTTCCGTGGGGACAGATCGGTGTAGACGTAGTTCTTGAGTGTACCGGTTTCTACTGCTCTAAGGAGAAGTCCCAGGCTCACATCAACGCAGGCGCTAAGAAGGTTGTTATTTCCGCTCCGGCAGGAAATGATCTTCCGACCATTGTATACAGCGTAAACGAGAAGACCTTAAAGGCTGAGGATACCATTATCTCCGCTGCTTCTTGTACGACGAACTGCTTGGCTCCGATGGCTAAGGCATTAAATGACTACGCTCCGATTCAGAGCGGTATTATGAGCACGATTCACGCGTTCACCGGCGACCAGATGGTTCTTGACGGCCCGCACAGAAAGGGTGATTTAAGAAGAGCCCGCGCAGCAGCCGTAAATATCGTTCCGAATTCTACCGGTGCAGCTAAGGCAATCGGCCTTGTAATTCCGGAGTTGAACGGCAAGTTAATCGGTTCCGCACAGAGAGTACCGGTTCCGACAGGTTCCACAACGATTCTTGTTGCGGTTGTTAAGGGTAAGGATATTACCAAGGAAGGCATCAACGCAGCAATGAAGGCAGCTTCTTCCGCTTCCTTTGGTTATACGGAGGAGGAGCTTGTATCTTCCGATATCATTGGTATTACTTACGGTTCCCTGTTCGATGCTACGCAGACCATGGTTAGCAAGATCGACGAGGACACCTATCAGGTACAGGTTGTATCCTGGTACGACAATGAGAACTCCTACACCAGCCAGATGGTTAGAACCATTAAGTATTTCGCTGAGTTAGCATAAGTTTAAGGGTTCTTTATAACGATTGATCCAAAGGGGTCCGGTCTATTATGGACCGGACCCTTTTATCATATCAAGTTAAATGCTGCGCATTCATTTGCGCGCGGAGAGCCGCAAGCGACTCTTTGTTCTATCATAGGATTCTGAAAGGAGATTTATTTTATGTTAAATAAAAAGTCCGTTGATGATATCAACGTAAAGGGCAAGAAAGTTTTAGTAAGATGTGATTTCAACGTACCGTTAAAGGACGGCAAGATTACCGACGATACCCGTCTGGTAGCAGCGCTTCCGACACTGAAAAAGTTAATCAACGACGGCGGCAAGCTGATTCTTTGCTCCCACTTAGGTAAGCCGAAGGGAGAGCCGAAGCCGGAGCTGTCTCTGGCGCCGGTAGCGGAGGCTTTAACGAAGCTTCTCGGACAGGAAGTAAAGTTCGCGGCAGACGCAACGGTTGTAGGTGACAATGCGAAGGCGGCTGTAGCGGCTATGAAAGACGGCGATGTAGTTCTTTTGGAGAACACCCGTTACAGAGCGGAAGAGACCAAGAACGGAGAGGCTTTCTCCAAGGAACTTGCTTCCCTTTGCGACGTATTTGTAAACGACGCGTTTGGTACCGCTCACAGAGCACACTGCTCCAACGTAGGCGTTACCCAGTATGTTGACACTGCGGTAGTCGGCTACCTGATGCAGAAGGAAATCGACTTCCTCGGAAATGCGGTAAACAATCCGGTTCGTCCGTTTGTTGCAATCCTTGGCGGTTCCAAGGTTTCCTCCAAGATTTCCGTTATCAACAATCTCTTGGACAAGGTTGATACCTTAATTATCGGCGGCGGCATGGCTTATACCTTTATGAAAGCGATGGGCGAGGAAGTCGGTAAGTCTCTCCTTGAGGAAGATTACATTGACTACGCAAAGGAAATGATGGAGAAGGCAGAGAAGAACGGCGTTAAGCTGTTAATTCCGATTGATACCGTTGTTGCGAAGGAATTTTCCAATGATGTACCGTTCCATACCGTAGGACGCGGAGAAATCGCAGCCGACGAAGAAGGACTTGATATCGGCGAGAAGACCCGCGAACTGTACGCGGACGCAATCAAGGGTGCAAAGACCGTTGTTTGGAACGGACCGATGGGCGTATTCGAGATGTCCAACTTTGCAAAGGGTACGGTTGCGGTAGCAGAGGCGCTTGCAAACATCGACGCAACCACAATTATCGGCGGCGGTGACTCCGCGGCGGCTGTAAATCAGCTTGGTTTTGGCGATAAGATGACGCATATCTCCACCGGCGGCGGCGCTTCCTTAGAGTTCCTCGAAGGCAAGGAACTTCCGGGCGTTGCGGCAGCAAACGATAAGTAAGATTAAAAATTTATGCCGGATGCGGGTGAGGTCATTCGCATCCGGCAATTTTGTGTGCGGGGGAAATGAGCATACAGCCGAAAAAATAAAATGTTTCAGAAAGAAGGATAGTGTAATGCGTAGAAAAATTATTGCAGGCAACTGGAAAATGAATAAGACGCCGAGTGAAACGGTGAAGTTGATTGAAGAGTTAAAGCCGCTTGTAAAGAACGACGAAGTTGACGTTGTATTCTGCGTTCCGGCGGTTTCCCTGATTCCGGCATTAGAGGCCGTAAAGGGAACCAACATTGAAATCGGCGCGGAGAATATGTTTTATGAGGAGTCCGGTGCGTATACCGGAGAAATTGCTCCGAATATGCTTACCGATATCGGTGTAAAGTATGTAATTATCGGCCACTCCGAGAGACGGGAGTATTTCGCGGAAACCGACGAAACCGTAAATAAGAAAGTATTAAAGGCATTTGAACACGGCATTACCCCGATTATCTGCTGCGGTGAGTCTCTGACGCAGAGAGAACAGGGAATTACGATTGACTGGATTCGTATGCAGATTAAGATTGCGTTCTTAAACGTGACCGCGGAGCAGGCAAAGAAAGCGGTTATCGCTTACGAGCCGATTTGGGCAATCGGAACCGGTAAGGTTGCGACTACCGAACAGGCCGAGGAGGTCTGCGCGGCAATCCGCACCTGCATCGGGGAGCTCTATGACGCGGCGACCGCGGAAGCAATCCGCATCCAGTACGGCGGAAGCGTATCCGCAGCAAGCGCTCCGGAACTGTTTACACAGGCAAACATTGACGGCGGCTTAGTCGGCGGTGCGAGCTTAAAGCCGGATTTCGGTAAAATCGTAAACTATAAATAAGAGAAAAGTAAATAATGGAAAAAGGGATATGACATGGCTTGTCATGTCCCTTTTTTACAGCATTTTTAGTCTACTTTTCACTTGCTTTTCTATGTTTCAGGAAATATAATAAAAGTAACGGAAGCCGTTCTATACCGAATCGGAAATTTCTTTGAAACGGCAAGGGAAGGAATGAAACAGCAGATGGATAAAAAAATACTTTGGAAGAAAATAGCGATACTATTGTTCTTTTTAGGGCTTGGAATTGTCATCGGTATTTTTATCGGAATGTCAATCGGCAGACAGAAAGCGGAAAAAGAAGCAGTCAATCGGAAAGAACCGGGGGCTTTGGAGGCAACAAAGGCGCCGGAGGACATACAGCAGGAAACGACCCTGACGCCGGAGCCGACAAAAGAGCCGGTGACGGAGCCTGTGCCGTCTCCGACCAAAGGAGCGGTTGTAACGGGGACGGTGACGCCCGTTCCGACGCAGGGAGTGACAGTGGAACCGACAGCAGCCGAAGGGCCGACACAGACAGGAGGCATAACAGTGACGACAAAACCGACAGCGGCGCCGACCGGAACTCAAACGGCAACAGGACAACCGACAAAGAAGCCGACAGCCAAACCGACGGAGGCGGGGAAGCCGACCCCGGTGCCGGTAGCATCGGGACAAAACGGATATTACGGAGCTTTACATGTAGAAGGTACTTACCTGGCGGATGCCGAAGGAAATCTGGTACAGCTTAGAGGGATTAGTACGCATGGACTTGGCTGGTTCCCGGAGTTTGTGAATGAAAAGGCAATTCGCCAGCTAAATGAAGAATGGGGCTGTAATGTGCTGCGGCTTGCCATGTATACGGCGGAGTATAACGGATATTGTACCAGCGATGCGGCACAGAAGGAAAACTTAAAGAAAATTATTGATACCGGTGTGACCGCCGCAAGTAAGCAGGATATGTACGTTATTATTGACTGGCACATTTTGCAGGACGGTAATCCGAATACATATAAAGAAGAGGCAAAGAAATTTTTTGCGGAAATAACGAAAAAGTACGGAGATAATCCGCATGTGATTTACGAGATTTGTAATGAACCGAACGGCGGCGTGTCATGGAGCGAGATTAAAAAGTATGCCCTGGAAGTGATACCGATAATCAGGGAACACGCACCGGATGCGGTTATTATCGTCGGTACGCCGACATGGTCGCA
Source organism: Lachnospiraceae bacterium (assembly GCA_022510665.1). Lineage (GTDB taxonomy): Bacteria > Bacillota > Clostridia > Lachnospirales > Lachnospiraceae > SIG307. The sequence continues at coordinate 7,126 of JAFLSZ010000088.1, forward strand.
GGATGTTGACATTGCGGCGGCCGACCCGATTACGGAGTATGACAATATCATGTATGCGCTGCATTTTTACGCAGATACGCACCGTGACAATCTGCGTGAGAAGTGTAAAACGGCAGTGAGAAAGGGACTTCCGATTTTTGTAAGCGAGTACGGCGCATGTGACGCGTCGGGAAACGGTACGATTAACAGAGAGCAGGCGAACCTTTGGGTTTCAATGCTTGACAGTTACGGAATCAGTTATGTCGCATGGAATCTCTCCAACAAAGCGGAAAGTTCGTCAATGATAGCAAGCAGCTGTAACAAGACAAACGGGTTTACCGCGAGCGACTTATCGGAAGGCGGCAAGTGGTTTGTGGATATGCTGCAAAAGGCGGGTGTCGGCATCGGCTCCGCTCTTTCCGGAACAACGGAGGCAGGGCAGGGCGGAGATACGTCGGGAGGAAATACCTCAGGCGGCGGTACTTCGGGCGGCGGTGCCTCCGGCCCGCAGACGGCGGACTATATTGCTTACGGAGAAAGCGTTTTAGAGCCGGGAACAGGGTTAAAGCTTACGGTAAGCAACGGATGGAATTCCGGCGCGTCCATGGGAATCCAGTTAAATCTTACGGTTGAGAATACGACGGGAAGCGATGAGATAAACTGGGAACGCAGAATTACCATAAAAGACGGCGTGCGGGCGGCAGTAGAGCAAAACTGGAACTCCTCGGTGGAATTAAAAGGAAATACACTGATAATCCGGCCTGTGGAATACAATAAAACGATTGCCGCGGGCGCAAGTGTGGGAGATATCGGGATAATCCTCAGCGTAACGGAGTAAAAAGGATAGGATTACGGCGGAAGGACTTTCGTTGAATATTGAGGACGGATAATATGCTATACAACAAACAGAGCAAAAGGGATAGAGGAAAAGGAAATACCTTTTGCAGGATGTTTGTGCGGTAAAGAGAGGTAGTATGGGAAAAGAATATCGGGTGCGCTGTAAACGCTATGATGCCGAAGGACGCGGCGTGGCAGTGTTCAACGGCCGTGAATTTGCGATAAAGGGTCTGCTTATGGGAGAACTGGCGACAATGGAGCTTGTTTACCGGGCAAAAGAAACGGGCGCAAGACTTTGCACGGTCTTGGAACCTTCCAAAGAACGCATAAAACCTGCCTGTCCGGTGTTTGAACGCTGCGGCGGCTGTCAGCTTTTACATATGAGCGAGAGAGCACAGGCGGAATTTAAACAGGGGATTTGCGAAGAATTATTAGGTACGTTTGGAAAAGTAGAGCCGATTCTTACGGCGAAAAACCCGAAATATTACCGGAATAAAATTCACGCGGCATTTGCGAAAAAACAAATAGGAAAAGCAGACACTCCGGGGAAAAACGGTTCTTTCGGAAAGGGAAAAAATCCTGAAAAACACAGGAGCGGCGGGGTTATTTCCGGCATATTTGAAGAAGAAAGCCACCGCGTCATTGAAACGGAGGAATGTCTGATTCAGGATAAAAGGGCGGCAGACTATTTACGCACGGTGCGCCGCCTGATGCGGGAAACACATACGGAGCCGTATAACGAGGATACCGGCAGCGGAACGCTTCGTTATGTATTTTTACGTACCGGAAGGACGAGCGGTGAAGTGCTGATGGCACTGGTAACCGGAACGCCGGAGTTTCCGGCAAGGGCAAAATTCGCGGCGGAGATAAGGAAAAATCATCCGGAAATTGTTACGCTGCTTCACAATATCAACCCGCAGAAAAACAGCATGGTACTCGGGAAAAAGGAAACGGTGCTGTACGGAAACGGCTATATTACGGATACTTTGTGCGGGCATACATTCCGCCTGTCCGCAAATTCCTTTTATCAGGTAAATCCGGAGCAGGCGGAGGTTTTGTATCAAAAGGCTGTAAAGCTTGCCGGAATTGCCAAAGAGGATACCGTAATAGACGCATACTGCGGCATCGGCACAATTTCTCTGATAGCGGCGGACTATGCCGGAAAGGTTGTCGGCGTGGAGTCAAACGCACAGGCGGTAAAAGACGCGAAGGAAAACGCAAAGCTCAACAACTGTACCAATGTAGAGTTTTATTGTCAGGACGCCGGCACCTATATGAAAGAACAGGCCGGGAAAGGCTTTTCGCCGCAGGTAGTGATTATGGACCCGCCGAGAGCGGGCAGTGACGACACTTTCCTTTCTGCCCTTCTTGCAATGGCACCGGAAAAAATCGTTTACATTTCCTGCAATCCGGCAACACAGGCAAGAGACTTAAAAAAGCTGACCGCGAACGGGTATCAGGTGGGCGTAATACAGCCGGTGGATATGTTTCCGGGGACGAAGCATGTGGAGACGGTGGTGTTGGTGTCAAGGGTAAAATAGAAACCAACGAAGAATGGATTAGAAGGACGAATAAGATGAATTACTACATAAGCGATTTGCATCTCTTTCATAAGAACGTAACAAAAGCAGGACGGAATTTTGATGACAGACCGTTTGACGATCTTGAGGCGATGCATTCGTATATTAAGGAGCATTGGAATAGTAAGATAACGAACGGGGATACCGTATATATTCTCGGTGATATGGCTATGCGCGGAACGCAGGAAGATCTGATTGCATATGTATCGCAGTTAAAGGGGCATAAGATTCTGATAAAAGGAAATCATGATGATATATCTGACCTGCGGTATCAACAGTTATATGAAGAAATCCGGGATTATAAGGAGATTACAGATCGGATTGGGCAGAACACAGTGAAATTGGTCTTGTGCCATTACCCGATTCTGATGTGGAACAATCAACACAGAGGGACCATATTGCTATACGGTCATGTACATAAATCCGCAGAAGATATCATATTTAGGGAATGTCTTGCCAAATTTAATAATGAGGATGTTCAGAACCGCAGACAAGGGAATACTGATTTAATAGCATATAATGTTGGCTGCATGATGCCGTATATGAACTATGAGCCGCGTACGCTGGAAGAAATTGTGAATCAATGCAGATAAGAGGATTTGAATAGTCGAGGTGCAAATTGCATAAGTTTGCACCTCATTTTAGTGCATTATTGCTTGGTATTCACTTGCCGTCAGCGACAGAAGCTCAAGTTATAAATTGACTTGACATTTTTTGCTGATTATACTAAAATTAAGATATTATTTGACACACGAAATGTATTGCATAATATATTTCTCATCTGTTAATGTTAATCAACCGTAATGAATAAAGGAGACAAAAAGATGAACCATTCAAAAAGAAGATCCTTAAAACAAATTCTATTGACGCAAATTATTGCTTCTGTTGTTTTGATTATAGCCATTATAACGGTTATTAGCATCGGAGTGCAGTACAGTGAGATGTTCAGTCTGACGGAGTCTGTTCTCTGCCGGGAATCTATTTCTTATGCGAATGAAATCAATAACTGGTGGGGCACCATTGAAGGCAGGGTACAGCAGACAGCTGATGTATGGAAGAATATACCGGAAATGACATATGATGAGGCACACAAAATGCTGCTCGCCCTGACAGAACTTGATCCGGATTCACAGGATATTTACATCGGATACGGAAATGATATGACATTTTTAGACGGTTCAGGCTGGGAGCCGGATGATTCTTTTGTATTCACGGACAGAGCTTGGTATATCGGTGCAATCGAAAAAAACGGCGAGCTCTATACATCAGAGCCATATGTAGATGCATCGACCGGAAAAACCTGTCTTGCCTGTTCCATACTGTTAGATGACAATGTTGTGCTTA
>JAFLSZ010000089.1 GCA_022510665.1 Lachnospiraceae bacterium
TGGTCAAGTGCCTTTTTATCTTCTGTCAGCTGGAAATCCAGCTCCATGATGCGTCGGCTCAATATCGCACTGAAATGATTCTCATATTTCTGACCATATCGTTCAATGATATTTCCCATTACAGCATTGAGGATACTAAGTATGAACTCTGCCGCAGCCATAGTGACCGCCAGCCCCACAAGCCTTCCGGGAGCCTTTTCTCCCATCAGTTCTTCTACTATTGCAGGGATAAAATAAATGGAAATAAAGGGAATAACTGATGAAATGATCAACTTTAAAAAACGAAACAAAAAATATCCCTTGTGAATCCTCCAGGCTTCTTGGAAAAAATATCCGTAAACATTTTTCAATTCACCCTTACTCTTCTTCATTGTCCGCTCTCTCCTTCCCATGATTCTCATAATACTGTGCCTGAACCTCAAACATATTTGCATATTCGCCCTGTTTTGCCAGAAGCTCCTCATGGGTTCCGTATTCCACGATCCGGCCGTCAACGAACATTGCGATCATGTCACAGAAACGTGTTGAGGAGAGGCGGTGCGATATATAAATTGCAGATTTGCTGCTGATCATTCTGTCAAAGTTCTGATAAAGCTCATATTCTGCCAGGGCATCAAGTGCCGCCGTCGGTTCATCCAAAACAATTACGGCAGCGTCCTTATAAAGTGCTCTTGCAAGAGCCAGCTTCTGCCTTTCTCCTCCGGACAGGTCCACTCCGTCTTCATGAAGGACCTTCAGAATCTCCGTATCCATTCCCTTTTCCATGCTGTCCAGCTTTTCTTTCATGCCTGCCTGAATCAGACAGTTTTGCACCCGTTCTCTGTCTGTTGCTTCCGGCTCCTTCATGGAAACATTTTCGGCCATGGGGAACGCAAAAAGTTCCACATTCTGAAATACCGGTGCAAACAGCCGGAAATAATCCTGTTTTCTGAACTGCTTTATGTTATACCCATTTACCAGAATTTCGCCTGACGTGACGTCGTAAAGACGCAGCAGCAATTTGATAAATGTGGTCTTTCCGGCGCCGTTCAGCCCAACGACCGCCAAACGCTGTCCCGCAGGAAATTTCAGATTTAGGTTCTTAATTGTGTCCTCCTTCGCCCCTTCATATCGGAAGGACACATTCTTAAACTCAAAACTGTATTGATTCTCCAGTACGGATATATCCAGCTTGTCTTCTTCGATCTCCGTCTTAAGGTCCATGAAGGTTCTGAAATCATCCACCAAATTCGAGGCAAACTGCATCTGTCCAAAATTATCATAAAAATCGGATAATGCAGAAGAAAATGCACTGCAAAGGCCAAGATACAGCGTAAAGTTCCCGATTGACACACTCTCGTGCAGGACCTGTGTGATCAGAATGTAGTACATTACTAACGATGACATGAGAGATGTCGTTGAGTAAATGAATGAGTGGCGAAGCCAGACATTTCTGCTTACGCCGTACTTGCGCTCATACTCATCAAATATGTCCCGCTGCTTTTTCAGCAGCCACGGCTTCAGTGAAAACAGACGGATATCCTTAGCATAATCGAAATCCTGTGTACTGCGCTCCATGTAGTTCATTTTTCTTCGCGTAGAGGATGTGGCATCCCAGAAATATTTTTTATCGTCACGGATAGACCATCTCTGTGACAGATAATTGATACCCATTGCAGCCGTCAGCACTAGAATCAGCCGCGGATCCAGTACAACTATGGTGGTCGCCGTCACTGCAATGGTCACAAGCCTTGCCGCCAGAGCAAAGGAACGATTCATCATGCCGCCTATACCCTGCATGTCTCCGCCTGCCGCATTCATGGCACGCTGATGTAAATCCAGAATATGCGGCTGCTCAAGCATCTGATAATTCATTGAAAGCAGCTTGTCGTTCTTTTCCGTGATCATCCTGAAACGCACATAAGCCATATTGATATACACACGGTTTGATATCAGTGTATTTCCGCCAATTGCCAGTAATTCGACCACCGCAATGCCAGCCACAAGATACCAGAGCGGTAAAGTATCGGGGACAGCCGCATTTGACTGTGCTTCAATAATATCTACGAGGAACTTGCCGATATAGCTCCAAAGGTATCTCATAACCGACTGTGTCAATGCACCGCAGATATACATGAGTACCATTACCTTCCGATATTTCCAGATGTTTGAAAAAATATATTTCAAATTGTCCAGCAGACCGTAATTTGTGTAAGGTACTTTAAACTTTCCCTGAGCGTCACGCTCCCCGAGCTTTATGTTTTTATTTGTTCTTTTCTTCACCATTAATCTCCTTATAAGTCTTTAAATAACTTTTGTTGACCTTATAATAATATAAAACGTCCCTCTTGTGTGGATTTAGGGACGAATCGCACTTGCTGAGGGACGAATTGCAGATATGCAGATTGGAACAATTTTTCTAGTCCAGAGGCAAAAGGATTTCCGTTGTGAACGCGCCGTCTTCACTGTTACGGGTGACATAACCGCCGTACCGTTCAACGATTCCGTCAATGCGGATAAGACCGAACCCGTGACCCTCTCCTTTCCCCGAAACAAAACGGCCGTCGGTTTTCTTCATCTTTTTTCCGGCACACAGATTTGTGACAGAAAGGTACAGACGGGTCTCCTTAATATCCATGTATACCCGTACCATCCGTTCACTTTCCGGAATACTCTGGCTCGCCTCGATGGCGTTGTCCAACAGATTTCCGAGAATGACGCACAGGTCAAGTTCCGGTATGGACAGCCTGACCGGAATCTGAACGGAAGTTTTGACGGGAACGTGTTTTTCCGCGGCAAGGGTAAGCTTACTGTTTAAAATCGCGTCTGCCATCGGATTTCCGGTCTTAATAACCGTATCGACAGTATTCAAGTCGGACTCCAGCATGTCCAGATACTCTTCCAGTTCCTTGATATTACCGGAACGTACGAGAGTCTTCATCACGCCGATATGGTTCCGGTAATCATGCCTCCATCCGCGCATTTTCCGGTACATGGTATCGACTTCGCGGTAATGGATATCAATCAGTTCCCGCTGATAAGCAGACAGCCGTTTGTCAACGTATTTTGAAAGAAAAGCCATGACATCCTCCTTATATCCTTATAAATGTTCAATAATAGCGCGGTTTAACGTATCGTATGCGCCGCGCGGCAAAGGTAACACGGTCCCATCCGGAAACTTCAGCTCTGTTCTTGTAATCCGATAGAGTTTGGAAAGGTTGACAATATAAGAACGTCCTACACGAAAAAACCGGTTGTCCAGTTCGTCTTCAAACTCCCCCAGCTTCCGGCGGACGACGCAGTCATCAAAACCTTCGGCATGAACCGCAACATAATTGCGGGCGGCTTCGAGATACAGAATCCTCCCAAACGGGAGGCGGACAATTCCTTCGGCGGTTTTCAGGGTCAGGGTACGTTCCTCACGGTGCAGGCATTCTACGGCGCGGTTCATAACCTGTTCCAGTTTGTCCTCGTGAACCGGTTTCATCAAATAGTGCAGCGCCGCGACCTCATATCCTTCGGCAATGTAATCCCCGTAACCGGTGATAAAAACAATCTGCATATTACGGTCTTCCTGTCGAATCTGCTTCGCGAGAGTTACTCCGTCCATACCGCCCATCTCAATATCAAGCAGGAGAATGTCAAACGCTTTATCCTGCGCATAACAAAACAAAAACGCTTCCGCAGACGGAAACTCTTCCGTAACCACGGAATACCCGGAGGAATCCGCCCATGCTTTCACAAGGGCGGCAATGTTTTGACGATCCTTTGCGGAATCGTCGCAGAGAGCGATATGATAGGACATAGGAGGCTCCTTTTCGATTTCTTTTTTCTATTTGTTACGGATTTTATCACGCGGCAATGCCGACCGTCAAGTATCTTCCTTCCCGCCGTACTTTTCCTCAATTTCCTTCGCGATTGCCTCCGGGGCCTCCCCGTTTTTCAGACGCTTGTTATATCTGCGCAGCTCCGCATACGGCATACTGTTTTTCCCGTCTCCTTTGGACAGGCGCGCAAACATCAGATAAACATACAGCAGAATCGGAAGTGCCACCGTCATGGCAAGGCTGGCAAAAAACATATCCGCCGCTTCCGGTCTTGCCAGACACGCAAACACAATGCTGACTCCATACATTCCGACCAGCAAAATAATTCCGCACATCGCAATAATCTGCTTAAAGGTAATCTTCTTTTTCATTTTATTCTCCTTACTCTTATTCCGCTTATTATCATTACCTCTCACTCCGTTTCATTATCTCTTTCCTTTTAAAAACGCGAGCCACTCTTTCTGCGTCTTTTCATAGCCCTGTTCCGTCGGTTCGTAAAATTTTTCCCCTTCCACTCCGTCCGGTAAATACTGCTGTTCCACATAGTGATTCGGAAACGCGTGGGCGTATTGATATCCGATTCCGCGGTTTAACTTTGCCGCTCCCCCGTAATGGGAGTCCATCAAATGAGCCGGAACCGGCGCGGTTTTATGGGTTTTAACATACTCCATTGCCTTTGAAATCGCAGAAACCGCCGAATTGCTTTTCGGGGCGCAGGCAACATACGCAGCCGCCTGTGCCAGTACAATCTGCGCTTCCGGCATTCCCAGACGCTCCGCCGCAAGAGAAGCGTTCGTCGCCACCACCAGCGCCTGCGGGTCCGCGTTGGATACGTCCTCCGCCGCACAAATCATAATCCGCCTCGCGATAAACGCCGGTTCTTCTCCCGCGTAAAGCATTTTTGCAAGATAATAAACCGCCGCGTCCGGGTCAGAACCGCGCATACTTTTAATAAACGCCGAAATATTATCGTAATGATTATCGCCGTCTTTGTCATATCGTAAAACACGTTTCCGGATACAATCGGACGCGACCTCTTTCGTAATGTGAATCAACCCGTCCGAGCTGCGTTCCGTCGTCAGTATGCCAAGCTCAATCGCGTTCAGCGCGGTTCTCGCATCGCCGTTTGCCACATCCGCAAGGAATGCGAGCGCCTCCGGTTCCGCCACGGCTTTGTATGCACCCATGCCCCGTTCTTCATCTTCTATGGCACGGCGCAAAAGCGTTTCAATATTCTCCTTTGATAACGGCTTCAGTTCAAAAATAACGGAGCGGGAAATCAATGCCCCGTTTACTTCAAAATAAGGGTTTTCCGTAGTCGCGCCGATAAGCGACACGGTTCCGTCCTCCACAAAAGGCAGAAGATAATCCTGCTGGCTTTTATTAAACCTGTGTATCTCATCTACAAATAAAATCGTCTTTTTGCCGTACATTCCAAGGCTTTCTTTCGCTTTGGCAATGACTTCTTCCATATCCTTTTTTCCCGCCACCGTCGCGTTTAACTGGGTAAACTCCGCGCTCGTCGTATGCGCGATTACCTGTGCCAATGTGGTCTTTCCGGTTCCCGGCGGCCCGTAAAAAATCACGGAGCCCAGCTTGTCCGCCTGAATTGCTCTCGAAAGCAGTTTTCCGTCGCCTAAAATATGTTCCTGACCTACTACTTCTTCCAGCGTCTGCGGCCTCAGCCTCGCCGCGAGCGGGGACTCCTTTTTTGAGGTTTCCGCCCGCATATATTCAAACAGGTCCATGTCCGTTTCCTCCTGTCGTATTCAATCTTAGACTAATTATATATAATCTCAATCAAAAAAGCAATGGTACTCTCATATGCACCATTGCCGTTCTCTCCGCCTGTTTAAGCATTTCCGTCTCTCACTCCGCCGCAAAACTCCGGGAAAACCGCTTCCCTAACTTTCGCTTTCCCGCTTTTGCATCCATATACTCCACAATCATGTCCGCCGCCGTTTCCGCGGTCTGCCAGTAAATTTTCTTTAAATCGCGGCAGCTTTCCATACAGCGCGGACTTGGGCGCTTGTGTATCACCAAGCCGTACAGCAGGCGGTAGGTCCCCGTTACCGAAAACAAAATCTGCAGTACTGCGCGCTTAATTATGCCTTTTGCGGAAAGAAAGTGGTGGCACCGTAACATATCCCGCAGCGTCCCCTTAATCTGCCGTATTGAAAGAAAGGGGAAAAAACGCTGAATTACTTCCGCGTTTTCCCCGGACGGCACTACATGACCGGCAAGAGGATATTCAAAAGGGTTAAGTCCGTCCCCTACCATCAGGCTTCGGTCCAGTTCCGCTTCGATTTCCAGATGCCTGACACCGTGCTCTTTTTCATATCGTTCAATATAATCGTGGCAGCTTCCGTCCAAAGCAAAATGACAGATAAATCCAAACAGGTACGCAAGGGATTTTTCATCCGTTGTCAGGGAAAGACTCCGCTTAAAGAAGCCGTAGGCGTTCCTTTTATGCATACGAAATCCGGTCAGACTGACCGGATTCGCCAAAGCCGCATGGTAGTAAAATAAAACATCAGGTCCGTACAGTCCTATGTCATACAAGTCTTCCGCCGACGCAATAATTCTTTGCAGCTCTTTGGGCAGACGCTGTCTGACTTCCTGTCCGAACCTGAAATGTGTGTAAGTTGCCGGCATACCAACCCTCCGTTTCTTTTTCCGTCACTGAAGTTAGTATGCACGCTATTTCCTAAAATATTGCTTTGTTATTCTTTTCCGTTCCAGCAATAAGTACAGAGTTTGCAAGGACTGATTCCTACGGATTCCATCATATCGTCCAGACGATGGAACCGCAGCGAAGTAAACCTTAACTTCTGCCGGATTTGTTCTACCATATCATGGTACTTGTCCGACTCCGGATTTACATACTGCTCAAAATCGATATCTTTGTTGTCTCCTTCCCGCTCCGCGATAATACGCCTCGTAATGAGGTCCATCTCCGAGGTCGAACGGGAAAAATTAAGGTATTTACAGCCGAATACCAGCGGAGGACATGCCGGACGGATATGAACTTCCTTCGCACCGCTCTGATATAAAAACTCCGTTGTCTCGCCCAACTGCGTACCGCGCACGATAGAATCGTCAATTAAGAGAAGACTCTTATCCTGAATCAAATCATGCACCGGAATGAGTTTCATTTTCGCAATCAGGTTGCGCTTGCTTTGTATCGTCGGCATAAAAGAACGCGGCCACGTCGGAGTATACTTAATAAACGGTCTGGAAAACGGAACTCCGGACTCATTTGCGTAACCGATTGCGTGCGGCGTTCCCGAATCCGGAACTCCGGCAACGCTGTCCGGCTTTACGCTGCCCCGGTCGCGCTGTGCCAGTTTCGCGCCGCAGTTATAACGCATCTGCTCTACGCTGACTCCCTCGTAAGAAGAAGACGGATAGCCGTAGTACACCCAAAGGAACGTACAAATCCGCATTTCCTCACCCGGTTTTACAAGCGTAATCACTTCTTCCGGCGTCATTACGACGATTTCTCCCGGCCCTAACTCCTTATAATCCTGATATCCTAAATTCAAATAGGCAAAACTCTCAAAAGATGCGCAAAACGCGCCTTCCTTCTTTCCGATTACAACCGGCGTTCTTCCGTATTTATCACGGGCCGCGTAGATTCCCTTCGGCGTCATAATCAAAATGCTCATGGAGCCCTTTATCATATCCTGTGCGTACTGAATGCCCTCTACAATATTTTCTTTTTTGTTGATAAGGGCAGCCACCAGCTCCGTCGCGTTAATATCACCGCCGCTCATTTCCAGAAAGTGCGACGTACCGGAGCGGAAAATATACTTCACCAAATCGTCCAGATTATTTATCTTGCCGACCGTAATAACGGAATATGTTCCGTGATGGGATCGTACCAAAAGCGGCTGCGGCTCATAATCCGAAATACAGCCGATACCCATATTTCCTTTCATCTCGTGTACATCTTTCTCAAACTTTGTCCGGAACGGTGAATTTTCGATATTGTGAATCGAACGGTCAAACCCGTTCTTTCCGTATACCGCCATACCGCCGCGTCTTGTTCCGAGATGAGAGTGGTAATCCGTGCCAAAAAACAGATCAAAAACGCAATCCTCGTTTGAAGCTACCGCAAAAAAACCGCCCATTTGTTTTTCCTCCGTTTCAATATGTATCGCCATGTCCTTTATTGTAATATATAATTTGAAGGAAAGCAATACACATTTTAACCGAATTTATACAAACTTAACCGGAATATTTCTCCGCTTCACCTAACTTTCAGAACACGCATGGAATTTAAAATCGCAAGCACGGAAACGCCGACGTCCGCGAACACCGCCTCCCACATCGTTGCCATACCGAGCGCGCCGAGCAAAAGCACAACGCCTTTTACCGCAAGGGCAAATATGATATTCTGCTTTACAACGGAAAGCGTCTTTCTCGCAATCCGTACTACCGCCGCGATTTTTCCGACGTTATCATCCATCAGTACAATATCCGCCGCCTCTATCGCCGCGTCGGAGCCCATACTTCCCATCGCAATTCCGACGTCGGCTCTTGTCAGTACCGGCGCGTCGTTGATTCCGTCGCCTACAAACGCGAGCTTTTCCTTTCCTTCGCGCTTCTTTAAGAGCTCTTCCACCAGGTCAACTTTATCACCCGGAAGAAGTTCCGCATGGACTTCGTCTAAGGAAAGCTCCTTTGCTACGGCCTCTGCCGCCTCTTTCCGGTCGCCGGTCAGCATAACAAAGTGTTTTATTCCTGCCTGCCGCATATTTTGAATTGCTTCTTTCGCTCCGTCCTTTATGCTGTCCGAAATCACGACGCTGCCGACAAACTTCCCGTCCGCCGCCGCATAAACAACCGTTCCTATACTTTCGGCGGGCACATACGCAATCTCGTTTTGCTTCATCCATTTTTCATTCCCCAAGAGCACTTCCTTTTCGTCTACAAAAACGCGGACGCCAAATCCCGCAATTTCTTCCGCGCCCGAAACCCGTGAAAGCGCCGGAGTTTTTCCGTAAGCTTCCTTTAATGCCCCCGCAATCGGGTGGTTGGAACAGCTTTCCCCTAACGCGGCAAGTTCTGTCAGTTCTTCCTCGCTAATCCCCTGCGGCAGCACTTTGGTCACTTTAAACTCGCCCTTTGTCAGTGTCCCGGTTTTATCAAATACCACCGCGGTCACTTCCGAAACCGCTTCCAGATAATTGCTTCCTTTTACCAGCACACCGATCTTTGACGCCGCGCCGATTCCTCCGAAAAATCCCAACGGCACGGAAATCACCAGTGCGCACGGGCAGGATACTACGAGAAAAATACACGCTTTTTCAATCCACTCGCCGAAATTTCCGCCCGTAACAATCGGCGGAACCAGTGCGAGAAGCACCGCGCCGATTGTTACCACCGGCGTATAGTATTTCGCGAACTTTGTAATAAAGTTCTCGGTTTTCGCCTTTTTACTGCTCGCGTTCTCGACCAGCTCCAGTATTTTGGAAACGGTGGAATCCTCAAATTCCTTTGTCACGCGTACCCGCAGCGTTCCGCTGCCGTTTACACAGCCGCTGATAATCTCGTCTCCCGCCGCAACGCCGCGCGGAACGGATTCTCCGGTCAGAGCGGCGGTATCAAGCAGAGATTCCCCCTCAATTACGACGCCGTCCAACGGTACACGCTCGCCCGGCTTTATCACAATGATGTTTCCGGGAGCAACTTCGTCCGGGTCAACCTCACGCAGTACGCCGTCTTCCTCCAGATTGGCGTACTCCGGGCAGATATTCATCATATCGGAAATCGCCCGGCGCGATTTCCCCACCGCATAGCTCTGGAACAGCTCCCCCGTCTGATAAAACAGCATTACGGCAACCGCTTCCAGATATTCTCCTACGAAAAAGGCGCCGAAGGTTGCTATCATCATTAGAAAATTCTCGTCAAATACCTGCCCCCTGCAGATATTCCTTACCGCTTTCCAAATAATATCGTACCCGATAATCAGATAGACCGCCAGACAAAGCAGGGGTTCTAATAAGGGCTGTTCAAGCCTTTCAAATCCGCCGAAATGCTCCGTAAAAAACAGCCCAACGAAAAAACAGAGGGAAACTATAATCCGAACCATTACCGTTTTTTGTTTTTTCGTCATTGCGGCACCCCTTTCTCCTACACAAGAATCTTGCAATCCGGCTCTATCTTTTTACAGATGCTGACCGCCTGTTTTATAATTTCGTCCATACGGCTCTCATCTGCCTCAATCGTCAGCTTCTGCGCCATAAAACTAACGGCTGCATCCTCCACGCCGTCAATCTTTTTAATTGCCTCTTCCATCTTTGCCGCGCAGTTCGCGCAATCCAAATCCTGCAGCTTAAACTTCTTCTTCATAACTTCCTCCTCATTTTTATTACTTTATTTGTTTATCTACGCCTTTTTCGCGTTTGGATACTATACCTTTCTTACTCCCTGACATGCTCCAACCCCTGCCCGATCATCGTTCTTACATGGGCGTCCGCCAGAGAATAAAACACCGATTTGCCTTCTCTTCTGCCGTTTACCAGTTTTGCCTGTTTCAGTATTTTCAACTGATGGGAAACCGCGGACTGTGTCATATGCAATGCTTCCGCAAGGTCACACACGCACACTTCCGCTTCAAACAGCACAAACAGAATCCGAATCCGCGTAGAATCCCCAAATACCTTAAAAAGCTCCGCCAAATCGTAAAGTTCTTCCTCCTGCGGCATCTGTTCGTTTACCTTCCGTAAAAGCTCATCGTGTACGCAGACACTGTCACAGCACTCTACGCCCTCATGGTTCATTCGGTCACCTCCAAGTCTGTTTCGTTCAAACATATGAACAATTTATAATATGTTCATATTATAAACCGGATTACCGAATTTGTCAAGTATTCTTTTCTTTGAGTTTCCGCTTTTTTTAGCTGCTTTAAAAAGTTCTGTAGATTATACGATATCTTATTTTTGCATTTGTCCGTAGGAGCGCGTTTTTAGCGGAGCCGGAATCACCTCTTAGAGCCGGTTAGACGCGAG
>JAFLSZ010000009.1 GCA_022510665.1 Lachnospiraceae bacterium
CTCGCGTCTAACCGGCTCTAAGAGGTGATTCCGACTCCGCTAAAAACGCGGTCCTACGGACAAATACAAAAATCAGATAGCGTGCAATCTGCGGAACTCTTTAAAATGACTGAAAAAATGCAGAAACTCAAGTTTTTAGATTATTGCAATGCCCCCGAAAACATGCTATACTGTCTAAAAGGGGGAATCCTTATGAATACTTCGATTCAGTTATACCGCAGACGGCATATACCGCAGGAATGTATTTTACTAAAAGGGGATCGGATTTTATCGTTAGACGATACCCGGCTTGTCACGGGGTGGAACACCTTAAACCCCCGCACGGACTTCGCCTCCGGTATCTCGGTATATGACTTTGCAAAGCATTGGAAAATCACCCGGCTGCTCCGCGCGGACGGCTCCTTGCTGTACTGGTACTGCGACATTATGAAAATGCATATAGAAAAAGAATCTTCCACTTACACCATGGAAGATTTGCTGATTGATGTCATTCTCTACCCGGACGGTTCCACCCGTGTTTTAGATCTGGACGAAGCGGCGGACGCGTTTGACCGCGGGCTGATTACAGCCGCCGACCTCTCTTTGGCGCTCCGTTCCGCAAACGAACTGCTCAATCTGATTCAAAGCGGCGGATTCGCCGTATATCAAAAGCTGCTAACCGGTTATGAAACTGCCCGCGGCTAGAAGAAAAGCGTCCCAAAAGCCGTTTTGTGCCTTTTGGGACGTTCTCATTTGTCTGAGCAGATATTTGCGGCATACGGTGTATGGCACGCTAATCTTCCATCATACCGATACGTCTCGCGTGGCGTTCTTCGCCGGAGAACGGCGTATCTAAAAACTTGTCTACAATCATCAGTGCCAGTCCCGGTCCTACCACTCTGCCGCCCATGGCAAGAATGTTTGCGTCATTATGAAGTCTGGTAGCTTCCGCACTGAATACGTCATGGCAGAGCGCCGCCCGTATTCCCTTTACCTTATTTGCCGTAATGGAAATACCGATACCGGTTCCGCAGATTAAAATGCCCTTCTCGCACTCTCCGTCTGCAACCGCGTGTGCCACCTTCTTTCCGTAAATCGGGTAATCTACCGAAGCCGAAGAATATGTGCCGAAATCCTTATACTCCAGCCCTCTTTCGTCCAGATGCTTCTTTACCTCCTGCATCAACTCATAACCGCCCTGGTCACAGCCTAATGCTATCATATTACTTCCTCCTTTGAATTTACATGAATTATATGGTATCCCGCAGCCTTTAACAGACGGTTCATAATCGCCGTCCCGAGCGGGTTGTCCGCCAGACTTTCCGAATAAATGACATTGGCTCCGGTTTCGTCAAAGCCCCTAAGGGTATCAAACAGAGCCGATGCAATGGTATTGCCGTCTTCTCTTTCGCCGACACAGAATACCATGCCGCCTTTGTAAAGATGGCTCGTCTCCTCCGTTGCCAAAATGCCCGTAATTTTTCCTTCCGCAGCGTTTTTTACCGCTGCCGCGTTGATATAACGCACAACATCTTCGCTTTTTCCTTCGATAATATAAAGCGGCGCTTTGGGCGCGTAATGCCGGTACTTCATTCCCGGCGCCCTTGCCACAATCGGTTCGGACGGACTGTGCGTCAGCAGAGCCTCGTCAAACCGTACTTCTCCTAAGACTTCTGCCAGCATTTCCGCGGTAATATACCCCGGGCGCAGAATCAACGGCACTTCGCCGGTCAAATCCACAATGGTTGACTCCAGTCCGATTTCCGTCGCTCCCCCGTCCACAATCATATCAATTTTTCCATTCAAATCCTCAATGACATGCTCCGCTTTTGTCGTGCTGGGCCTGCCGGAAAGATTGGCGCTTGGGGCTGCCACATAAACTCCTGACATTCTGATTAACGCCGACGCGATTTCATCTGACGGCATACGGACCGCAACCGTATCCAGACCGCCTGTCGTTGTCTTTGGCACCTTTTCGCTTTTTTTAAGAATCATCGTAAGAGGCCCCGGCCAGAGCGCCTCCGCCAGACGGTATGCCGTCTCCGGTACCTCCCCGGCAAGTTCTCCCAGCGCGTTTACATCTGCAATGTGTACAATCAGCGGATTGTCGGAAGGACGGCCTTTCGCGGCATAAATCCGCGCCGCGGCGGTAGTGTCAAACGCGTTTGCGCCCAGTCCATATACGGTTTCCGTCGGGAACGCCACGAGCTTCCCGTCTTTCAGATATTCCGCCGCTTTTGCAAGTTCGGACTCCTCAAACCGTTCTCTATCAATTTTAATTATTTCCGTTTTCATCCGGGTCTTAACCTCCCTTTCACTGCTTTTGCATTTCTATCCGGTCGTTTTACTGTTTCCCGTCTCCGGACAGGTATCTGAGAATGCCGAGATGCAGTGCCTCTGCTACTTTATTCTGATATTCCTCCGAGGCAAGCAAAGCCTCCTCGGAAGGGTTGGAAAGAAATCCGCACTCCGCGATTACAATCGTACACGGCGCTTTCCGCAGCAGATAATAATCCGTGTTTGCTTTTGCCTGCCGGTTATTGCCGTCGCCAAGCATCTCCGGAAACGCCTTTTGCAGAATCTGCGCGAGTTTTCCGCTTTCTTCCGAACCTTTATAATAAAAAACCTGCGCTCCCTTACACTCCGGTGAAGGGTAGCTGTTTTGGTGAATACTGACGGTCAGAGCCGGCTCCGCCTCCGTAATCACACGGATACGGCCCTGCATATCTTCTCTCTTTTTATTTTGCGCGCCTTCGGAATAAAGTCCCGTATCCTCCGTCCGCGTCATCACAACCTGAATACCGCTCTGCTCCAAAAGCGTCTGCAGACGAAGCGCAACCTCAAGGTTAATATCCTTTTCCAGTATTCCTGTTGTACCTACTTTCCCCGGGTCCACGCCGCCGTGTCCCGCATCAATTACCACCACGGTTTCTTTTTTTTCATCTTTTTCCGAAAACACCGATGCCAGCCGTTCCCCCGCTTTACTTTTTGCAAACAGCAGTACGAGGCAGAGCAGCAATAACATCAATATGTGTTTATAGCGGCGCCAGTATTGCAGCGCCCTTTTAACGTATTCCCATTCTTTTTGCATTCCGCACCTTATACTTCTGCTTTCAAAGAAGTATATGCGGACTTCTACTCTCCAAGAACCTCCCGGTCAAATAATGTCCATATCTCCGGCTTTTCAAACCCAAGCCTCCATGCGGCCGTTCCCGCTAAACCGGCAGATTTGATATAGGAGAGCTTTTCTTTCAGTGAATCGGTTTCTTCCAGCCAGATTTTATAGGTTGCCGACCCTTTCTTGTACTCCGCATAATACTGCCGCACGGTCTCATCCCACTCCGCGGTGACACCGTTTCTTTCCAATTCCGCTTCCGCTGCCGCCATCGCAAGCGCCTCGGAAGTCAGCTTCTTTACGCCGCTTTCCTCGCTCTCCATCCACAGTCTTGTATAGAACGGCACCGCCATAATTACCTGTTCTTTCGGCACCATCGTTACAATGCTGTCCACCGCCGAGGTCAGATACCCATAGGACGCAACCGAGCCGGCATTCTCCGCACCCGCGTAGTGTTCGTCATATGCCATAATTACAACATAATCTACGACTACTCCCTGCGAACTCCAGTCATAATACGCCGCATGGGAAGACGGCACATAGTTATCGACAGACAGTACAATCCCGTTGATACGGCATTTTACCGAAAGTTCCCGCAAAAACTGGATAAAATGCGGTCCTGTTGCAAGCGAAATCATCTCAAAATCAATATTCAAGCCGTCCAAATCATAGCGGATTGCTTCGGCAATCAGGTTGTTGATCAGACGCTCTCTTGCCTCTGTGGAAGAAAGCACCGCAAACGAGTTTTCCGTTGGGTCATCAATTCCTTCCGTTTTAAAATTATCGACCAAAGCCCATACTTCTAATCCGTATTCCTTTGCCTTTTTCACATAGCTTTCATCGGCAAGCGAAGAAAGATTCCCCTTTGCGTCCGCAAGGCGGAACCATGTCGGCGAAATCACGGTCAGAACTTCGTTATCCTTTACTAAGCTTTCCAGCCCCGCGTTTGCCTGTGCATTCGTCACCTGATGCCAGCCAAGCACTACTTTCTTTTCCGATGTGATATGCGAATACACCGGCTCCTTATAATCAGAAGAATACGGTGCATAATAAGTCTCCGTCAAATCTCTCTTTTTTACAAAACCATACACTCCGTCCTCTGTCATAACTTTTACAAAACTGTTTCCTCCGTCCCCGCCGCCGCTTACGTACCAAACCCGGTTTTTTTCCGGCAAATCACGTAAAATACGGCTCTTAATATCCGCCGTCTCCCGCAGTACGGCTCCCTTTTTCGCATCAAGTGAAAGCATCTCCTTTGAGCCGGTAAGAATCAGAACACGCGCCGGCTGCTCAAAAAACGTATACCTCATATCCGAAAAAAGTGCCGCAAACTCCAGCGATACATACGGAACTCCTGCTTTTTGCAGCAGCGCCGCCGATTTCAACTCCACCTTTACCCTGTTGCCGTAATACGCCGCCTCGCCCGCATAGGCACGGATAATCTCCGTCGGCGTCGTAAACGAAAGCACCTTTTCCGTCTCATCATAATAAAAATCCTTATTGATATGGGAACGCACGGTTTCAAGATCAAGATAGATTCCGCTGTTTAAAAGCAGTGCTTTCTTTTCATAATCTTCCTGCCAGAACATAACATGCGCTTCCCCTTCTGCCACAGGATAAACTTCCGCCGGAGTCACATGCTCTTTGTTCGACGTATATTTTTTAATCAGTGCGGCGCCAAGAAGCACCGCAATTAAAAGCAGTGCCGCAAACGCACCTATTACCGTAATTCCTGTCTTTTTCACAAACATTTCCTCTTTTCCGTAACCGGCTGTAAACAGCTTCCTTTTTATGCATTCTCTTTTTAGTATATACAAGATACCAAAAATAATCAACCCCAATTTGCCGCCGCAGACCGTCTTATTGTGTCTTTTCCGTGTTTTGATTCAGGTGTCAAAAAAGTGCTTTGCACTGACCGAACACAATATGTTGTTTTGCAAGCTTGCTTGCAAACACACATATTTGTGTCGGTTAAGCCCCAAAGGGGCATTTGACACCTGAAGGTTTTGAGAGAACAGGAACGCGGCGTCCGTTTTCGCGGCGGCAATCCGGGGTGCTGCCCCGTGCATTCACGCTTTTCGCGTCAGATTTTTACGTCAAAAAATATAAGGAGGCAAAACTTGTGATATGCAGAACACGCCTCCGGTCTGGCGGCATACACCGCCGGGCAGCAAAAAAAGCAAACAATATTCCGGCTGTCGGACGTCCGGCCGCAGTAAAAAACCTGCCGTATTTACCGGAAAAGCTTCCGGATAAACTCTTCTGTTTTCGGGTCCGGATACAGCACGTCACGCAGAGGCGGAAGGTACAGCACCTTATGCAGTCTCAAAGGAATTTCCTCCGCCTCTCCTCCTGCTACCAGCGCGGTGACGCCGTGCCGTAACAGTTCCTTCGGAAGACGGTTTAAAAACTCCTCCCAGTCGCACAGACGCCACGGATACAGGTCTCCGAGAACAAAGCGGCTGCCGCATCGAAAAAACTCATTCTCAAACCTCTCAAAACAGCTGCCGAAATTGATTACCAACACCGAAAAACCCTGTGCCGCACAGCTTCCGATTACGGAAGGAGAGTCCCCCGTAACATACCGTATCCCCCGCAGGGTAAACTCCTCCGGTATTTCTTTTTTTCCGCCGAACAGGCTTTTAAAAAGTTTTTGAAACACAAAGCGTCCCGACAAATCAATGCAGGCAATCCGACCTTTTTCTTTCTCACTGAAATGTCCCGCAAGCAGCGTGCAGACGGCAGCGGTATCCGTGCCCTCGTGTACTCCGGTTACGCCGATACAGTACGTTCCGTTTTCTTTTGCACCTGCTTTCTTTGCGTTCCCGCCGGCCTTTTGCTTCCCGTAACAAAGCCTTTGCAAATCTTCTTTTAATTCGCTTACGCTCTGATAACGCTCCGACGGCAGCGGACGCACGCACCGTTGATAAATCTCATTTAACTCCTTCCCTTTTTTCTTTCCTTTTCCCAGCATAACACCTATGATACAGCCGATTCCATATACGTCGGAATACTCTCTTGCCTCCCCGCGGTATTGTTCCGGAGCCGCGAATCCGTCCGTTCCAAACACAACTCTCTGAGGGCCTTGTTTGTCCGTCGCGCCGCCGAAATCAATTAAAGAAAGTCTGTCCCCGTTTATCATCAGATTTTCCGGTTTTACATCCAAATAAAGGATTCCTTTCCGGTGAAGATATTCAATAATTTCACAAAGCTGAATGGAATAATGCGAAATGAAAGAGGTTGGAAGGCATTTCTGCCTGATAAGAACTTCATTCAAAGGCTCCCCGCCCATATCTTCTTCAATGATGTAAGAAGCGTCATCGTCTTCCTCAATGTCATAAATACAGGGAATCGCCGCGTGACGCAGCTGTTTTAATATGTGTGCTTCTTTCAGGCGCTCCCGGTAAAACGGCCTTTTTTTACAGAGACGTTTAATCACGCGCCGCTCGCCAAGCACTTTGTGTTCCGCAAGAAACACCTCGCCGCCGCTGCCGTTTGCGAGCAGCCGCAGAATACGGTATTTCCCGAACAATAATTCTTCTTGCATTTTCTCCTTTCTGCCCGCCGTACGCGGACGAATTTGTTCTTAAATTTGTCCTTTTGTCTGTTCGGATTGCCGGTGGTTTTCCACCTGCTTTTATTATAACCCCCTGCCCCTTCCCCCCGCAAGCTTTTTTTCCTCTGCATATTCCACAAACTTTCGGCAAAAATTTGTATAGTATCACCAATGCCAAACACCGAACTTTCGTATGCCTTCTTTATACAAACTTCACAATTTATGTTATTGACTTTCGTGGAAATTTCCTATATACTTTGTATAACACGAAGAAGGGGGTGCATACTCTATGACAATCGAACGTTTAAGTGATACACAGATTCGTTGTACGCTGAATAAGCAGGATTTACAGGAGCGTCAGTTACAGTTGAGTGAATTGTTTTACGGCAGCGAAAAAGCAAAAGAGTTATTTCATGATTTAATGCAGATGGCATCCTACGAATGTGGTTTTGACACTGAGGATTTACCTCTTATGATTGAAGCGATTCCGGTGGATGCCGACTGCCTTGTGCTTGTTGTCACCAAGGTAGAAGATTCCGATGAACTGGATTCCAGATTTTCAAACTTTACTCCGTTTACGGAAAAAAATAACCAGCCTGAGAAACCGGCTATGCCTGCATTAGCAGATGAGATATTAAATTATTTTTCACAATTTAAAGAACTGTTGAGTAAAAAGGCGAGTGAACTCTCTTCCAAAACAGAAGCAGCAGAAGAAGATGATTCAAAGACGCCCGCTTCTCTGGTAAAGATGTACCGCTTTGATTCCTTACAGGCTCTCAGCCGTTTTGCGTCAATCATCGCCGCACATTACTGCGGCAGTGTCAAGCTCTATAAAAACGCTTCGGGAGGGGCCTACTATCTGCTTTTGGATATGCTGGGACATACTGCCGAGGAGTTTAATAAGCTGTGCAACATTGCCTCGGAATACGGAAACTCCGTACCGGCAAACAATGCTTCGCTGCTTTATTATCAGGAACACTTTAACCTCATTGACGGAGAAAACCTTTTAGAAACGCTGGCAAGATTAAGTTAAGATTTAACCTTTGTTTTGAACTTAATGTAATGTAGAAAAAAGTTGCATGGAACTATCGTTTTGACAATTCCATGCAACTTTTATATCATAGGGTTCAGATGTCAAAAGCCCTTTCGGGAGCTGACTGCACAAGTATAATTGCTTTGCATTTCCTATGATGTTAAATCATATTATAACTGCTCCGTCTTCGCACAGGTTACACAAAAATTCTGCGGTTTCTTTCCGGTCAGCAGGACACTTCTGTCATCCGGCTGGGAAGCGCCTACAAATACTTCGTATTCTCCCGCATTCAGCATAAGCTTTGCGTCCATATCATAAAGCGCAAATGCCGCATCATTCAGAACAATTTCTACGGTTTCGCTTTTTCCTGCTGCCACTCTTACTTTCTTTAAGCCTTTCAGCGAAAAATTCGGTGCGCCTGCAACATCTTTTGCCTTTACATAAACCTGTACGGTTTCTGCGCCGTCATACGCGCCGTTATTCGTCACTGTTGCAGTTACCGTTACGCTGCCGCCTTTTGCGATTTCTTTCGCGGAAAGCGCCGCGCTGTTTATCGAAAAGTCAGTATAGCCCAGTCCGTAACCGAACGGATACAACGGCTCCTTCTCCATATAACGGTAGGTTCTGCCCTTCATGTTGTAATCCGTAAACGCCGGAAGCTCCTCCGAAGTACGGTAGAACGTAACCGGAAGCTTTCCTTCCGGAGAGAACTCTCCGAACAACATCTGTGCCACGGCACGTCCTCCCTGCGCTCCCGGATACCATGCCTGTACAATCGCAGGAATATGCTCTTCCGCCCATGGGAACGCGAGAGCACTGCCGGATAAAATCACCAGCACAACCGGCTTTCCGCTTGCGTATATTTCCTGCAGCACCGTATTTTGCAGTCCCGGAAGATCCAGATTCGGCTTGTCGCCGCTGGCAAACTCGTTACCCTGGTCGCCCTCTTCTCCTTCCAGTCCGGCATCCAGACCCATTACTGCAATGACAACATCCGACTCGTCACATACCGCGCGTACTTCCGCGATACGGTCATTTTCTATGCCAAGACCGGATACCTTGTTCCGGAACAGGTGGCACCCTTCGGAATAACGTACCGTAACATCATCTCCGAGATACTCCGAAATTCCTTCCAGTACGGTGACATACTCCGACGCGGTTCCTTCGTAATTGCCGATTAACGCTTTCCGGTTGTTTGCATTCGGTCCGATGACGCCAACCGTCTTTAACTTCTTTTTATCAAGCGGAAGCGTTTTGTTCTCATTTTTAAGCAGGCACAGAGTCTTCTTCGCAACCTCGAGGTTAAACGCTTTCTGCTCCTTGCTGTCTACCGCGGAATAATCAATCGTATTGTACGGTACATGCTCCGGCGCATCGAAAATACCAAGACGCATCTTCGTCACATACAGACGCTCTACCGCACGTGTCAGCGTTTCTTCGCTTACCAGTCCCTGCTTTACCGCCTCTAACAGATAAACATAAATATTACCGCAGTTCAAATCACAGCCGCTGTTCATTGCAAGCGCTACCGACTCAACCGGCGTGCTTGTCAGGGCATGACCCGTATGAAAATCCTTAATTGCCCAGCAGTCGCTGGTAACATGTCCGTCAAAGCCCCATTCATCCCGCAGAATATCCTGTAACAGCGTCTTGCTGCCGCAGCATGCTTCCCCGTTGGTACGGTTATATGCACCCATTACGGTTTCTACCTTCGCCTCCTGCACGCACGCCTTAAACGCCGGCAGATAAGTCTCGTATAAATCCTGCTTCGTAACCTCTGCATTAAAACTATGGCGTATATCTTCCGGACCGGAATGTACCGCAAAATGCTTTGCACAGGCAGCAACCTTTAAATATTTCTCATCTTTTCCCTGCATTCCCTCAATAAAACGTACCGCAAGGCGGGAGGTCAGATACGGATCCTCTCCGTAGGTCTCATGCCCTCTTCCCCAGCGCGGGTCGCGGAAAATATTCACGTTCGGCGCCCAGAATGTCAGACCCTTATAAATATCGGTGTCGCCGTATTTCTGCTGCATATTGAACTTTGCACGTCCCTCGGTGGAAATATGGTCGCCGAGTTCTTCCATCATCTCCTCATCAAAAGCAGCAGCAAGGCCGATTGCCTGCGGAAACACCGTAGCAACGCCGGCTCTCGCGACGCCGTGGAGCGCCTCGTTCCACCAGTTATATGCCTTGATTCCTAACCGCTCGATTGCTTTCGCACCGTGCAGCGTCTGAAAAACTTTCTCCTCTAATGTCATTTCTGCGACAAGCGCCTTTGCTCTCTCCTTAAACGAAAGCGTTTCATCCTGATACTTTTTCATAGCAAATCTCTTCTCCTTAAAAATTCATAATTCGATAGAATGCTTCCTTCGGCTCGTGTTTATCATCAAACAGAAGCGGCCAGTTCTTCCTTCCGAACACCGGGAAATTATTTAACCAGCTCACCTCGTCTGACGCTCCCCAGAGGGTTACCGCATCGATATGTTTGTGATACTCACGGAATATCTTAAAGCACTGGTCATAATAATCCGCCTGCTTCTTTAACAGCTCCGGATCCAGAGACGGGAACTGAGGTTCCTTTTCCTTATAAAGCGACACATCCATCTCGGAGATACGAATCATAAGACCGGTCGAAGCATAGGTCTCAATCGAGCGCTTTATTTCGTCAATACTCGGATGGTAGATAGAAGCATGAAACTGCATTCCCATACCGGAAATCGGAACGCCCTCCGCCAGCAGCTCTTTTAAAAGACGCATAATCTTTTCGCGCTTTTCCGGAACACAGTCATTATAATCATTATAATACAGTGCCGTATTCGGAAGCACCTCTTTTATTACACGGAACACCTTAGGAATATAGTCATCACCCAAAACCGCCTTCCATTTGGTATCGCGCAGATATGTATCCTTCTTGTCTTCGATTGCCTCATTTACCGCGTCAAAGGTGGCAAGTTCGCCAAAATGCTCCTTTACCTTTTCCACATGCGCTTTTAACGTTGCAAGCAGGCCTTCCTCATCCGTATTCTCAAAGATAAATCCCGGCGTCTGATTATGCCAAACAAACGTATGACCGTGGAGCGCTATATCGTTCTCTTTCGCAAACGAAGCAATCTTGTCCGCCGGCTCAAAAGAATACTCCCCCGGTTTTCTGCAAAGACTGGAATATTTCATTTCGTTTTCGCAGGTAATGCTGTTAAAATGCTTCTTTAGGAGGTCTGCATGCGTATCAATTGTACGCCAGCTAACCTCTGTTCCGATCTTAAAATACGGCTGATACTTCTCTTTTAAACTCTCTGTCTGCATAAATTTTACCTTCCTTTAAAACATTAATATAATTTAATGGTTTCATCTAACAATACTCCAAAGAACGCATCTTTAGGATTTAACCCCGCATCAAAGAGTACCGGATAATTTGTTTCCGGAACCGTAACTACCGTCTCGCCCGTTTCCTCATCAACCGACTCCGTAGGCTGATTTAACCATGAAACATCATCTGTCAGTCCATATATCGTCACGTTTGCAATATCATAAGTATTTTGGTCCTCTACACGGACAAGCCAGTTAAAAATATTTTTATAGCGTTTCGCCAAAGTTGTTAAAATCTCTTCTTCGGTTCGCTCTAAATCGTTTTTCTGTGTTGCCGCCATATTAATATCCAACTGTGATATGTGGACTTCTATGCCAAAATTGGAGGCCGCATTAAACACATCGTCAATTGTCATCGTATTAGGTGACTGGTAATTCCAGTGTCCCTGTACCGCGAAACCGTCAATTAAATTCTTTTCCTTTAACATATTTACAAGTGCTATTGAAGACAATCGCAGTGTCGGAGAATCAAACTCATTTTCATTGTAAAAAAGCTTCTGCGTACTGTCCGCATACTTTCGCGCAAACTCATACGCCTTTACTATATAATCATCTCCCATTGTTTCATACCAGCCGGAAGATACACGATACCTCAAAGGGTGTCCTTCCGAGACTGCAATTGCTTCCTCCAATACATCCCAACAGCTCACAACTCCCGGATAATTCGTGTTGCAATGTTCTATAATATCTTTTATGTAATTTTCCATACGGGTTTCCATAACATCAGCGGAAGCGTATGAAGTTGTTTCCTCTCCTGTTGACTCGGAAAAATCAGAAGTAAAGAACCATGCCGGTGTCTCATGTGTGATAAGTGTCGAACCACGCACCGTCATATTGTTTTCCTGTGCAAATTGTAAAATAACATCAGCGCCCGAAAAATCAAGCACAGCCCTGTCCCTGTTTCCGCTTGCCGTCGTTGCTTCGTAATCTAATATATCGCTCGGGTTTAATTCATTCATACAGGTTAAACTGTTGAACTGTTCTTTAATCAACGCCTGTTTTTTTTCATCTTTAATTTCGTCCTGCGTTACCGCAACGCCAAACTGAAAATAATCCTGGTATGTTTCATATAAACTCGGAAACTTTCCGGTTTCATTATATTGTTCTATAAAGTTTTTCTTATTTGAGTTTGAATTATCCTCACTCGGAACCGGCGTCGGTGTCACGGACGGCGTCGATATTCGTATCGGTCTTGGTGTAATCGACGGTACGGGACCAACTTCCACTGTTCCCGCGCATCCGCCGGACAGCATTATCATTGTGGCAGTCAATATGCCAAACAATATCTTTTTTTTCATCTGTAAGCCCCCTTTCATTACCTCTTCGTTACATCTTCACTACATTTTTCTGTCCCAAACCCTTTGTCCGTTTTATTAAAGTTTACGTAAAGGGGCGGTTGCCCGCCCCTTTACAGAAACTATGCACTCTTTGAAAAGTCGCAACTAAAGTCGTATATACTACTTGTTCGCCTCGTTGATAGCATCATTCCAAGAATTTTGAATTTCTTCAATCTTCTCTGCCGGTGTCTGAGATCTAAATGGATAAGAGTAGAATAAAGCTCCGGTATCCAAATTGTAAACAAGGGACATATGCAGTACTAAACCTACACCCGGCTCCCAGAAAGTAGCAATCGACTCATCTACTGCTCTCTCGTCGCGGAAGTTGTTGTAGTACAGATCCTTCCAGTCACCCTCATCTTCATAACCCGGAGTCGGATTCGTCCAAAGGTTATAAGCGAACGCAATCTTGGAAGCGGTCTCTGCATCATAGCAGGACGGGATAATTACTACGTTATCAGAGTAATAGGTGTGATAAGTATCGGAACCGTCCGGCTTCGGGCAGCAAACAAAACCGAAGTCGTCTTCCATGTCTTTCCACATCTGACCTGCCATATAGGTCTCGTTAAACTGCATTGCAAACCAAGCATCAGAGAAAGCAGCCTTGAACCAATCCCACTGAGCGCCTTCCGGTGCCGGCATCTCGTAACCTGCATCACCAAGCTCCTTTAAGAAGTTCAGTGCGTTCAGAACTTCCTGAGAATTGGAATTGTTGACAAACTTACCGTTCTCTACCTTAACAAGCTCTACGCCCGTAGAAGTAATAAACTGCTTACAGATATCCGGTCCGAAGTTTGCCATTGCATAAGTATCCGGAACACCGTCTGCGTTTGTATCACGGGTCAGCTGTCCGCAGATTTCCTTAAACTTGGACCATGTCCACTGGCCGCTCTTCTGTAACTCATACGGAAGATTCGGGTCAAGACCTGCTTCTTCGAAGAGTCTCTTGTTCCAGTAAAGTCCGCCTCTTGCCTCCGGCTTACCAACAGCGAGACCGTAAACGGCACTTCCCTTTGTCATAAGCTCAATTACCGTCTGATTCCACTTCTCATCGGAGAGATCAAACTCTGCCAGCGTAGACAGGTCATAGAACAGACCGTTGCTCATCGGCTTTGCAACAAAGGACGCATCCAGAACGAATACCTGTGCTGCCGGAGCGTTCGCTAAGATAGAGGTCGTACAAGTATCGGTCATACCACCCCAGTCTGCAACTGCGGTCTGACGCATCTTGAAATTGTAATCCGCCATAATCTTCTCGCGATAAGCCTTTGTAGCCTCTTCCTGAGCATTTGAAGGTTCCGGCTCTTCCTCCGGGCTCCAGTGGTCACCGATAATGATTTCCATACCGCCAAGATCTCTTGCCGGAATCGGAGTTGCGGTCGGCTTTGTTGTACCAGCCGGCTGGGTCGGTGCAGTGGTAGCAGAGTTGGTCGGTGTGCCGGTCGGATCCGTACTGGTCTCCTTTTTGCCACAAGCGGCCAGACTACCAAGAACTGTTGTTGCAGCAAGGAACGCTGCAGCATACTTTTTAATTCTCATACCAAAATTCCTCCTTTTTAATTTGGGTTTGGCATCCCATTCGACTTTATGTGTCGACTCCTCTTTTATAGTAAACGCATCTGCGTCACTATCATAAAATATATCACCCACACTACGTTTTTACTATTATACTACATTTTAACACAAAATGCTAGACATTTCTACCCTTTCTTTAAAATTTCTTCATTTACATCTTAATTCCTGTCTGGCTCAGGCTTTCTACGAACCCTTTCTGCGCGAACAGATACAAAAGTATCAACGGCGCAATCGCCATCAGGACACCGGTAGAAATCATCTGCTGCAAGAACGCCTCTGCCGCAAATGTACCCCAGCCCTGCCGCTGTACATAATTGTCCAAACGTCCCGCAATTGAATTGAGTCCCTTTGTCAAAACTTGCTTGTCTCCGAGGAACAACTTTGTATAAAAAGAATCCGTCCACTGCCATACAAAGGCAAACAGGAAACAGGAAGTAATCATGGCCTTCGCGTCCGGAAGCATAATGCGGACAAACGTCTGGAAATTGCCGCAGCCGTCTACATAAGCCGCTTCCTCAAGTTCTTTCGGAACTCCGCGGAAGTACTGACGGAGCATATAAATATACAATCCGTTTTTCAGACCCATACAAGTCATACACATCAGCACATACGGCGTCATGGAACCAATGAGGTTCAACTTACGTTTGAGAACCAAATTAAAAATGCCGAATACATCAAACGAACTGAAATTTAAATACAGGGAAGTCAGAATCGTCTGCGGCGGTACAATAATCACAAGGATTACGCAGGCAAACCAAAGATTCTTAAACGGGAATCTGAATCTGGCAAACCCATATCCTACCAGTGTACAGGCTATTACCTGAAGGCAGCTGATTAAAAGGGCAATCCACAAAGAATTCCACATACACTTCCAGTAATTGATAAGCTCGTCTATCAACCGGTAGTTTCCAAGCGTAAAATTACGCGGAATAGCAATAACCGTCGCATCATACAAGTCGTCCTGCTTCATAAAGCTGACCGAAAGTTTGTTTATAAGCGGCTGTAAAATCAGGAAGCACAAGCCGAACAGAAGCAGTGCCCTGATAACACGGTATGTATACTTCCAAATCGTCTTTTCCAGAAGATAACCGTGTGTCTTTTTATTCCGTTCCCAGAAATCACTTTTCTTTACTGTCTTTGTTTTACTCATAATAGTACACCTTCTTCGAAATAATAGCCGCCAGAATGCCTAATATTACGGCAACAATCATAAAGTAAATCCATGCCATGGCGGAACCCATGCCGTAATCCATTCCCGGGGTTATTTTTTTAGTGATAAAATCCATGACTTCATTATCTGTCCGCATAAAGAAGTCAACTACTGAGTAAACCAAATTCACGAGTATCATGGAACTTACCAGCGGGAATGTAATCTTCCAAAAACTTTCCCAAGCGGTACAGCCTTCCATCTTTGCCGCCTCATACATACTCGGTGAAACTGTCTGCAGTCCGGATAAGAAGATAACAATCTGGATACCCGATGCAAGCGCAACATCATAAACTACATCAATAATCTCAAATACCGGCTCCATAATCTTTTGACTGACACCGGAAGACCTCAGTATTTCCTCCAGAGCCCCGGTGATATCCGCACCGGAAGACTCCGCAATAACGTCTTTCATTCCCGACATTAGGATATTGTTCGTTTCCAAACCGATCAAAACACCGGAAGAAAGAATTACCGGCAGAAAGAAGATTGCACGTACAAAACCTCTTCCCTTAAACTCCTGATTTAACAACAGCGCGATAAAGAAGCTGAATACCAGAATCGCCGGAACCTGAAGCGCCATTTTGGAAAGCGTATTCATTAACAAATCCTTATACTGCGGTACAACTAAAAGTGCACGATAATAGTTTGTATCCTTCAAACTGGTAATAAGAGTTGCATCAAACGTTGACGCACTATTTGTACTTACACTTACATTACAAAGACTCAGGTATAAGGTCTCCGCCATCGGTTTCAACATAAATGCAACAAATCCGATAATAAAAGGACTGATAAACAGATAACCTGCAATTGCATTACGCCTTCGTAAGTTTCTTGGTTTTCTTGCTTTCACTTAATCCCCGCTCCTTTCTACCAGATAATCTCTTGCCGGAACCGTTAAAGCACCGTCTGTATAGGTTTCATCATTATAGTTTACATAAACCACCGTTCCGTTCTCATACGTCGTGGCGGTAACGCCCTTAGCAAGTACGGCATGGCCGGTAATGTACTGGTTATTAAGACCTGCCATCTCCTCTTGGTAGCGGAGGCAGTAATTCTTCGCCCACTCTTTCCATCTGTCATAATCGGCAGCGAAGTACTCCATATACTCCGTATCGCTCAAAGCATCTCCGGAAGCTTTCATAAAGGTGAAGTAAAGGCCGGCGCCTGCTTCGGCACATCTTAATACGGAATCAACGACATCGCCGGAAAGGTTTACGGACTCTCCCGTATAGTTTACGAGTCCGTGCAGTACGATTTCATAGAACGGAATCGTATAGTCCAAAATCTGATACGGCTTTCCTAACAGCTCAATATCCGTAATAATATCCGCGTACGGAACCGCGTAATCATTTCCGCCGGAAAGCATAATCTTAGTACCGTCAGACTTAATTGCCGCGAGCGCATCCGCCTGCATCTTCATAACCTGTTCACGGGTTACGATACGCTTCGGATTGTAATCGGCACTCAGCAGATATCCGACATCTTCAAAGCCGACGCCTGCCTTATACTTGGAAGCCTCTTTGGCGAGGTTCTCCATCAGTTTAATGCAGACACTAGGACGAAGCAGATAGTAGGAATCCATACGAGTCTCTTCCATCGCGCCGAAGAAAATAGCTGAGAATACGGAAAGCTCCGTTACCTCACGGCTTACATACTTTGCGGAATCCCTCGAACTGATAAAACCGTCCCAAATATCGCTGTTGTATGCATTCTCCACACGGCCGCTCAGATAGATGTCGATATTATTGGAATTAGCGTAACTCATTAATGCGTTGAGCGCTTTCTTTCCTCCCATACCACTGTTCAGGTCAATATCCTTCGGAATGGAATGGTTTACTCCTCCGTTCATCCAGCCGGTGTAGCGTACCGACAAATTCTTATAGCCGTCTGCGGTCATTTCTTCCAACATGGCCTTTGCTTCGGCAAAGGTGGTAAGAACATCCGGACGTTTTACCGGAACACCGAGAACCGGTTTAATACGGTCGATTGCACCGATAATTTCAACGGCCGTCGGAAGCTCCGTATCCGCGACTTTCTGAAGCTGCGGATACCTTTCCTGTAAGTATTCGCGGTACACCTCCGCCATATTTACATAGTCCGTACCTTCCAAAAACGTATAGCTCTGTATAATGCTTCCTTCCGGAACCTTTTTTTCAAAGCCCATAATCGTACGGTCGGACTTCGCGGAAATATCCATCGTATCACTGTGAATAATTTCATAGGTTACATACGCGTTGTTGTAACTGTTACGTCTGCCGCTTACATCCGCCTGAATGGCAGCAATCGTACCGTACTCTTCCATAATCGATACAAAAGAGCTGTCGCCGTTGGCGATGCCGTACACAGGGAAAGGAGCACGGGTCTCATTTACAATCGAATCACGTTTCTGGGCGTAATCCCAACCGTAAACGTCTGAGTAATATGCAGACTGTTCCGATTTTCCGTTATTAAAGTTAATAACCGCACCCGAACCTTCCGGAACGAACAGATAACCTTCATCTTCAGTGCTTCCCGCCCCGAAATAAGGCAGCACGGAAATCTTTGTCAGCGGGTAATCATCCTTATACTCGATTTCACTATTCGGAAGCTCTACTACCAGCTTATTTCCGTCCAAACGGTAAACAACGGTCACGTTAATAATCGCCTTATCCTTGTTGGAATTGATATTGTAACGTTCTATGTCCTGTTCGTAATCCGCTACGGTGTACCCTACGGACTCGAAAAGTTCCTGCAGTGCTTCCTTCATGTAATCCTTCGTATTATCACGCAATACATATACACGCTCATTTTCGAGGTCCGGATACATGGAAAGCAATTCACTCTTATCATCCGTTGCAAACAGATTATTGATATCATACCGGCGGTAGTTGTTCTCAACTCTCTTCTGCTGCGAACGGTCCATCTTCTCGTAAAACTCCATCATACGGGATTCCGGAACTGCAATCGGTATATAGAATACCTTTGAAACTTTACCGATGGTATACATTACCTGAATTTCATTATCCGAGCTTTCTATTTCGTAAAGCTCTGTCGAAATACTGAACTCATAATTATTGAGCAACGTATTTACACCGTTTTCGGTACTGTACTCTACTATCAGCGTAGACTGCATTTTTCTTTTCTCTGCGGCATCCGCGCCCGGATCATTTGCAGCATTCACCGGATTGGAGTACCAAACCTTACCGGTGTTTTTCTGCGTCAAAGTAAAATACGTTGTCGCAGGGTCAAACTCAAACTTTAAATCATCATTTTCCAGTATGTATTCCTTACCTTCATACAGCTCGGCTTTATAAGCGCGAATTTCAATATCCTTTTCTTCCGCCTCTTTGCTACAGCCGCAAAGGACACCTGCCAAAAGAAGGAACACTAACCATTTACCGATTCGTTTCACTTGCTTTTCCTCCTTTCGGTTAATACACTCGGAATACAATTTCTTTGTAAATAGATACAAAATATGCAATACCGTCCGTAATCAAGCTGAAAAACAACATAAGCAGGAATACGATAATCATCATGCCGGCAACGGATGCAATAATCGCGAAAATCGCCTTTCCAAGGGAATAGTCATGGATTTGCATTACCGATGCCAGTATCAGGAAACCGCACCAAACCAACGCCAGATTTTCAAAATAACCAAGGAACGCGCCTTCTTCTCTCGTCAGAACATTGCTCACAATAGTTACAATGTTCTCAATCAGAATATATGGTGTCAGCGCATATGCGGTGCCGATATAAATGTCCGTAAAACGTCCTTTTCCGTCAAACAGCGTAGTCAGGCACCAGTTCGCCGCACAGTAAATAATAAGCGGTCCCAAAATACCAAGTATCTGTCTCCAGATGTTTATTTTATCCCAAAGCACCTGATTAAATATAATGCTGGTATAACGCAGGCTCCAGAGATTTGTCATAAATGTCAGGGCAACCAAAATATGTGCAGCGGCAAGAGAACCTCTTTTTTCATGAGTCAAATCCCAGAAACCGTCAAACGGATGCGTAATCACATATAAGGAATAGCGAAGTGATTTCAGTAACTTCTGAGCCGCCTGCTTATTTACCTTTTCGGCTAAGTTTAAGTTCATGTTCATGTTCCTCAAGCGCCTCCCTCTTTACTTTTTTCACTGTTTTGACTATCGACGGTACGATAATCAGAACAATCAGCACGGCAATAACATAGCCTATGTTATTTTCAACCCAGTCCTCCCGGTAATACTTCCATGCACGCGAATAGTTTCTCGTATAATACTTTACTTTGAAATACTGCATCGCTCCCGTATAATCTTTCTGACGAAGAAGCGATCTGCCGATTCCGTTAAAAGCAAGGTCGTAATTCGCGTTCATTTTTAATACTTCTTCCCAGTACTCCGCGGACTCTTCATACTTGCCGAGTTTGTACAGTTCCAATGCGTCCCGGATTAACATACCGTAGTCTGTCAGCTGGAACCTTGTAATGCCGCCGGAAGCGGAATCCAGTACATATAAGTCCTCTCCCATATGGTCAAGGGCAACCGGATTCTGGAAGTAGCCCAGCATATTTCCCGGACCGCCGAACGCGTACAGGAGATTTCCCTGTTCGTCATAAGCGAAAATACGTCCTCTGATACGGTCTATCGCGAAATACATCTCATTGTCAAACGCGGTAATATCAACCAGACGGGACGGGCCGTTCATACCGGCTACGTTATCCCACTGCGCGTCACCTACCGGAGGTATTACACCGTTTCGAATCAGAATGTCACTTCCGAGCGAATTCAGCTTACGAATCGGTTTCGCGTCTCCGTTCATAACCGCCCATTCTTCAAACACTGCGGTCGTACAGTACACAAAACCGTTACCGTCTATGTAAAGATTGTTGTACTCCGTCGGTGTAAAGCTGTCCATACGGTTCCGCTGTTCCTGTGTGGAAAGCAGTCTCTTAATATAGTCCGCCATTTTAAATACTACTTGGTTCGCTCCGATATAACCGATAAACTCACCGTCTGCCTCAAACTCCATAAAGCCTTTGTTGACGTTTCTTACCAAAACAAACGCACGACCTGCACGGTCAGCCACAATCTTGGTCGGCAGAAAGCTTAACGTCTGATCCACCGTTGCGTCACTCGGCTGTGTGATAAGCTTAACCAAATTTAAATCGTTATCAAGATGCACTACTCTCTGGTTTTCGGTGTCCGCAATATAGAAATCGCCGTTTACCGCTACGAAAACATCATTCGGTGTATTGAACGTAGTCACTTCTGCGTCACCGTAAAACTCAGCAATCTCGCGGACAATCGACATTTCCTTGCCCTGCACCTGAATCTCGACAATGCGGTTGTTTCCGGTATCTACAACATATATCCTATCGCCACGGATATACATTCCCTGAGGAGCCCTGAACTCTTTGGTTCCGAGCTGCTCGCCCGTGATAAAATGCGTTGGGGTATACGCGTCCGGAGACTCACATTCATTCTCCCAGACATCATAATTATACGTATAGGTACTAACTTCCGTCGCCTCGGCAACTCCGGCAGGATAAATCGTGAAAACTGCCATTATACAAAGGAGAGCCGCAGCAAATTTTCTTTTCAGCTTCATAGTCCTCTCCTCCTAATCTTTAATACCCGAACTTGCCATTGTCTCAAGAATGTTACTCTCCGAGAAAATGAAGATACCGATCGGGACAATCATCATTACCAAAGTTACCGCCGCACCTGCACCGGCACGTGCAACACCGCCGGCAACAATCTGCTGCAGCGCATACGGCAGGGTCTTTAATTCTTCGGAATAAATGTATGTAGACTGCGGGTTATTCCAAAGACCCTGTACGGAGAAAATAATCAGCGTCAACCATGCCGGTTTTACGTTCGGCATTACGATTTTCGCGAAAATTCCCCATTCCTTCGCGCCGTCCACCTTTGCGGCATCTAACAGTGCATCCGGAATACCTTCCATGAACTGCTTCATAAGGAAGATTCCCATCGGCGCCGCGAACGCCGGAACAAACGCCGCGAGGTAACTGTCTACCCAGCCTATCTTTGCCATTATCAAATAGCTCGGAATGGAAGTTACATAACCGTTGAACATAAGCGCCGTGGTAATCAGGGTGAAAAACTTTCTTCCGCCCGGAAAATCATATTTTGCAAGCACATATGCACCCATGGAAGCTATTAAGAGCTGGCCTGCCGTACCAACCGCCGTAATAAATACGGTATTGAATATGTATCTTGTAAACGGCACCCAGGACTGTCCCATTGTAACAAACAAATCCGAGAAGTTATCCAACGTAGGATTTCTTACAAGAATTGTAGGCGGGAACTTATAAATTTCATCTAGTGGCTTAAATGCATGACATACGGCATAAATCAACGGGATTACCATGATTGCGCCAAACATGATTAAGACCAAATATACTGCGACATCGCCCACGCGGGAACGATTCGGCTGTCTTCGTTTTAATATACTCATCGCTTCTCTCCTTCTCTCTTTTTGCATTGCCTGCCGGGCAGGCATAACTCTTTGTATTAAAAATCAAATCAGTTTGTTCCGACTCTGCGCAACAACGCCTGAACCAATTTATTACAAAGGAGCATCGCAAGGAAGAGAATGGTTGCTACCGCGGATGCGTAACCCATTTCAAAACGGAGGCTTCCGTAGTCCTTCAGGTGGGATACTACCGTATGCACCGCGTAGTCCGTACTCGGGAAACCACAAAGCTGTTCCGGCACGTCCGCTACGTTGAACGCGGACGTAATGGAGCTGATAGCACCGAACAAGAGCATTGGCTTCATACTCGGAAGTGTAATATACCAAAGTTCCTGCCAGCGGTTCTTAATACCATCCACATACGCTGCCTCGTACTGAGCACGGTCAACGCCCTGCAGACCTGCGACGAATGCAAGGAACCCACTGCCCAAACTCATCCATAAGGAAACGATAATAACCACCGTCATCATATACTGCGGATTGGATAACCACAGCACCGGCGACATACCGAATTCCTGTAAAAGAGAATTGACCCATCCGTAAGAGTCGTTTGAGAAAATCATCTGCCAAATCGTAAATGCGGCACCGGATATCGACGGAGCGTAAAAGCACACAATTGCGATTGCCTTTAAGTACCGCGGCAGCTCATTAATCAGCCACGCGAACAAAAACGATGCGATGTAACCTACCGGACCGATAATACCCGCGAGAACAAACGTATTCTTTGCCGCGATTAGGAAGACATCATCTGCCAGTATAAGGTTTTTATAGTTCGTTAACCCGATAAACCTTGCCGGTTCCAAAACATTGTAATACGTAAAACTTAATACAAGCGACATACAAATCGGAAGTATAAAGAATACGGTGAACAAAATCGCATAAGGCAGAATGAACAGGTAGCAGTTCTTTGAAGACTTCGCCTTTTTCCATGCAATTGTTATATCTCTTTTTTTCTTGCGAAAATACAATGATAAAATATTGCCCATGTCATCCTCCTTTCTAGTCTACTTCCAAACCAAACTCAAGACGCTTCTTCTCTATCTCGTCGTTAATCGTATCAACATAGTCGAGAAGTGTCTCTCGCGGGTCTTCCTGCTCGTTAATAACCTTACGGGTTGCGTTGGTAATATGACGTCCTACATAATATCCGCCCGCAACTTCCGGAATCTTCACGGTGTAGCTCCACTGTTCTTTTAATACCTTCATCTCACTCGAACTCCATGCAAGCTCTTCAAAGGAAATCTTGTTTGCGGTCTGGTATCTTGCAGAGGAACCTAACACTGCCTCCATCTCACGTCCGAATCTCGTTTGTGTAGTGGAATCACCCCACCAGCGAATGAATTCCCAGCACTTCTGCTTGAACTCTTCGGAAGCGTCATCCTGACGAAGCAGCATGGTACATGTACCCCATGACGAACACGAACGGTTAAGCGTTCCGTCTTCCTGTTCCGTACCCGGAATCAGCGCGAATTCCCAAAGGCCACGGATTTCCGGAGCGGTAACAGCCAAGGTGTTGTAGGTATCGTAGTCCTGAATACCGATCGGCATCTCACCGGAACGGAAACGGTTTACGAAGTCATACACCGTAGGCAGGCCGTAGTGTGTATAGAATCTCGTATAAGTTTCAAACGCCTTAATACCGGCCTCTCCCGCAATCATTGTCTTCGTCTGCTTGTCATTGTACATAGAACCGCCGTTCTGGTACAGCAGCGCGAAGAAACTGGATAAATCCGGGCTGGCGGTCGTACCGAACTTACGCTCCGTGGACGGAACCGCCACCTCTAAGTTGTTCTGCTGAAGCGTCGGAAGCATATCAATTAATTCGTCCCATGTCTGCGGCGCAGCAATTCCGACTTCCTGCATAATGTCGGTACGGTAGAACATTACGTTGTAAACCTGCGTCTGCGGAAGCCCGTATAAGCCGCCGTCATACCAGTACGGTGCATGGGAACTGTCAGAATACTGGGCCAACAATTCTTCCCAGCCCTCAAACTGCGTTAAATCTTCTACCGCGTTACGCAGCGCGTAGTTGACCGGTTCGCCCTGTGCCATGGAAATAACGATATCCGGACCGGTACCCGCGATTGTTGCACTCATTACCATGCCCGCCTGTACCAGTTTTAAGTTGACCGGAATGCCGGTATCCGGAACAAACGTATCGTCAATCATCGACTTTAATACGGTACTCTGGTCACGGCCGGTCGTAATCCATACGGTCAGCGCTTCCGTATTCTCGTAAACATCACCCAGGGAGTTGTAATCTACGGTAAAGGAAGCTATAAACGAACGAACTTCGTGTACCATCTTTGCCCAGAAAGAGGCTTTTACCTTTGTCGGTTTCGCATTCACGCCGGTAATGGTAATGTAGTCGATATCAAGCGGCGACTCCGACAGTGAATTGATTGAAGTACCAAGGCTACTGATATTTCCTTTGAAACCTCCAAACTGCTGTGTAATCTTATCAGGTCTTTTTACAAACTTCTCCATCTGCTTTGCCAGTGTCTGAACCGTAGCAATCGCGCCGGATTTTTCTCCGGTATAGGCAACATAGTCGTCAAGCTGCTTATACAGACGCTTATATTCCAGCTCCATTCCGGCAATTACTTCCGGATACACCTGAGGAAGCTTGTAATCGCGGTATTTATCCGGCGAAGCACCGGTCAATACCAAAACCGTACGGTACATCTCGTTTAAGCGTATTACGGAATCCTGCAGTGCGCTTAAAATCGTACCCATTTCGCCGAGCGTAACTTCCATACGAATCGTATGTTTTCCTTTTTCTAAATAGAAGTTATACGGCGTACCTTCCGCATCGGCAAGCGTTATATTATTCCAGTCCGTACTGTAAGCAAACGAAACGGAAGACATTTCTTCAAACGGAACCTTGCCGTCTATGTAGATGATACGGTTGGAAACCATACCTCTGTTATAGTTCTGACGTGCCTTAACGGTAATGTTGTAATAACCGTCCTCCGGCACTTCAAACTCCCAGTCAATCCAGTCTCCGGCAACTTTCCACAAATTACCGCCGCCATAGTTTAACTTTGTCGAAGTTACGCTGTACGGAACCGTGTTCGGCGAGGAACGGTCGGAACGTGCGTACAAAGACGGCGCCGAACGTGCCACGGAATCTTCGCCCTGTACCTCTTGGAAGTAATCCGCTCCGCCGGAAACATTCGGATTTGCCGCAGCATATTCCGCATAGGTATCCAGTTTGGTAACCGACTGTAAAGAAAGCTTGCGGATTGCAATCGGCTCATTTATGCCTTGCAGGGCAATCGTATTGGTTCCCGCCTCAAAATAATACTCATACGGGTCCGTATAGTAACCCATATAATCGGAAAAATAAGCAAAGCACCAATCCGGCTTTTCTACCTGCACCGGAGGACGGTCATTGCCCCGATTATCGGTTATAATCGCATCCCTGTCCGCCCAGCGTCTTGTAAACGTAAGAGCATCCGTACCGGAGAACGGAAGCACGCCGTTAATATAGAAGCTGCGCTCCATACTTACACCTCTGGACTGCACCGGATAATACTCCATATATACACGGTACATACCGCTCTCCGGCACGTTTACCGTCCATTCGGTATATCCGTCATCCCCCTGATAGAGCACCTTTGCTTCGCCCTCGTAATCCGTCTTAACCTCAGTATCTTTCGCAGTTGAAGTGTTATATTTGGTAACATCCACTACGATTTCATCAACCTGAGGTCTTGCCGAATCTTCATGCGCGTTCAAGTATACGGTATATGTATCATCACGACCGAACTCTCCAGCAGTGCTTTCTAGATTCGTCCCTTCATACTTTTCTCTGAAGCTTTTGTCTTTGTTGCCCAATACTTTGACTAATACAATCACAGCAATCACGGCAACTACTCCGGCCACAGTAAGGAATATTCTCTTTCCTTTTGACATAGTCTTCTCCTTTCCTGTGCATATTCCCTTTGCACATTCGGTCTGTCGTAACGACAAACCAAAGCCGGCGCGCACCTTTCCTTCCAAAAGCTGATTTCCTGTTCCTCCTTTGGCTTATATCGAATGCGTATCGGCTTTATCCTTTGGTAAAAATCACCAAAGGTTTTCTTTTCCCGTATTTGTACATAATCACCAAAAACGGCGGTTCCGGGAAAAGATTTTTTGTATCGTACAGTGCCATTATAGTCGTTTTTGACATTTTTATGACCGGCACTCCACAACCTAAGTTAATTATATTATACTATTTGTATAATTTCAAGTATAATTCGAAGATTTGAGGAAGTTTTTTTATGCACATTATCCTCTGCCGCAAAAACCGTCTCAAACATAATTTCTCTTTTTTTTGTTACTTTTTACTTTTTCCGCTGCAGAAACCGCGTTTTTTAACGTTTTACCCTCATCGGCGCTCATGGAAGGAATCCTTCCCGGCAGGCGGCAGCACCTTTTCTCGCAAAGACATCTTGACCTTTTATAATAAAAATGATATGATAGTGTTAGGAATTGTCTTCTGGCAATTCGGATTACACTTTACTTTATTGTATTTTTAAGGAGGACTAAAAAAAATGAGAAAGAAATGGAAAAGTTGCCTTGCACTTTCTGTTGCCGCTTCCATGTTAATTGCATTCGCGGCCTGCGGAAAGAAGGAAACAGACGCTGACCCGACCACAACGCCGGAAGCAACCGCGACCGTAGCTCCGACCGAGGCAGGCGAGCCGACTCCGGAACCGACGCCGGAAGCGACCCCGACCACAGCTCCGACCCCAACCGTAGCTCCGACCGAGGCTCCGTCGAATGTTACTGCTGACGGAAAGATTATTATTCACGACATCACTTTTGAGTCAAAAAGAGACTCCCTCTACTTTGGTCAGAGAGGCAATGCCGCTACATTCTGGGGAACCATTGGCTGCAACAGCGACGGCTCTCTTCAGGTTAACGGCCGTTCCGCGGCTTGGCACGGTGTTTCTATCGGATTTACCGATGCCACCTATACGGCTCATGACGTTATCGGCAAAGAAGTTTATGTTTCCTTTGACGCATATCAGGAAACAGGCGCACCGATCGGATTCTCCTGTACGTTACAGGTAAATAAGCCGGACGGTTCCACAACCTGGCCGGAGCGTGTTTCCACCGATGCCCTTCCGAGCGGCGAATGGGTACATATGGAAGGTATGATTCCGATATACGCAAACGCTTCCGCTCCGTCCCTCAACT
Organism: Lachnospiraceae bacterium; assembly: GCA_022510665.1. Lineage (GTDB taxonomy): Bacteria > Bacillota > Clostridia > Lachnospirales > Lachnospiraceae > SIG307. Next base: position 26,824 of record JAFLSZ010000009.1, read on the forward strand.
TTGAGACGATGGGAGAAGGCACCGAGAACGTTGAATTTTTCATTGACAACGTGCTTGTTACCTATGACCCGAACAGTTCCGTTGCTCCGAATCCGGACTTCGAGCCGGCAGCAAAGGTTGCATTCGAGAATGTATCTCTTGATTTCTCGGACAACAATGCTTACTTCGGTGCAAGAGGCGATTCCGTTCCGACCGTTGTAGACGGTGCTTTATATGTATCCGGCCGTACTTCCAGCTGGAACGGCGCACAGGTTGACTACTCCGCTTACGACCTTGCAGGCAAGACCATCACGGTTTCCTACAAGGCAAAACATGACGAAGCGGGCGATATCGAAATCAACGTTACCATGCAGGAGAGTGACGGTACAGACACTACCTACAACCGCGTTGCAAGCTCCGGTTCTGTTGCTCCGGGCGAGTGGGTAACCGTTACCGGTTCTTATACCATAATGGATACCACGGTTGCTCCGACTCTCTACTTTGAGGCAACGGATACCGCGTCCTTCTACGTTGATGACGTAACGATTACCGTAGAATAATCGGTAAAACAAATCGTTTTATTACGAATATTAAAAAGTCCCGCAGGAGTTTCCTGCGGGACTTTTTGACGTATGCGCACGGCGCATACACCGAAATTGCTTTGTATTTCCTTTTTTACTTCTTATTCATAATCTACTACGTTTGCCCATGACAGAAGGAGCTGGCGCTCCTCCGCTTTTCCTTTGACGGACTGGGACGCCGCTACAATCGGCAGCCAGCGCTCGATATACTGTCTTGCGGTATCGCTCATTTTGCAGAACAGCTCCATATACTGCTTTGCGCCGTCGTTATCTCCTGCGAGACAGAACAAAAGATAGGTTCTTGCCACATCGGCGGAAGCGTTTCCCTGGGTTGCGTGCGCCCAGTCAATAATATATGCCTTGCCGTCTTCGTCGGAGACAATGATATTGGACGGATTAAAATCTCCGTGGCACACCTTTGTATGCTTAGGCATACCCTCTAAGCGGGTGTGCAGCTCATAGCGGGTGGTTGCGTCAAGCTCCGCCTCAGAAATCTTGCGGTTCATCTTATCCTTTAACTTCGTAAGCCCCGGCGCGCGCATCTCATGCACCTGCATCTGCAGCTCTACCAGATACTTCAGATACTCTCCCTTTTTCTCCGGATTTTCCTGCATTAACTGCGCAAGGGTTTTTCCCTTAATGTATTCGGAAACAATCGCCCACTTACCGTCAATCTTCGTTACTTCTAAAATTTTAGGAATCGGCAGTCCGGTTTCTTCCACACGCGCCTGATTTAACGCCTCGTTTAATACGTCCGCCTTGGAATAATCCTCATCAAACACTTTAATGACGCGGTTTTCATCCCGATAAACGGTTTTCGATGTTCTTACTGCAATCACGTTATCCAGCTTCATAGTTTTTGCCCTCCTTTACACCGTCTCGTGCTTACCGTAATAAGCATTCAGGTACATCTGCTTAATTTCGCTCATCAACGGATATCTCGGATTTGCACCCGTACACTGATCGTCGAATGCCTGCTCGGTCATCTCGTCCAGTCTCGCGAGGAAATCCGCTTCATCCGGCACATACTCCCGAATTGTCTTCTTAATACCTATCTTCTCTTTCAGTTCGTCAATGGCTGCAATAAGTTTCTCTAACTTCTCGCTGTCACTCTTTCCTTTAATTCCGAGGAAATCCGCAATTTCCGCATAGCGTTCCAGCGTATGCGGATGGTCATACTGGGAAAACGTTCCCATCTTCACCGGCGCCTCACTCGCGTTAAAGCGAATTACTTCGTCAATCATCAGCGCGTTTGCCACGCCGTGCGGCAGATGATGGAACGCACCGAGCTTGTGCGCCATAGAGTGGCATACGCCGAGGAACGCGTTGGCAAACGCCATACCCGCCATTGTCGCGGCATTTGCCATCTTCTCTCTTGCCTTCGGATCGTTTGCACCGTTTTCATAGGCTCTCGGCAGATATTCAAAAATAACCTTTAACGCACCGAGCGCCAGACCGTCCGTATAATCCGTAGCCATAATGGAAGCATATGCCTCCAGCGCATGCGTCACCGCGTCGATACCGGAAGCAGCCGTTAAACTCTTAGGCGCGCTCATATGCAGGTCCGCATCGATAATCGCCATATTCGGGAGCAGCTCATAATCCGCGAGCGGATACTTTACTCCCGTGGTTTCGTCCGTAATAACCGCAAACGGCGTTACCTCAGAACCCGTACCTGCGGAAGTCGGAATTGCTATAAAATATGCCTTTTCTCCCATCTTAGGGAAAGTATAAATTCTCTTGCGGATATCAATAAAGCGCATCGCCATATCCATAAAATCTACTTCCGGATGCTCATAAAGAACCCACATAATCTTCGCCGCGTCCATAGCGGAACCGCCGCCGAGCGCGATAATCACATCCGGTTCAAATGCCGTCATCTGTGCCGCGCCTGCTTTCGCGCACGCAAGGGTCGGGTCCGGCTCAACCTGATAAAACTCCGCGTGGGTAATTCCCATCTCGTCTAACTTTGCGGTAATCGGCTTCGTATATCCGTTCTGATACAGGAACGTATCGGTTACGATAAATGCTTTTTTCTTATTCATTACCGTTCCGAGTTCGTCTAACGCAACCGGAAGGCAGCCCTTCTTCATATAAATCTTCTGCGGGGTACGGAACCACAACATGTTTTCCCTTCTTTCTGCAACCGTTTTGATATTCAGCAAATGTCTTACGCCTACATTTTCCGAAACGGAATTACCGCCCCATGAACCGCATCCAAGGGTAAGGGAAGGCGCAAGATTAAAGTTGTAAAGTCCGCCGATACCGCCGTGGGAAGACGGCGTGTTGACTAAGATACGACAGGTTTTCATACGCTCGCCGAACGCCGCAATCTTCTCCTGCCCCGTCACAGTGTTTAAATAAATCGAAGAAGTATGACCGTATCCTCCGTCTTCTACAAGGCGCTCCGCCTTCGCGAAGGCCTCATCCAGATTTTTCGCATGGTACATCGCAAGCACCGGAGACAGTTTCTCATGTGCAAATTCCTCCGAAAGCTCCACGCTCTCTACTTCGCCGATTAAAATTTTGGTTCCTTCCGGTACGGCTACGCCCGCAAGCTCCGCAATCTTAGTCGCTTTCTGACCTACAATCTTCGCGTTTAACGCACCGTTGATAATCATTGTCTTTCTTACTTTATCAAGCTCCCCGCCCTTTAAGAAATAGCAGCCGCGTTTCGCGAACTCGTCCTTTACCGCCTTATACACCTTATCCAATACGATAACCGACTGTTCGGAAGCACAAATCATACCGTTATCAAACGTCTTGGAATGAATAATCGAATTGACCGCAAGCAGAATATCCGCCGTATCGTCAATAATTGCCGGCGTATTTCCCGCACCTACGCCAAGTGCCGGTTTTCCGCTGGAATACGCTGCCTTTACCATACCCGGACCACCCGTCGCAAGAATGATATCACACTCTTTCATTACAAGGTTTGTCATTTCAAGGGAAGGCACGTCAATCCACGCGATAATATCCTCCGGTGCTCCCGCTGCTACCGCCGCTTCCAGCACAATCTTCGATGCTTCAATCGTAGAATTCTTCGCACGCGGATGCGGGCTGATAATAATACCGTTTCTTGTTTTCAGACAAATTAAAGTCTTAAAAATCGCCGTGGAGGTCGGGTTCGTTGTCGGAATTACCGCCGCAACCACGCCGATAGGCTCCGCGATTTTTTTGATACCGAACGCACTGTCTTCGTCAATGATGCCGCAGGTCTTCGTCGCTTTGTATTCGTTGTAAATATACTCCGCCGCGTAGTGATTCTTGATTACCTTGTCCTCTACCACGCCCATGCCGGTTTCCTCTACCGCCATCTTCGCGAGCGGGATTCTGGCTTTATCCGCAGCCGTTGCCGCGGCAAGGAAAATTTTGTCCACCTGCTCCTGCGTGTATTCGGCAAACTTTTTCTGAGCCGCTCTTACTCTTGCAATCGCGGCTTCCAATGCCTTTACGCTGTCTACCACTTCATAACTCTTACTTTTCATAATGCGATCTCCTATCTTTGACATATTCCGTTTCTTTCCATGCACTTACGATACATTTCTGTTAAAAATTTAACACAAGCGCACGCAATTGTCAATAGAAAAACCTTCGTCTTTTCTTCCAAACTATTTTCTCCCACCCTATTATAATATGTCTATTCTGCCTTATAACTTATTCCGTCAAACCATGCGGTGTTACCGCTCTCTTCCCCGTTCGCAGTCGCGTACATGCCAATCGTACAGCCGACAAAACCGCCCGCCGACTCCGTACTTAAAAACTTGGTGGACAGATCGGACACAAGTACCTGTTCTCCGTTTCCGGCATCATACGAAAACGCTGCCGTCTGCCCCTTCTGGCATATCGTAAACGTAATCTTATCCGCCGTTACTTCCTGCTCCGCGAGCGTAACGATTCCGGTATCCGCCGCTTTCTTTACGACACGCACTTTCTTCTTTCCGTCGAACTGTCCGTAAAGAATCGCCGCCGACGCGCTTTCGCTCTGTAACAGAGCAAGTCCCGCCGCCTCATTCTCTTTCTCCGGTACAACCTTTACCGTCGTCTTCGCGGTAAAATGATAGGATGTCTGCCGGATGCCGAGATATGCCGCCGGTTCGCACTCCGCCAGCGTGTACGGCAGAAGTTTCAGGCGGTAGCCCTCACCGTCTTTTACCGCGGTTCCTTCTTCCGGATTCCGCAGCATTACCATGGAGAACGGAATGCCGTTCTTGTCAATTCCGCTTGTAACCGGACTTCCGTCGGTGCTTTCCGCTCCTTTTTCCTCCAACGGCACGCTCACAACATCTTCCAGCATACCGATGCCTGCGTTAAATACCGGCCAGCCGTCTTCCCACGTTACCTTTGCAAGAAATGTCTCACGCCCGAGATTCGTATGCCACTCGCACGGTCTGGATGCCAGCATTACCGCATACCAGTTTCCGTCCCGGTCGGAAACCAAATCCGCATGGCCCACATAACGAATCGGATAGTCCTTTCCGAGATGACGGTGCGTGAATATCGGATTCATCAGGTTTCCTTCATACGGTCCGTAGATTTCTTTACTTCTCGCAACACATACCGCGTGTGCCGGACCGGTGCCGCCTTCCGCGTGCATAATATAATACCATCCGTCCTTCTTATAAAGGTGCGGACCTTCCGGCCATTCGGCCTTTCTCATCGCGCCGTTCCAGACGAGCTTATACTCGCCTAACAGACACCAGTTCTCCAAATCCACTTCCTGTATGTATATGTACCAGTCGCCGTTATGCCCTACGCCTTCCGGGTTCGGTCTTGTGCCGATGTAGTAGCACTTTCCGTCATCATCAAAAAACAGACTCGGGTCAATGCCGTCTGCACCCGCGATATAATGCGGCTCCGACCACGGCCCTGCAGGGTCTTTTGCGGTTACAATAAAATTTCCGCCGTAGCTTACATTCGTGGTAATCATGTAGTACGTTCCCTCATGGTAACGGATTGTCGGCGCAAAAATTCCCTGAGACAGTCTGCTTTTTCCGCACGGTACCTGGGAAGCCCTGTCAAGTATGTTGCCGATTTGATGCCAGTGCTTTAAATCCGTGCTTTCAAAAATCGGAACCCCCGGAAAATAACAAAAACTCGAATTTACCAGATAAAACTTATCCCCCACTGCGCAAACGGACGGATCCGGGTAAAAGCCCGGCAAAATAGGATTTTTAATTTCCATTATTTTTTCTCCTTTTCTTAATTTAATCTACTTTTTTGTTCCTTTAAGTTTATTAAGTGTAGCACATTCACGAAAAATGCGCAATGAGTTTGACTAACGAAAACTTAACTTCTGCTCAAACTCCGAATCGGCGTTCTGCGAAAGTGCATACAGACTCGTTGTCAAATCGTTCAAATCCGAAGCGGGTTCTTTTCCGTAAAGATGATAATCGCAGTAATCCAGCAAATATACCAAATCCTGATCCGTTACCATATGTCCGGTTTCATGCAGACAGACGGCAAGATGATCGGAAATTCCCATGGTATCGAACAAGTCTTTTGACGCAAGATACGTCATCCACATGGAAGGCGCGTTCACCCAGTCCTCATCACAGTAAGAACCGGAAATGAAAAGGTAACGGCCGCCTCTGCCGCATAACGCCGCCAGCATATACTGCTCTAACGGCATCACCGTCTCGTCCTTAAACACTTGGAAATTGTCGTTAAACCAATGTCTTTCACTGTTTCCGCGAAGACTGGATAACGGTTCGTTCTGTCCAAACTTATACGCGTCCCCGCGCCCGATTGCGGTATAATCATATACGGTTCCTTCGGATATATAACGGTACATCGCCAGACCGCCCGCCCCCGAGCAGGACGGCGCCGTTATTTTAATACGTTCCTCAAACGCCCCGGTTACCGCAGTCGCCTTTCCGTAACGGGACACACCGGTCAGCAGAAAATCGGTAGTTGTAAGTCCAAGTTCCGCCGCCGCGCCGTTTTCCAGCGCGTCAATTGCTTTGGAAATGCCCCAGCCCCACGCGGCCAGCACTCCGGTCTGTTCCGTCCACTTCGCGCCGTACGGATACAAGTCATAAAATGCGCCGACTCTCATCATCTGGTCCGCCGCAAGTTCCGTCGGATTTATTGACAACACCGCGTAACCACGCCCGTTTACATAAGCATTTTGGAAAATGCCTCCGAAAACAAACAATACCGGTGCCTCATCATATACCTTCGTTGTCGGCAGAGAGAAATTTACGTTATAGGAAGCGGACTTTCCCTCATGCGTTACCGTTACGCGCATAACATTTCCCTGTATGCTGTAAGTTACCTCTTCCTCCGACGCGTCCGGCATCGGCCCGTACATATAATACTCATACATATGCCTGATTTCTTCCAAACGCCTGTCAAATTCCTCCGGTGACGACGCCGTGCTTCCGTCCAAAAAAGTATACGGATTCGGCATCTCTATCGCCTCGGTAAAGCTTGACGGCTCCGGAATACCGTCTCTGTTTAAAAGTCCCGCAACAGCCGCCCTAAGCTCCTGTAACATATCATTATATTCCTGCTGCGTTACCAGGCTGTTTTCCCCTTTGGCTATCAGCGCATCCGCTTTATTAAACATTGCCTGTAACTCGCCACCGTTTCGGTAGTCTTCCAGATTGCTGTACTGCTCTTTCATCAGCTTAAGCTGGCCAAGCAATAATTGCGGACTTCCTGCCGCCGCAGGCTTTTTTGTCGGCTCCGTCACATCCTCCGGGCCGGGCGTAACCGAAGGTTCCGCTTCCGGCGGCTGCGTCGCCTCATTCCTGAGGGAAGCCGTCGGGTTTTCCTCCGTTTTTTGTTCTCTCCCGCAGCCCGCAATACACGACAGCACACACGCCGCCGCACATAACACTGCCAATACCGCTCTTTGTTTCATCTTCTTTTCCTTTCCGCCGTTTCGGAAACACACTTTACTTTGCCGCTTTTCCGATTGCTTCCCAAAGCCCTTCGATATAAACGGCTCCTAACGCACGGTCATATAAGCCGTAGCCCGGTCTTGCGGTTTCTCCCCAGATCATTCTGCCGTGATCCGGACGGATTACGCCGTCAAATCCCATTTCCCGCAGCGCCTTTACAATTTCATACATATCAAAACTTCCTTCCGAGGAAAGATGCGCGCTCTCATGGAACTCATCGTCCGTTTCAAACTTCACGTTGCGGATATGAGCGAAATGAATCCGCTCCGCAATCTTCGGATTCCGGATAATCTTTACCAAGTCGTTTTCCCTGCTGCTTCCGAGAGAACCGGTGCAGAGCGTAAAACCGTGGAGCGTACTCGGATGAAGCGCCGCTACCTTTAAAAGGGCCTCTTCGCTTGTCACGATACGCGGCAGTCCGAAAATATCCCATGCCGGGTCATCCGGATGCACCGCCATTTTAATTCCGTACTTTTCACAGGTCGGCATAATGCGCTCAATAAAGTAACCGTAATTCTCCAAAAGCTGTTCGTGGGTCATCCCCTTATACTTTTCAAACAACGCCTTAATCTCATCCTTGCGGTTCGGCTCCCAACCCGGCATAACAAAACCGCCGCTTTCTTTTTCGATACGCTCAAACATTTCATCCGGGTCGATACCCTCAATCATTTTTCCGTCATAGGCAAGCACGGTAGAACCGTCTGCCAGCGGCTTCGCGAGATCCGTCCTCGTCCAGTCGAACACCGGCATGAAATTGTAACAAACCAGTTGAATCCCTGCCCTGCCGACACTCTCCAAAGAAGTGATGTAATTCTCAATCAGCTTATCTCTTGTCGGCGCACCGAGCTTGATATCCTCATGGATGTTGATGCTTTCCACACCGAGAAGCTTTAATCCCGCCGCTTCTACTTCTTCTTTTAACTTTAACACTTCTTCATACGGCCACGGCTCTCCCGCCGGAATGTCATGCAGCGCCGAAATTACGCCGGTCACCCCCGGTATCTGGCGAATCTGCTGCAATGTCACGCTGTCGTTCTTGCTCCCGTACCAACGCAATGTCATATCCATATTGTTTTCCTCCTGAAACAAAAGTTCTGCTTAATAAGTCTGCTTAATAAATTTCCCTGCCATGGGCGTCCGGAACGCCGGACTTACGATAGAAATAGGAATTTACAATATCTCTCCAATCTTTCGCATGGTCCGCCTGCATTTTAAACCGCGCCTCCGACCGGCGGTAGATTTCCTCCGGAATGTACTCCTTCAGGCCACGGAACGTTTCCAAAAACTGTTCCGCCTGCTCGGCGCCTTCAAAATGCGTATCGTAAATATGCTGGATTAAGGTCTTTCCGGTCTTTAATACATAATCGTAACGAATGTAATGGAAGAACAAAAGAAGCTCTTCCGGGCACTCCGCCACGTTTTCGTAACGCTTAAAGTTTTCCTCGCGATACTGTGTCGTATACCCCGTTCCTTTTGTTGTACGGTCAACACCAAGTCCGTGACAGTCCGCGCGGTGATAGGTTCCCCAACGGTCATATTCGTATCCGTCCACATTCGGGCCGTAGTGATGACTTGGATTTACCATCCAGCCGATTCCGAGAGGCGATGTATACTTTTCATAGACCTCTCTGGAACAAAGCGCCATATCGGTCAATGCCTTCACCGCCTTAGGCTCCTTTGTAACCGCCATCCGAATCCATTCCTCCGCAATTTCTTTCGCCGTAAGGGAAGTCTGGAACGCAAGCCTTCCGAAGCCGTACCAGTTCAGTCCCGCGAAATCGTGTCCGGTCCAGTTTTCGTCATTTCCGGTATTCGTAACCGCTGCCATGCCGCAGACGCTCCGGGAATAAGTCCTGCCGCTTACAATATCCGCCACCGTATCGTTTTCCGGTTTGCAGTATGTCTTAAAGTCAAGCACTTCTTTCCACATCGGAATCAAATAGCAGAAATGCCTCTGCTGCCCCGTGTACTCCTGAGCCGCCTGTACCTCCAAAATCTGGTTGGTATGCTCTAAACCGCCGAGAAGCGGGGAAACAGGTTCACGAATCTGGAAATCCATCGGGCCGTTTTTAATCTGCAGTACCACATTGTCCGCAAACTGCCCGTCCAACGGCTTAAAGTGGTCATACCCCGCCCGCGCGCGGTCGGTCTTTTTATCACGCCAGTCCTGTGTGCAATTATAAACAAAACAGCGCCAGATAATCGTTCCGCCATACGGAGCAACCGCTTCGGCAAGCATATTTGCACCTTCTGCCTGGGTTCTGCCGTAGGTATGCGGCCCCGGTCTGCCCTCCGAATCCGCCTTTACCAAAAATCCGCCAAGCTCCGGGATTGCCGTAAAGACGCGCCGCATGGTTTCTTTCCACCACGCCCTTACTTCCTCATTGAGCGGGTCGGAACAAGCAAGCCCCGCCAGCTGCATAGGCGCCGCAAAATTTAAGGACAAATACAGGGTCACGCCGTACTCGGCAAAAATCTCCGACATCCGAATCAATTCTTTTTCATAGCGCGGGGTGATTAATTCCGTCGCCGCCTGCCTTACATTTACATTGTTGATGACCGCCGCGTTAATTCCCACGGATGCGCAAAGTCTCGCGTACTCTCTCGTCCTCTCATTTACTACAATCTCATCGCGTACAAAGAAGAAAGAATTACCCGAATATCCGCGTTCAATGCTGCCGTCCATATTGTCCCAGTGGTTCATCATACGAAGCGGATTGTCCGGAATAACCGTCTTATCTTCGCCTGCCGCGCTTCCTTTTACAATCTCCGTGCGGATTACGTCAAACACGCCGTATAAAACTCCCCGTCCGGTTCCGGCAATCACATAAAGCACCGCCTCATCCGAAACAATCCGGTATCCCTCACAATACTTTTTTTCAAACTCCGGCAGACAAAGAAGCACTATCCCCTCTGCTTGTCCCGTCAGATGCTTTAACTCGTCCATGCCCGGCTCATAATCCGTAAAAAGCGGCATCGGAGCCGTATGGGCTTCTATTTCTTTTCCAAACAATTCCTTTCCCGCGCGGACAATTTCTTTTACCGCGGTCTGCACCGTCTTCGGCTGCTTCTCCCGGTCCGTTTCCGCAGACATAAGCGTAACCCTGCTCCAGAGAAGCGGGTTTGTAAGCGCTTTCATTTTATATGAAAGCCATGCGTTGGTGTATTCTGCCATTGCCTTACCTCCTCCATATTTGCTATTTCCAGTATACCCCATCTTACGGCATTTTGCAACGCTATTTTCCGTTACTTGTGTTTCCGAATTTTGCATACTTTTTTATATTCCGCAGATTGCACGCTGTCTTATTTTTGCATGCGCAACGCTGCACCGGACTTCCTCTAA
>JAFLSZ010000090.1 GCA_022510665.1 Lachnospiraceae bacterium
TTGGAGATATCGTTATCTTCCAGATCAGAGTTCATAAATGACATGGAATCGAGTGTCTTTTTACCAGGCATAATATCAATCGACATAATAGACGAAACTGTAAAACCGTTGATTGAAGTATCTCTCGACTGGATTGTAAGAGGCCGGTCGGAGTTGTTTTCGTCATAAATTATGAGACCGGAATCATCATACTGCTGAGCGTATGTAGAAGCCACGCTTGTCTGTAACTGAATCATATCTGATTCGTTTATTTTTTCCCAGTCATCAGAACAGAAGATATACAACGAGAACTCAATATCAGCCATGGTGTCAATGTTGCAGGTCTCTAAATCACTGGATGAAACCGTTATGGTATCGTTAGTTTTCTTACCGGCCGCGATATCACAGGAAAAAGTAAAAGGTATCATATAGCCGTTGATAGAACTGTTTCTCCACATTATTTGGTAGTGATTTAGACGCAAGTTCAAAAGGAATGGATTCAGAATCATTCAAAATAATTTTGAAATAGGACAATCGGCAATTTTCATACGATAAAATGAGGAGGTGAGACCTATGGCAGTAGTTAAAGTATACCATGAACCGGGTCACGCGCTGGTACGTGTCCATGACGATTATATCCAACCGCCGGAAGTGCGGAAACAATTGCTTGAAGAAATTGGAAGAATTACTTATGACATTTTATGGGATATTGAAAGAAAACGTATTTTGGAGAAACGGGAAGCCGAGGAAAATAAATCGGAAGGAGAATCGGCACAGGATTGATTCGTTTGTATTGGAATGTTTTAATTATCATGCGAGAGCGAAAAAGTTAATAGCCGAATGTAAAGGTAATTATGGACAAGAGAAAAGGATAAGGTTTATCCTTTACAAAAAAGATTAAAGATACTATAATATATACAATAGAAGCTATTTGAGGTGGAAGAATTCGTACCCGTCCACACGCCGAAGGCTTGACAGGGGAAACCCGAGAGATGCAGGAGAATGGTACGCCTGCCAAATAGCTTCTTTATATAATATTATAAAATAGGGAGAATGCCATTGCCTGGAAATATAGCCGATGGTATTTATATTTTTTAGTTTATTAAATTACTAAAAGGAGGAATCGAAAATACGCGGATTAAGAACGCTAGAAAGCGATAAATTTAATAAATTCTGGCAACTTGTACAGGAAACTGCTCAAAAACAGAATGCGATCTTCTTCGGTGACTGCGGTGAAGGAAATGATTTTGAAACCGCAGATATGGAAGGAGAAGATTTTTGCGGTTGGCTGATACCATTAGAGCAGGCAGAAGAATTTGAAGACGAATGGAAACGTGATGATGTATCCGATAAATGGATAGATAATATGATTTGGATAAAATGGAAAAAGGATAATGATACAATTTCTGTTGAATTTTGTGAGTAAAGAATTCAAAGTTGTACCGGGGAAACTTTAAATGTTAATTAGAATGCTTATTATAAGCTAAGATGTGGGATGATGAAAGTTAAATTTCTTGGAGAAAATGATCCGTTAGCGCTACTCAAGGATAAAAAACTGCAGCTGGGTAATCCTTTAAGACACATATAACTTTCGTGGGGCTATACTTACGGTCCTCCGATGGCGGTTTCGCCGTTAAATAAAGTACGGGAAGTATTGGATTACGGTGTGTCCGTGATTTCGAGAGAAAAGATTTTACAGGGCATACCGAATTACGGTTATGACTGGACGCTTCCTTTTGTGCGCGGCACATCGATGGCTCGTTCGATTGGAAATGTGGAGGCGGTGGAAATTGCAATGCGTTACCGGGCAACTATTTTGTATGATGAAGTTGCGGCAACTCCGTTTTTTTACTATACTGGTGAAGACGGGCGTGCCCATGTTGTCTGGTTTGAGGACGCGAGGAGTATACAGGCAAAACTTTTGTTAAATGAAAGCTATCCGCTTCACGGCATCAGCTATTGGAACATTATGAGGGATTTTCCGCAGAACTGGCTGGTAGTCAACGATATGTTTCGGATTATGAATATATATCTGCCCTGAAAAATGAGGGCGCCCGCAAGTCATTTAAGACTTTTGGGCGTCCTTTTGTTATCGCGTATATTCCGCAATGCGTGTGACGGCAACGTAGATTTCCGATATTTTATACCATGTCGTAAAATCCACAACGCCGTTTGGCGTTAAATCAAATACTTCCTGAAACGCGCGTACCGCTTCGGCGGTGCGCGGACCGAAGATGCCGTCGGCGGTAATGTTCGGAATAGCATAGTAAGCGTCCGCGATGGCGTTTAACTGTTCCTGTATCTGGCGGACCGATTCACCGGCAGAACCTTCGGACAGCGATTCTCCCGGAAAAGAGCTGGGTACGCCGGAGATTTCTTCGGTACTGTTAATGTAGATGCTGTCTCCGTAATAGGTGCGCAGTATTTCAATAGCACTGTACCCTTGGTCGCCTAAATATTTACTCCCCCATTGAGACATCAGGCCCGGACAGCTGGTTCTCTTGCCGTCGCAGTATTGGGTCAGAATCGGCTGGCGTACATTCGGACGGGAAAGGAAGTTGTTGAAAACGTTGTCTACGGCGGTATTAATGGTGTCAAAAATATTGCGTTCCGGAATCCATTTATGGTCGTAGGCGGTAGAAGAAGTAATAGTAAAATTGAACCCCCGGTTCCGATACCACTCTGTATAGACGCGGTTTAAGGTAAATGACTGAATTGCGAGTACATTGGCATAGATAGAGGCTTCCGGCCATGTTGCGTAGATTTCACTGGAAGCTACGTTTTTAATATAATCCCTGTAACGCACATAGTAGTTTTGCGCGGAGGTGTCTGTCACCGTGCCGTCGTGTACAACGATAAATTCCGGGATGACAACGCTTGATAAGACAATTTCACCGCTTCCTGCCAGCTCTTTTATTTCGTCTTCTGCGATTTTCGGCGGATAAATGCCGTATAGTGTGTGGTCCGGGATTACGAAGGTTTCTGCTGTCTGCGGTTCTGTCTGCTGCAGCGGAAGCATCTGCACACGCTGCAGCGCAACCACATCGGGAAGCACCTCCGTCCCGACGATCTGCACGGGCTCGAAACCTGCTGCCCTGATGGTGAGGTTGTATTCGGTGTAGGGTTTGGGGCTGCCGAATTCTTCACTGTAAGAACGCGGCGGGGCAGGTAGTTCGATGATGTCGGTTTGTCCGGTGGCAGCAGTATTGATTTCATCAACCAGAGAGGTTGTATTTCCTGTGGTTTCCGTAATTTGTATAGTTGCGTCGGTAATCGGAAAGTTGTCTGCTATGTTGCCTACGGAGATGCGCAGACCGCCAAAAGAAGCCGTAGACATATCCGCGGGATAGCGCGGTATTTCACGCGGCTCGGGCGGAGTCTGTGCATTCGGCGTTATTCCGGGCACCCTGTCCGGAATTTCTTCATTTTGTAATTCTTCAAGTTGTAGTTGTTCGAGCTGCAGTTCGTCACTTTGCAGCTCCAGATTCTGCATTTCCTCATTTTGGAGTTCCTGCGGTACGGCCTGCGGCAAAGCACTGTCGGAAGCCGCGTCGGGAACTTGGTTTTCCGAAGAAGTCCCGGTTTGTTCCGGAATTATGTTCTGGACAGGAACCGCCTGTGGTTTCGGAGGCGCGGCTGTCTTTGGAGAAACAGTCGTTTTCGGCGGCTCGTTTACTTGAAAAGAACGATAGAAAGGCATAGATAAGTCCTCTACGCAAAATTTAGTATAGGATATGCGCGAAACGGGAAAAAGAGAATATTTTAACGTATTGTTTTAAGCGGGAAAAGCGGAAAGGCAGGAGGGCGGACTTATTGAAACTCAAATTCAAAGCTTGCCTTATCGCTTATAAATTCACATAGGAGTTTTCCTTTGCGGGAAAAACGGTAATATGCCTGACAGGAAGCGCTTTCATGGATGGTGCGGCTCATTCTTCCGTTGTCCGGGGCATAAAGCGGCTGTGCATTTTTCTTCATTAAAGCGGCAGTAAATTCATAATCGCCCTGTTCGACAATTACCGCGTTTTCCCCGACATATTTTAATTTGGCGCCAAGATAGGTTGCGAGGCGGTATTCCGTTTTATTCAGCAGAATCACTCCGATCATTCCGGTAAAATGAGTTCTGAACATCGGAATGTCCGCAACGGAAAGCATCAGAGAGCCGTTTTGAAAGCAGCATTGCGTCCAGACATATTGTTTCGGGAAAGAACTGCCGCAGTCGCCCTCAATATATCCGGTTCCATTTTGAAAATTAAGCTGCTGTCCGTTGCATATAAGCTGCCCGTCGATTTGATGCCGCATACTGTAAACGCTGTGTCTGCACTGCATAAAAGGGACGAATTGAAAAGGCCCCATGATATTATAGCGGATGGGGGACAGATGATGAAAGCGGAGCGTTCCCTGTATCGTAAGGCTGTCGTTTTTTATATTGAGTTTCATTCCGTGTCTGGAGAAAATACAGTTGCCGAACTTTACGGACAACGGTTTTTCCTGATAGTTTAAGGTATCGGACGGAATATGGAAAGCCGCGTCTTCCGTGATAACCTGCAAAGATGCACTCTGCTTACGGTTATTTTTGTGAAACGCCGGAATAAAAGCGATAGTTTTGTCTTTGTTACTGCATTTAAAGTACCAGCCCTTAAAATAGTCCTGTTTTAACAAGTTTCGTTTACCTCCTTGGATGTTTTCTTTTGTTTAGTATTTCTTGTTTTAAAATGGCTATACTAGCAAAAATAAGAGAGTCAAAGGAGGCACAGATGAGCAACCAGCTGAAAAATGAGACAAGTCCGTATTTACTGCAGCATATGGATAATCCGGTAAACTGGTATCCGTGGGGTTCGCAGGCGTTTGAAAAGGCAAAAGCGGAGGACAAACCGATATTTCTCAGTATCGGATACAGCACCTGTCATTGGTGTCATGTTATGGCCCATGAGAGTTTTGAGGATGAGAAAACGTCGGAGCTTTTAAACCGATATTTTGTATCCGTGAAAGTTGACAGGGAGGAGCGTCCTGACGTTGACAGTGTGTATATGTCGGTATGCCAGGCGTTTACCGGCCGCGGCGGATGGCCGATGAGTATTTTTATGACGTGGGACAAGAAGCCGTTTTTTGCGGGGACGTATTTTCCGTCCCGGCCGCGGTACGGAATGCCCGGATTTTCCGATTTGCTGACTGCCATTGCAAAGCAGTGGAAAGACAACCGGCCGCGGCTTTTACATTCCGCGGAGGAGGTGATTGCGCATCTGAAAGAAAAGGAGGAGGAGGGGACGGACGCAGACGGAAGAAATCTGACAGAAACCGCGGTTGAACTGTTTCGGCGCAGTTTTGACGAAACGTATGGCGGATTTGGCCCGGCGCCTAAGTTTCCGATGTCCCATAATCTTTTGTTTCTGACCTTATACGGAAAGCAGAGGGAAGATTCTGTCGCGCTGCATATGGTAGAAAAGACACTTACGCAGATGCGTAAGGGCGGAATTTTCGACCAGATTGGCTATGGTTTTTCAAGATATTCCACGGATAATTCGTTTCTTGCCCCTCATTTTGAGAAAATGCTGTATGACAACGCGCTATTGATAATGGCATATACGGCGGCTTACACGGTGACGAGGAATAGGCTTTATCTTGATACCGCCGAAGAGACGGCAGTTTATATTCTTCGTGAAATGACATCGTCCGAAGGCGGGTTTTACAGTGCGCAGGACGCGGACAGTGAAGGGGTGGAAGGGAAATATTATACGTTTACGCCGGAGGAAGTAATCCGGGTTTTGGGAGAAAAAAAGGGACAGGAGTTTGCGAACGTCTTTGATATTACTCCGGTGGGCAACTTTGAGGGGGTAAATATCCCGAATCTTTTAAAAAGTGATGATATTGGTGTAAAATTAGGAGAGGAGATACAAAAGCTGTATGATTACCGTAAGAAGCGCACGAAGCTGCACCTTGACGATAAGATTCTGCTTTCATGGAACGCGCTGATGATAGCCGCGTTATCCATGCTTTACCGGGTAACGAAAAAGGAGACGTATTTACAGGCGGCACGGAAGGCACAGTCCTTTATCGGGCGGAATTTGTGCGAGGGATTTCAGCTTTATACGAGCTATCGGGACAAAAAATGTTCGGGGCACGCGTTCCTTTCCGATTACGCGTTTTATAGCGCGGCATTAATAGAGCTGTATTGTTCTACTTTGGAGAAGGATTATCTTGAAAAAGCAATGTTGTTTTGTGACGAAACGGTAAAACGGTTCGCGGATTGTAAAAACGGAGGGTATTTTCTTTGTGAAACGGATAACAGCGAGCTTTTTATGAATCCGAAAGAGAGTTATGACGGGGCAATTCCCAGCGGTAATTCCGTAATGGCCTATAATTTTGTAAGACTGTACCGGTTGACAAAAAAGGAGAACTACGGCGGTCTTGCAAAAGAGCAGATTGCATTTATGGATGGACAGGCACAGCATTATCCGGCCGGATACGGTATGTTTCTGCTCGCGAAATTTCTGTATGAGAATCCTCTGGAACACATTACTGTGGTTTTAAAGGATAAGGCAGAGTTGGAAGAAGTGAAAAAACGGCTTCCTTTTTTGGCGGATGTGGCAGTAAGGGAAGAAGGAGGGGAGTACCGTCTGCTGCATGATAAGACTACTTATTATGTATGTAAAGGTCATATGTGCCTGCCTCCGGTAAACGAGATTTAAGAAAAAAAGAGGAAAAAGGAAGGGAAATCGTGGAACCGTAACAAAGAAGGGCTCGTCTAATTTACAGAAAGAAAAAATATGGAGGTTAGTATGTCCGGAGGACATGGTTTTATAAAAGAAAGGAGAGCGAAGTATGAAAGTTCATCGAAAAAAGAGAGCTGCTGTGCTTTTGCCGGCTGCACTGTTGGTCAGCTTACTGGCAGGGTGCGGCAGGGCGGAAACCGTTTCATTTCCGACTCCGACACCGAGGGGGATAAAAGAGCCGACTGCTGCGGTTACACCGCCGGAACCGACTGAAACGCCGGATGCGGAAAATGACAGAAGCGTCCTGCTGCAGCCGGCGGGAACGTATGAAAAAGTGTATGAAGTATTAGAAACGGTGCGGAAATCTCGGATGGATTATCCGGCCGATTTATATTTTGATGCCGACGGAGTGCTTATGGCTTGGCCGGAAGATATGAATGAAGGCGCCGGTATGGATTATGAATATAAAACAGAAGACGCGTACTCCCAAACCAATGTACAGGTGGAAGGGATTGACGAGGCGGATATTATCAAAACCGACGGAAGCTATTTGTATATTTTTAACGCGAACCGGAGTGAGATTTATATTGTAGGCGTAAACCGCGGCGATATGAAACTGACTGTAGCGGTCAATGTAAAGGAAGAAGACTTCGGCAGAGGAAGCGAGATGTATCTTTTGGAAGACCGTCTGGTGCTGGTAACTTCCGGCAGGGATATGACAGACGACGCAGGAAAGCAGGTAACAGAGGTTCTGACCTATGATATTTCCGATAAGAGCGCGCCGAAACTGCTTTCTTCTTTAAAACAGGACGGAAGCCTTATTTCCTCCCGCTGTACGGGCGGTGTAGTATATCTGATTACTTCTTACGGCAATTTGTGGTGGTGGTATGACGAGGTTTTTTATATTGATGAGAAGACCGGAAAAGAGACGGAAGAAAAGACAGAAAAACCGGACCGTTATATTCCGAAAGTAGAAGGAGAGCGGATTGCCGCGGATTGTATTTATATCAGCGAGGAGCCGAATTCCGAACAATTTTTGGTATTGACGGCAATGTCGCCGAAGGAACCGCAAAAATTTCTGGATGTAAAGTCGCTTATGGCGGACGGCAGTGAATGTTATGTCAGCAACAGTTATATTTATGTCGGGAGCAGCCGTTGGCAGAATGAGGAAATATCGTATAACAGAACCGAATTGTATCGTTTTGCGTACGGAGACGGAAAGATTACCCCGGCGGGTCAGGTGACGGTAAAGGGTACCGTAAACAACCAATTTTCATTGGATGAATATAACGGGTATCTGCGGGTTGTGACAACCGTAAATGAATATGATTATGAGAGGTATTTTGGCAGGCAGAGCAATGCGTTATATATCTATGACAGGGACTTACGGTTGACGGGCAGCATAGAGAACCTGGCACCGGAGGAACATATTAAATCGGCGAGATTTATGGGGGATGTAGGATACTTTGTAACGTTCCGTCAGACGGACCCGTTGTTTTCCGTGGATTTGAGTGCTCCTTCCAAACCGGTGGTTTTGGGTGAATTGAAAATTCCGGGATTTTCGGAATACCTGCATCCTTACGGAGAGAATCTTCTGCTTGGTATCGGGTATGACGTGGATGATGAAAGAGGCAATTTTACCAGCGGAGTGAAACTTTCCATGTTTGACGTATCGGACCCGACAAATGTGATAGAACTGCATAAAGTGGTATTGGAGGAGTTTTCTTCTACCACGGTTTCGAATAATCACAAGGCGGCACTGATTGATACGGAGAAAAATATAATCGGCATTCCGGTGTGGGGATACGGATACAGCGGAGAATATAATAACGGAGAGTATAATGTATTTCTTGTATTCGGCTATGATAAAGAAAAGGGCTTCTATCAGAAGTTTTCCGAGGGTTACGCATTAACCGACTGGGTGTATCCGTATGGAAAATACGGAGATTATCAGTACGATTTGTTTTACGCCGACTGCCGCGGGGTATATATCGGAGACGTGCTGTATTTGATTAACCCGTCTTATGAAGTGCGCGCCTATGATATGAGTAATTGGGGGCAAATCGGAAGAGTGGGGCTCGTGAAAGCCATTGAGGAGCAAAAGAAACTGATTTCCCGGATTGAAAAGGAAAATCCGGAGCCGCTTGTAATTGAACTGGAAGCGAATCCAAGTATGGGTTACTCATGGGTTGTGACGACAGAGGGTCCGGCGGTGATGCTTTTAAAAGCGGAAAGTGTCATTTCGGAAGGAACGGAAATGCTGCCGGGCTCGCCGGTTACGCTGCGCTATACGTTTTATGTATGCGATATCGGGAAGTCAAAGATTACCTTTGAATACGGTAAAATGTGGGAGAGCAATCCTTTCAGTACAATTGTGTATGAGGTGAGTGTCAGAGAGGATTTACAAATTATGATAGAATCGGTGACAGAATCGTAAAAGTATTAGAGAGGGGCTGTCGCACTAAGCGGCGGCCCCCTTTGTTATTTTACTGTCTTTGTTTCAAATACGCTTCATTTTGTTCGATTACCTGCTCCATTGCGGCCGGCCCCGGAGCGCCGAGGGTATTTCTTTTGGTAACGCAGGTCTCCATACGGATAGCGTTGAAAATATCCGCTTCAAACACCGGACTGATTGCCTGATACTCTTCTAAAGTCATATCGTCAAGAGCAATGCCGCGCTGTTCGCAGAAAAGTACCAACTGCCCCACAATACCGTGTGCGTCGCGGAATGCGACGCCGTGGTTTACAAGGTAATCCGCGGCATCGGTAGCGTTTGTGAAGCCGTTTTTCGCACTGGCTTCCATGGCCGGGGCATTGACGGTCATTGTGGAAATCATGCCGGTAAAGAGGGCAAGGCACCCCTTTACGGTATCAATGGCGTCAAAGGTAAGTTCCTTGTCTTCCTGCATATCTTTATTATAAGCAAGCGGAAGTCCCTTCATGGTTGTTAAAATAGAAACGAGAGCGCCGTAAACCCGTCCGGTCTTTCCGCGGACAAGCTCCGCGATATCCGGATTTTTTTTCTGCGGCATAATGCTGCTGCCGGTGGAGTAGGAGTCGTCCAGCGTGATAAAGCGGTATTCGTTGGAATTCCAAAGAATGATTTCCTCGCAGAAACGGCTGAGGTGCATCATAATCGTGGAAAGGGCGCTTAACAGTTCGATTAGATAATCGCGGTCGGAAACGGAATCCATGCTGTTTAATGTGGCTCCGGTAAAATCCAAAAGCGACGCAGTATATTCACGATCCAGCGGATAAGTCGTACCGGCAAGGGCTCCTGCACCTAACGGACAATAATTTAATCTTGATTTAACATCTGAAAGACGAGAACAATCACGTTTAAACATTTCAAAATAAGCGCCGATATGGTGTGCAAACGTAACCGGCTGCGCTTTTTGCAAATGTGTAAAACCCGGCATATAAGTGTTAATATTTTCTTTCATTAAATGATGCAGTTCTTTTAATAAGGAAAGAAGAAGTTCGTCTATGGAGACAATTTCATCGCGGATATAAAGTTTCATATCAAGTGCGACCTGATCGTTGCGGCTGCGTCCGGTGTGGAGCTTTTTGCCGACTTCGCCTACGCGTGCAATAAGATTTGCCTCCACGAAACTGTGAATGTCTTCCTGAGTGCCGTCGATGACGAGAGTGCCGTCCGTAATATCTTTTTCAATACCGGTGAGTCCGGCGACAATCGTATCTTTTTCTGCCTCGGTTAAAATCCCCTGTTTCGCGAGCATTGTAACGTGCGCGATGCTGCCTCTGATGTCCTGACGATAAAATTTTTGGTCAAAGCCGATCGAAGCATTGAAATTATGTACCAGTTCGTTCGTTTCCTTGGTAAAACGGCCGCCCCAAAGCTTCATAAGTAAATTCTCCTTTCAAACCGATTCTACTGAGCGTAATCGTAACACAAATTAAGGTACTTGTCCAGTAACTTTTTGGATAACAGAGAAAAAAACTTGAGAGGAAAAAGCTTGAGTTTCCGCATTTTGTATACTTTTTTATATTCCGTAGATTGCACGCTCTCTTATTTTTGCATGCGCAACGCTGCACCGGACTTCCTCTAAGAGCCGT
>JAFLSZ010000091.1 GCA_022510665.1 Lachnospiraceae bacterium
AATCACCTCTTAGAGCCGGTTAGACGCGAGGACGCTCCCGAGCGGCTTAACGGCTTTTAGAGGAAGTCCGGTGCAGCGCAGCGCATGCAAAAATAGAATATCGTACCATCTACGGAATATAAAAAGTATACAAAATGCGGAAACTTAAGCGCAAAAGGCGCAAAAAAAAGAAGAAAGGCAGGAGGTGTATGGAGTGTAGGCTTTGTCCGCGAAGATGCCCGGCGGACCGTAAAAACGGAGAACGGGGATTTTGCGGCATGACGGAGGAAGTTTTCGTGGCACGGGCGGCGCCGCATTTTTGGGAAGAACCGTGCATTTCCGGTACAAACGGTTCCGGAACGGTGTTTTTTTCGGGCTGTAATTTACGCTGCGTGTATTGCCAGAACTATAAAATAGCGGCAGGAAAAGCGGGAAAACCGATGTCGCTTAAGGAGCTTTCCGAAACGTTTCTTTCTTTACAGGAGGCAGGGTGCCATAATATCAACCTTGTAACGCCGAGCCATTATGCACCGCAGATTGCAAAGGCGCTCCGGCTTGCGCAGTTAAAGGTTCCGGTAGTTTATAACACGTCCTCTTACGAATGTGTGGAAACACTGAAGCTCTTGGACGGACTTGTGGATATCTATCTGGCGGATTTTAAGTATCTGGACAGCGGGCTCGCGAAAAAGTATTCCCATGCCCCCGATTACCCGCAGACGGCGAAAGCGGCGCTGCAGGAGATGGTACGGCAGACAGGCGGCGCAGAGTATCTGTCCGGTACGTCGGTAATTCGAAACGCCACGGAGTATCCGGACGGCGCGTTGATGAAACGGGGAGTTATTGTACGGCATCTTCTTCTGCCCGGACAGACTGCGGAGGCAAAACGGGTACTGCGCTATCTATATGAAACTTACGGAGACATGATTGCAATCAGTATTTTAAATCAATACACGCCTCTGCCACATGTCGCGGCATATCCGGAATTAAGCCGGCATATAATGGATGCGGAATATGAGGAAGCAGTAGATTTTGCGGCAGAACTGGGGATTGGGCACGGTTTTTTACAGGAAGGAGAGACCGCGTCGGAATCTTTTATTCCAGAGTTTGCAGAAAAATAAAAAAAGATGTGATATCATAAAGAAAATGTAAATAAATTAGTGTATGGAAACAATAATCTATTGACGTTTTTTGTTGAAATTGGTATTATATAAGAAGAGGGAATGTTACCTATCTTATTTATGGCTTAAGGAGGTTGTTTATATGAGAAGAAGGAAAGGTATTTTTGCTTTTTCTTTGCTTTCTGTGGCGTTGTTTTTTACACAGGCCTGCGGCAAGAAGTTTAACTATGTTTTGCCGACGTTAGCGCCTACATATACTCCGACACCGAAAGTAGATGAAGGTCCGACGCCGACACCTGCGCCGGACGCAAATAATACAAAGATTATATCGCTGAACGGCGAGGAGTTTAATCAGACGACGTATTTTACTGCCCGGGGAGACAGCAAGTTATCCCTAAAACCGTTTGCGTATTCCGGCGCGTACTCTTTTTATGTTGAGAAACGTAACGATACGTATCACGGTGTTTCCCTGAATTTTTCCGATGAGGGAAAAAATGTCGTCAATGTAATCGGAAAGACAGTACATGTTGCCGCATGGGTTTACCATGAGAGCGCCGAGCCGCAGGATTTTTCCTTTACGCTCTCGGTAAGGAAGATGGACGGCACTACGGATACTCCGGAATCCGTTTCCATCAGTGGGGTTCCGAGCGGTCAGTGGGCGCTGTTGGAGGGTGATATTCCGGTGTATTCCAATATAAAGAGTCCTACCGTGAGTATCGAAATGTCTTCTTCTAAGGATCCGTTTTATTTTGACGATATCCGCGTGACGTACGACCCTTCCAGTGCCGTTGGCGCCAACGCGGCGTACACTACTACGACTTTTAACGGAATGAATTTTGATTTCGAGGATAGACAGGCGCACCTGAGAGGAAGGGGCAGCGCCAACGTTGCCGTCGTGGGTGACGGTTTTGGCGGCAGCGGCAGCTGTCTGTACGTTACAGGCCGTACTGCGAACTGGAACGGCGCCGAGATCGACCTTTCGGAATACGGTTTGGGCGGCTCAAAGATTTGGATTTCTTATGCCGCAAAGCATGAAGCTTCCCAAAAGACGAACGTCAAGTGTTCTCTGCAGTACCGTATCGCGGGTACGACGTCGGATAAGTATGCGAGCGTCACTACTACGGAGTCACTTCTTCCGGGCACATGGGGAGAGGCTTCCGCTTCGATTACGATTGCCGAAGGAGCAGAGTCGGTTATTGTTTACTTTGAGACCGGGGCGACAGAGAATTTTTATATCGATAATGTAATCATAACCGCAACGGACCCTTCACAGCAGCAGGGCCAGAATCCTTCGGGCGGCGGTAGCGAGGAAGACCCGTTAGCGAACGTAGACCTCTCTAAGTTTGTGGTAATCCATTCGCTGACCGGAGACAGCGGTGCCAATGAGACACAGATTTTTGAAAACCGCGGCAGTGCATCCGCTTCTATTGTAAGTAACGGACATACAGGAAACGGTTTTCTGGTTTCCGGACGTAATGCGACGTGGAACGGTGTAGGCCTGCATTTTGAGAATTTGGCGAATGAATCCTTTGATGTAATCGGCAAACAGGTATATCTTTCCGCATGGGTATATCAAAACAGCGGTGAGCCGGTAGAGTTTTCCGCGACGATACAGGTACTTAAGCCGGACGGTAATGCAGCGTGGCCGGAACGTGCCGCTATCAATGTTCTTCCGAGCGGACAGTGGATGCATGTGGAAGGAATACTTCCGGTTTACGCGAATGTAAAGGCTCCTCAGATTAACTTTGAGCTTCCGAATTCCGAAGATGCCGACTTTATTCTGGATGATATTATTATTTCGTATGATCCGACCAGCAGCGTAGACCCGAATCCGGATTATGTTATTGCGGAGAAACTGCAGTTTACTACGATTAGTCTTGACTTTGAAGATAACAACGCTTACTTCCAGGGGCGCGGAAACGGACAGCCGTCCATTGTTGGTGGCGGACACGCAGGTGGTAAGTGTCTTGCGGTAACAGGTCGTACTTCAAGCTGGCATGGAGTACAGGCGGATTTGACGGACTATGATCTTGCAGGAAAGACATTAGATATTACTTACTGGGTAAGCCACGACTATACGACGCCGTTAGAGATTAACATGACGGCGGAGCAGAATGACGGAGAAAACACCACCTATACTCCGGTTGTTGTGGGCGAGCCGATTGAAGACGGAAAGTGGGTAAAGTATAACACTACCTATACCGTTCCGGAGGACGCGTTGAGGTTCATGCTTTATTTTGAATCCCCGTCAACAACCGCTGAGTTCTATGTGGATGACGTTTTAATCAAGCTTCAGTAATTTGTATCAAATCATTTAAAAAAGGAGGTCCCAAAACGGACTCCGGTAAAAGCCGGATTCGTTTTGGGGCTTTTTTGTATGGCTCAAAGCCCGAAAGGGGGATTTTGATACCGGAATCCTGAGACAAAGAACCGGCAAAAAGCCGTAAAAAATTTAAAAACAGATACTTGACAAAAAAATATCGGCGTAGTATACTCAATAGTAGTTAGTATAGACTAACCAAAATTGGGATTTGGAGGACGATATGAATTTAACAGGCGCTCAAATCGGAGAAGAATATATTATTAAAGAGATTATGACAGAGGACGAGGAACTGGATGCGTTTCTTTTTACGTTGGGCTGTTACAGCGGGGAGCCGATTACGGTTATTTCGCGCTTAAAAGGCGGATGCGTTGTTTCCGTCAAAGACGGAAGGTATAATATTGATAACCAGCTGGCATCGGCTATTATAATAGAAGAATAGATATGCTGCGGCAGCCTTGCAGTTAGCTTATAAACTGTGGCTGCCTACATTTATAACATGTAGTTAGTCTATACTACCTGGCCGGCGGCACAGGTTGATTATAGAGGAGTATCATAAAACAAGGAGGGGATTCAAATGAGAATCGCATTGACAGGCAATCCGAACAGCGGTAAAACGACCATGTACAACGCGCTCACGGGAAGGAATGAACGCGTCGGCAACTGGGCAGGCGTTACCGTAGATAAAAAGGAGAGCCCAATTAAAAAAAGTTTTTACACAGGCGGGGAAGAATTAATCGCAGTAGACCTTCCGGGGGCGTATTCCATGTCTCCGTTTACGTCGGAAGAAAGTATTACAAGTGCTTATGTAAAAAACGAACGACCGGATGTAATTATCAATATTGTTGACGCGACCAATTTAAGCCGTAGTTTGTTTTTTACGACACAGCTTCTGGAATTAGGCATTCCGGTTGTGGTAGCATTAAATAAGAGCGATATCAATGAAAAGAAGAAGACAGAGATTGACGAAAAAGCTCTGGCCGAGAAGTTAGGATGTCCGGTGATAAAGACGGTTTCTACTTCTGCCGGCGGCAACGGTCTGACGGAAGTAGTGAAAACGGCCGCGGCACAGAAAGGAAAGGAGCAGAAAGCTCCGTATGTGCAGGGAGCGGTCAATTTACAGGATAAAGCCGAAGTGGAAGCCGCGGACAGAAAGCGTTTTGGTTTTGTAAACAAAATTGTGGCGGAAGTTGAGACGCGCAAGGTTTTGACAAAGGAAAAGAATAAACAGGATAAGATTGATGCCGTTCTTACGAATATGTGGCTTGGGATTCCGATTTTTGCGGTTGTTATGTTTCTTGTGTTTTATATTTCCCAGTCCACGGTAGGCACTTGGATTGCGGACGGATTAGTAGGTCTGATTGAAACCTTTCAGGAGTGGGTTGCGGGCAAGGTAGAAGGCGCCTCCCCGTTTTTACAGGCACTTCTGGTTGACGGCATTATCGGCGGTGTCGGCGCGGTTGTAGGGTTCCTGCCGTTAGTAATGGTAATGTACTTCCTGATTGCTTTATTGGAGGACTGCGGTTACATGGCGCGTGCCACGGTTGTGCTGGACCCGATTTTTAAGAAGGTTGGTCTTTCCGGAAAATCCGTCATTCCGATGGTAATCGGCACGGGCTGCGCGATTCCGGGTATTATGGCCTGCCGTACCATTCGCAGCGAAAGAGAGCGCAGGGCGACTGCAATGCTGACTCCGTTTATGCCGTGCGGCGCGAAACTTCCGGTAATTGCCCTGTTTGCGGGTGCATTCTTTTCCGACGCTTCATGGGTCGGGCCGCTGATGTATTTTGTAGGTATTGTGTTAATTTTGCTGGGTGCTTTATTAGTAAATAAAATTGCGGGATACAAGTACAGAAAGTCCTTTTTCATTATGGAACTTCCGGAATACAAGGTTCCGAGTTTAAAGAGAGCGGTTATTTCCATGCTTTCCCGCGGTAAGGCATACATCATAAAGGCGGGTACGATTATTCTTGTTTGTAACGCGGTCGTACAGATTATGCAGGCCTTCACCTGGAAATTTTCGGTTGTTGAGGAAGGAATGGAAAATACGTCGATTCTCGCGGGGATTGCGTCTCCGTTTGCGGTTTTTTTGATTCCGTTAGGCTTTGGCGTATGGCAGCTTGCGGCGGCAGCGATTACCGGTTTTATTGCGAAAGAAAACGTAGTAGGTACTCTGGCGGTTGTTTATGGTTTAACCAATTTTATTGATACCGAGGAGCTTACCTTGGTCGGCGGCGCAAGTGAAGTAGCGGTGGTTATGGGATTGACGAAGGCCGCGGCGCTCGCGTATTTGATGTTTAATCTGTACACTCCGCCGTGTTTTGCGGCAATGGGTGCGATGAATTCCGAAATCAAGAGCAGGAAGTGGCTGTTTTGCGGTATCGGACTTCAGTTGGGAACCGGTTATACCGTTGCGTTCTTCGTATACCAGATCGGTACTTTGATTACTACGGGCAGCCTCGGAGCGGGTTTTGTTCCGGGAGTAGCGGCGATTGCGGTTATGGCTGCGATAGTAATATTTTTGATTAGAAAAGCGAATAGAAATCTTGAAACAGAGTATGCTTTGAAGAAAGCATAAAAAAGCGTGCAAGGAGTTATCGGTATGGAAGATGTTATTATTATTGGAATCCTTTTGCTTTTGATAGGCGCGGCAGCAGCTTATATCATAAAAGCGAAAAAAAGCGGCGCAAAGTGCATCGGCTGTTCGGCGGGCGGCAGCTGTCCGTATAAGAAAAGCAGAGACATGGGCTGTCAATGCGGCTGTGGCGGCGGGAAGGACGAAAGCGAAAGCAGCACGGATAAAGAGTAAGTAAATTACTCTTTTAAGAAATCACCCAACAGCTTTCTTGCCAGCGCCCATGTATCTTCCAGCGTAAATACGCTTTCCTCGGCACGTTTATGGATGCCGTGGGTGCGGAGCAGTTCTTCGGTGTAGTCCGAAAGACGATAGGTAGAGTATGTTCCGTCGCCGACCTGGTCGCTGTAATGCGTAACAACCGGAATAACGGCACTTTCCGTAATTTTAACGGAGCCGTCTTCGGTTTCGGTCAGGGTGACTTCCGCCATGCCGCCCAAAAGGCGCGGGGCTTCAATCTGTCCCGAAATAAAATTGCCGAGGGAGTAAAAAACAAGCATTTCCCCGCCGTCCGGGCGTTGAATCCACTCAACCGGTTCTAAGACATGAGGGTGCGCGCCAATGACGAGGTCTACCCCTTCTTCCGCGAACAGGGTGGTCCAAAAGAGCTGGTTATTATCCGGTTCATAGACATATTCCGTGCCCCAGTGAGGAAACACGATTACGAAGTCCGAAAGCTCTTTTGCCTGCCGTATCTGGGAGCGTATGTAGTCCCGGTTACTCCAGGTCAGAAGCGTTACCAGATAGTTTTTGCCTGCCGGTATCGGGATTCCGTTTAGCCCGTAAGTATAGTTTAACATTGCGATACGGATACCGTTCTTTTCTATAACGGTAACGGTATTCTGGGCCTCTGTTGAGTCGTAAATTCCTAAAACGGTAATTTCGGGATAGGTCGTTTTCCAGAAATTCATGCAGTTTTCCACGCCTTTTCCACCCTTGTCCATGGTATGGTTGGTGGCATGGAGGACAACGTCAAATCCGGCGTTTACAATGGCGTCCCCCATAGCGTCCGGCGTGTTAAAAAGGGGATAACCGCTGTATTCAAACTCGGAGCCGCCAAGAATGGTCTCCTGATTGATAACGGCAATATCTGCCGCGCTGATTTCTTCTTTCAGGTGGCGGTAAAAACCGTTAAAGTCATAAGTGCCGTCCGCCTGCAGTCCGCCGTTTAAGGTGCTGCCGTGTACCAAATCGTCACCGACCGCAAGAAGCGTTACCTGCCGCGGCAGAGGCGTAGGCGTTAAGGTAGGAGTTGGGAGCGGCGTAGACGTAGATGTCGGGAACGGCGTTGCAGTTTCTGTAATGCCGGGAACCGGAGTCGGTGTTGTTAAAGCAGTCGGGGCAACGGTTAAATTACTCTGCGGAAGAAACGAGGGAGTCGTTTTTGCGCATGCCCCGAGAGGAGAAAGGAGAAAAAGCCCGAAGAAAGCCAGTCGTATTCTATATGATGCTTTTAAAATCGTGGAGTGTTTCATAAAAATCCTTTCGTAAGTCAATAATGGGACACATATAAAGGCGCTCCCTCAATATCCTGCTCCGGCAGCGGAGGAAATACTTCCGGCGGTACGGCTGGTTCCGGGAGGCCGGACGGCGGAATGTCCTGTGCGCCGTTCGGCGTTGGGGTTGGCGTTGACGCTGTATCGTCCGGTATTGGGGTCACATCCGGTTCCGGCGTTATGTCCGGTATTGGTGTTACATCCGGCTCCGGCGTTATGCCCGGTACCGGCGTTACGTCCGGTTCCGGTGTGATATCCGGGAGCGGTGTCGGCGTCGGTTGTTTTGCAAGCTCTTCCTGTTTCTTTTCGTATTCCTCTAACTCTTTCATCATAAGTTCAAACTCTTTTTCCGAGAGCAAAGACCAGTATTCCTCCGGAATTGCGTGGAGGTTTGTGGCAGGAAGGGCGCCGTAATACTCTTCTAAGGTAATGCCAAGCTCCGTAAGGTAGGTCGCGAGTTCAACGCCTACATAACGGAAATGCCAAGGCTCGAAACCGTACCCCGTGATGTCGGTTTTGTTCTCCGGATAACGGAGAATCCAGCCGTATTTATAGCAATTTTTCAAAAGCCATGCGTATTCCGGCGTGTTTAAAATACTGAAATTATTCTCGTAGCCGGTGGCTTCGCAGCAAAGGTCAACCGCAAGGCCGGTCTGGTGTTCCGAAGTCCCCGGAAGCGCATGATAACGGGATACCTCGTAATAGCCGTAGTTTTTCAAATAAGAAGAATAAATCTGTTTTTGCAGTTTATAGGAGCGGAATCCGCAGCGCAGTACCAAATAATATCCGTCGTCTTGGGCGGCGGCAAACAGCTCTTCCAGAGCAGTGGCGGCTGCCGGCTGTAAATAACGCCGCTCGTTAATGCCTTGGTGGTAAATTTCCACATTCGGTTCCACCATATACGGAATATAGGAAGAAGAAAGCGTATATTCCTTGTTTACCAAAAGGGTGTAGGTGGAAGTATTCGTGTTTAATTCTGCCGGTTCCGGATAAGTAAATGTAAGCTCACCGGCACCCTCCGCCTGGGTTTTGCCTAACGGAACCCGGGTCGGAACCGCAGTAGGGCGCGGTGTCGGGGTAGGCGTAGGCGTCGCGGTAGGAACCGGCGTCGGTTTTGGCGTAGGAGAAAGCAGTTTGTCCGGCGCAAAAAACGAGTCCGAAAAAACAGGATGGGAAAGCACCGCCCTTGCAGATGTCGTTTTTGTCTGCTGGTAAAGCGCATTAGACAAATCCTGCGGATTTACCATGGAGAGCCTGAAATCAGGAAATCCATGAACTAATAATGTACTTATGACAAGAAGTGTGAGCGTTTTCATGTCGTTAAAGCCTCCTAGAAAATCCAACCTTTTTCCTTCGCTTGGGAAAGCGTAGGCCATGTACAGTCACGGGCATTGGGCCGTAAAGGTACGCCGTTAAGTTCCGGCCATTTAATATCGAGAGCCGGGTCGTCCCAACGGATACCGTATTGGTCGTCCGGCGCGTAAAAACTTCCGCATTTATAACAAAAAACCGCAGTTTCCGAAAGTACAAGATAGCCGTGCGCAAAGCCTTCCGGAACAAAAAGCTGCCTGTGGTTTTCGGCGGAAAGGCAGACACAGAACGACTTTCCGAACGTCGGGGAGTCCGCCCGAAGGTCTACGGCAACGTCAAATACCTCTCCGGAAAAGACGCGCACCAGTTTTGCCTGCGGGTGTGCGAGCTGATAATGCAGACCGCGTAAAATTCCCCTTGATGACATAGACTGATTGTCCTGTACAAAGTCGCAGCAAATGCCGGCTTCTTTAAAATCCTGTTGATTGTATGTTTCCATAAAGTAACCGCGTTCATCGCGGAGCACGGACGGTTCAATAATAAAAAGCCCGTCAATACCGCAACGGGTCACAGTCAATTTTCCCATGAATGTTACCTCTTTCCATTCCTTATCCTCTATTATAGCGCAAAAATCGCGTCTATGCAAGGGAAAGAGGGCTACTCCAAAAAATACCGTTTTATACCGTCCTGCCATGACGGCAGTTCGTACAGACCGTTTTCGGACAATTTTTTCGTATCCATGCGGCTGTTTTTCGGACGGAGAGCCTTTGTCGGAAAGGCGGAACTGTCAACGGGGAGGACGGTTACGGGCAGTTTTGCCAGGCGGAAAATCTCACAGGCAAACTCGTACCGGCTGCAAAAACCGCGGTTTGCGGCATGGTAAATGCCATAACGCCCGGACGCAGTCAGGTCGGCGAGGAGCGGCGCAAGGTCCGGAATATAAGTCGGCGAGCCGATTTGGTCGTTTACGACACGGACGGGATTCGTTTTCTGTCCCAAGGAAAGCATCGTCTTTACAAAATTATTCCCGGTTTTTCCGTAAGTCCAACTAATCCGGACAATAAAATGTTTCGGGGCAAAACGCGCCACCGCACGCTCTCCCGCGTATTTGGAAGCACCGTATACGTTTAAAGGCGCGGGGGCATCTTCGGGAGTCCAAGGACGGCTGCCGCTTCCGTCAAAGACATAGTCGGTGCTTGTATAAAGCAGGGTTGCGTCAAGTTCCCCGCAAAGTTTCGCAACGGTTTCGGCGGCGCTTTCGTTTACAAGGTAACAAAGCGCGGAATTTTCCTCGGCGTCATCTACGGCGGTATATGCCGCGCAGTGGATGACGGCTTCCGGGCGTACCTCTGTCAGTACGGCGCGGATTTGCCCGGCGTCGGCTAAATCAAGAGAAGCATACGAAACATTCGGCAGAACAGGGAGGGAGCGAAGATTCCGCGCGGT
This sequence comes from Lachnospiraceae bacterium, assembly GCA_022510665.1. Classification (GTDB taxonomy): domain Bacteria; phylum Bacillota; class Clostridia; order Lachnospirales; family Lachnospiraceae; genus SIG307. The sequence goes on from JAFLSZ010000091.1 coordinate 10,306, forward strand.
GCCGATTACTTCATGCCCGCGCAGCGACAATGTTTTTATGACTTCACTTCCGAGCTGTCCGGTCACGCCGGTTACTAAAATACGCATAAAGAAGTCCTTTCTGTACTTGAGTTTTCGCATTTTGTATACTTTTTATATTTCGTAAATTGTACAATATCCTATTTTTGCATGCGCAGCGCTGCACCGGACTTCCTCTAAGAGCCGTTAAG
>JAFLSZ010000092.1 GCA_022510665.1 Lachnospiraceae bacterium
CCAAACTCACATCATACTCAAAAACCAACTCTGCCGTATCAAATTTACCATTAAATGTAAAATCATACGCATCCCCTAAATATCCCGCAATGGAAGGCGAAATAAAGATATTGTCGTGCGGCTTTGCCTTACTGATGTTCAAGGAATATACATCTGCATCATAAGCTTCCAGTGTCACTTTTGCAATTACAGGATTTGCCTTACTAACAGAACCGGAACTCTCTGTCAACGTAAAACGTTTATCCGGTACCAGCGGATCATATCCGTTAGCATATTCCCAACCGTCCGGCGCTCCGTCACCATCTGTATCACTTAACGTCGGATCAGTATGATAAATATAGATTTCATCATAATCGGATAAACCATCGAAATCCGTATCATCATGACAAGGATCGGTATTATAACGAATCTCGTCTCCGTTTGAAATCCCGTCACCGTCCAAGTCATCCATGAAATCATCAATTCCGTTATTGTCTGTATCTTTTACAAGAGGATTCGTACCGATCTCATATAATTCCTGATAATCACTTAATCCGTCACCATCTGTATCCACGTTATTTATGTCGCTGCCGATATACTCCTCTAAAGAATCAACAACACCATCATTGTCGGTGTCAATTTCGCATAAGTAATCCAGCCATCTGGCATATAGTGTTAAATTGCCATTCACCACCGTGGTTTCAAAATCAAAAAGTTCCAGAAAAGTTTCATCCACGTACCACCCCATAAAAAGGAATCCCTTCCGTATAGGATTCTCCGGCTTCGTTACATACGCTCCGTTCTTGATAATTTGCGCATTCGGAATATTAGTTACATCCTCGGCCCCTACAATAAACGTGACCTTGCTGTCCCCCGAGAGAATATAATAACTATGTAATTCACAATTTTCAGGTAAATCTCCTGCTATTCCTCCCTCGCCTTGGAACCCGAAAGAAACCGTTTGCCCCGCAGCAATATTGGCATTATGCCCGTCATTTTTTATCACATAATGATTATTTTCATGAGATTCGATTACACCATTCCAGATACTTTTGATCTCTCTGTTGAAATCAAACTCCAGAGTCCAATCCTCTAGCGTGTTTTCCGTATTATTTGCCAACAAAATTCTTCCGGTAAAACCTGAACCCCAATCACTATCCAAAATATACTCAACAGAATACGCTTCATCCTGTACCTGTGCACTTTCCCCTAAAAGCTTGTAGGCAGACGGAAATCCCTTAAAGTTTTCATTCACGCTAAAACCGAACTCGACACTTCCGCCTACCTGAATATCAGCGTTCCAGCCGGCATTCTTGACAACATACCGGTCGTCTTCATTGCTGACAACTTCGGCATTCCAAATATTTGTAAGGTTATCGTTCAATGAAAATCCCAAATACCAGTTCTCAATTACACTGTTTCCGGTATTCTCAACCCTTATATTAGCATTATACCCGCCGTTCCAATAACTTGCAAGCGAAAATGTAATACTAAAGTTTTCACCCTCATAATTGTTTTTGGTTGTAACCCCGTCCCAACTACTCTGTACTCCCGCCGTAACTACGCTCTCTTCCGCATAAGCATTTACATTTACTACGCTTACGCACATCGCCAGTGTCAGCAAAAACGCTATTGTCTTTTTGAATCCTTTTTTCATCTTCATTCTCCTTTTTCCTTTTTTCATTCCCGGCAAAACAGAACCCTTTTCCCCATTGTAATAATAAAATAAGCCGCAAAGAATTATCTCTTTGCGGCCGAACTATCATGAGGTTTCCCTGTTAGACTCCAAGCTTTGCGTCCCAATGTTTCCATCGGTTTGCCCCTACTATTCCCAAATGTATAATACTATATTTTTACTTCCCTGTCAACTTTGCTTTTATAAAAGTCCGTGAATAAATGGGAAGAAAAGCTTAAGTTCCGCTATCCCAGCGTAACTGCGGACTCCGGATATGAAAGCGAAGAAGGTTACAGCTATCTGTTCGCAATAAAAACCGTATAGAAAAAACAGGAGAGGTACAAGGTTTATTAAAGTACGCCAACAACCGGGACAAAATCCACTAAAAAGAGATTTTGTCCCGGTTGCTGTTCACAGAAGAGAAAGTGCAGCGCTAATAACTATGAATTAGTTATTTTGCAACACTTCCTTTTTGTTTTCCGCTTTTTCTCAATATTTAAAAAACGCCCATCAGCTTCAAAATCCAATATCCCAGTCCCAATGCCCAGCTTGTAATAATTCCGTACAGAATAACCGGTCCCGCAATTGTGAAGATTTTACAGCCGATACCGAAGACTTGTCCCTCTTTACTGTATTCTATCGCGGATGCCGCCACGGAGTTGGCAAAACCGGTAATCGGTACAACACTTCCCGCCCCGGCATACTTTGTCAGCTTCTGATAGAAGTTTAAACCGGTGGTTAAAGCAGACAGGCCTATCAGCGTAATAATTACATACAGTGCGGCATCTTCTTTGTTTACACCCCAGTCCATATATAAATTGGTAAGCGCCTGTCCCAGTGTACAGATTGCTCCGCCTATTACAAACGCCCATGCAATGTTAATCCAGGGATTATGCTTCGGCGTGACTTGTTCAACGTACTGATTGTACTTCTGGTCCCGTTTTGCGCTGTCTGTCTCCTTTACCACCTCATGTATCATACGCTTTCTCTGTTTTTCGTCCATAGAAGCTACTCCTTTCTCTGTTTTTTTGTTTTCTTTCTATTTTCCCGCGCCAAAAATAAGCTGATACCATGAACCGAGTCCCTTTCCGATTGCAAACGCCATCACGACAAGCGGAATTCCCACACGCAGCTTAATTCTTTTAGCAAACACCGGCAGCACCCTGACTACCTCTGCCAGTGCCGCCGCAAGACAGCCGACAAAAATACCGGAAAACCAGCCGTATGCCGACCGGCATAAAGTTCCGCAGGAAAGTTCTACACGGTATAAGTCAAAAATATTGGACAATGTTAATCCAAACACGATAACGCTCTCATACAACATCACATACTTTGCCGTTTTCGTTCCTGCCGCGAGTCTCGTCACTACGCCGATTGTCGTAATAAACGCAAATAAGCCCGCTGCCACAGAAATACCGAAAAAAATCCCTACGGAACAATAGAGTCCTGTTCGAAAAAAATCAGACATTTTTCTCATTCCCTTCTCTGGATGCGTTTTCAATTATGGTCGTGTTCACATCTTTCTCATACTGACGCATCTGCACCTGAAGCGGAGTAGGGTCGCTGTCAATCTTTTTGCGCAGAAAATGATTGAAAAACAGAATTATACCAATCGGAAGGCCGATGCTGTACGCAATTTCCAGTTCGCCCGGCGCGCTGCGTTCCGCTCCCTCCGTTAATTTATAAATTAACGCAAAGATTTCTTCTACGCTGGCATCTTTATTAAAGGTCATAATTGTGAACGCGGCGCCGAAGAACACGGTCAGGCAGACAAACAACGCTTTTCCCCATTCCAGTATTTTTTCGTACTTTTTCTTTTCCGCCGCTTTGTATTCCACAATGAAGTCCGGCTCCCCGAGCGGAGTGACGGATACTTCCGGATACGCCGTTCCGATAAGTTCAATTACCTTCATCACGCAGAACGTGAGTTTCTCTTTCTTTTTCTCGGGGAACACATGCAGTTCGATTGCGCCGATTTTCTGCTTCATCACCGGATCAGAGGCGTAAATTGAAGCGACGTCGGAAAGCAGCACCCTGCGTTTATTGACAAGGGTGCACTGCTCAAAATACAAAAACACGTTTATCTGTTGTGACATAAACGTCCTCCCTGCCAGGGCTGCTCTGCAATCCGCATATACGCTTCACGATACACTAACATTCCGTCCGGCGTATCTTCCGGCTGCTGCAGATACCAGATAAAAAATACAATTATTGCCAAAAGGATAACCGCCGAAATTGCAAGCGCTACTCTTTGTTTTACTGTCATCCCTTCACCGCCTTTCGTAATACTGACGGAAGTATGTGCCGTTTTTGTAGAAACTATGCAAGTAAACTTCGCATACGCTGCAATATTTTCTTTTCCATCCGGCTTACCTGAACCTGACTGACTCCAAGCATTCCCGCAATCTCCGTTTGTGTTTTATTTTCAAAATAACGAAGTTCGATAAGATGCCGTTCTTCCGGTTCAAGCGTATCCAAAAGCTGTTTTGTCACAAGATGATTGACAATCTGTTCCGTAGCGTCTTCCTCTCCCGGCAGCCGCTCCGCTAACGTTCCTTCGCTTCCGTCTGCACGGCTGATCGGTTTAGACAAAGACTCTACTTCCGTACATGCTTCCATTGCAAGTACAATGTCTTCCATGCTCAGCCCCGTGTCTTCCGCAATTTCTTCTAATGTAGCGTCTCTGCCGAGCCGTGCCAGAAGCCGCTCGCCGGAGGCTTTCAGACGGATATTATTTTCTTTTAAAGTTCTGCTTACCTTTATCATTCCGTCATCTCGGAGAAATCGTTTAATTTCACCGCTTATCATCGGTACTGCGTAGGTAGAAAATTTTACGTCAAACGTTACATCAAACTTATCAATCGCTTTTATCAGTCCGATGGTTCCTATCTGAAATAAATCTTCCGCTTCACAGCCTCGTCCCGTAAAACGCCGCACCATACTCCAAACCAGTCCGATGTTTTCGGTAATCAGCTGTTCCCTAGCCTGCTTGTCTCCCGCCTGCGAGAGACGTATCAGTCCGATTGTATCCAAGCTCTCCTCCTTTTGTTTATCCGATTACTTTTCGCATCTTGATAACGGTTCCTTCCCCCACCGTGGATTCCACTATCAATTCGTCGGTAAACGCTTCCATAAAAGAAAATCCCATTCCTGAACGCTCCAACTCCGGTTTTGTGGTATACATCGGTTCCATTGCCGCCGCAATATCCGCGATTCCTTTTCCGGTATCTTTTATATGGAAAAACACCTCTCGTTCCTTTCTCGCACACCAGAGTTCCACAACTCCGCCTTCTTCTCCATATCCGTGAATAATCGCATTTGTTACGGCCTCCGATACTGCCGTTTTTATATCCGCAAGTTCGGTCAGAGTCGGGTTTAACGGGGTCAAAAATGCCGCTACCGTCATACGCGCCAACGCCTCATTACAAGATTTTGCCTGAAATGTCAGACACATTTCATTATCATATTTTTCCACTCTCCTGCCTCCTTTTTTCGCTTTGCTCTTATCTGCTTCCGAAACACTCCTTTGCCGGACGTGCAAACGCTTCTTCTGCTGTTTCATATTGCTCTAAAATTTTATAAAGCCCCGAAAAACTAAGAATCCGTTCTACATTTTTCCCGACGCCCATTACACCGACACGTCCTCCCTGAAAAATCACCTGCCGGTATCGTCCCATAATCACACCGATTCCCGAACTGTCCATAAAATCCACGCCGGTGAAATCAAACAAAATATGCTTTATATGGCTGCGTGCCACAAAAGAGTCCGCCGTTTCCCGTACCGCCAATGCCGTATGATGGTCCAAATCCGCTTTTAAATGAATGATTAGTATGTTGTCCCGTACTTCATACTCCGCTGCCTGCATTTTTCCTCCTTTCCCGCGAAACAAATAAAAAAGAAGACATTTTTATCATGTCTTCTTTTGTAATAGATTCTGCGATTTTCTATGTTAATCCAATCCGTCCATAGTCTGACGCGCCATCTCCGCACGCCCGCTGTTCGGATATTGACTAACTACCATTTGCAAATAAATTCTCGCCTTGCTTTCGTCTCCCGCACGCTGATAGGAACGTCCGAGGAAATACAGTGTATCCGCGTCGGTTCCTCCGATGTCATATACCGCCTGCAGATATTTCACCGCCTCATTATACTTTGCGGCATTATACAGGTCATGCCCGTAATCATATCCATACAGTTTTACCTTATCGAATATCTCACTCATTATTTCCTGATATACCGCCGCGGTCTTCCGACGGGAAGATGCTGTTTCTTCCCATGTCTTCAGCCGGCCCGCATAAGAAATCAGTTCATCCAGTACCGCCTCTGTGTTTTCCTCTTCCTCCGCTTCCGCTATCTTTTCCCGTATCATCGGAAACTCCGATACCAAAAGCAGCACTTCCTCATATGCCGCCGGGTCAAACGCGGAAGCTGCCTCATTCTCCTTTTCCAGCGCCGCAATCCGGCTTTCCGCTTTCGCGAGCTTGTCCTCTAAGTCCGCTTTCTCATTCTGCAAAACGGAAATCGCGGTTGTATAGGAAGCAATTTCCGCTCCGTAATCCCGTTCTTCACTTGCGTATTCCGCCTTTACATTGGAACGCACCGTCGGTACAATCAGCCAGTAAAGAACAGCGATTCCGATAAGAATGCCCGCAAAAAAGGTAATAAACGCGATATAATTCGGCTTGTCCTCCTGAATGGAAACCGTCGGCGGCGCAATATGATACGAAGAACTCTCTATCTTCTTTTCGGTATGTACCGCCGAATTTCCTTCCGGATTCATTATCTGTTCCACCTCCATAAGGTAGGACAGAGTCGTGGTGTTTGCCACATCAATCTTCTTCGCTCTTAAAAGACAGCGTCTTGCCTTTTCATACTCTTCGTTTTTGATATAAAGCAGAGCCAGAAGCTGTAAGGCTCTTACATATCCCGGCTGCAGACTGACTACCTTTCTTAGCTGGAGCATCGCCAGGTCGTTGTTTCCCTGCTTAGCATAAGCAAGCGCCTGATTAAACTTTTTCACGGTTTGATTGATTGTGTCTAACTTTACCGGATTCGACTGCACCTTGTTGATAAAATAGTCCGCAAGGTTATTCTCCGGCACAAAATGTTTACTGATAATCCACTCGCTTAACGCCGCAACCGCCTCTCCCAGTTCAAAATAAACCAGTCCGAGAAGGTTGCGTGCCTGTATATTCCGTTTGTTGTATTCCAAACTCCTTCTCAGCACTTCCGCAGCCCCGGACAAATCCCGCACCTGCGCTCTTGCAAGACCTTCGTTATAATATCGGTTCGACAGCCGGTACAGGCGTTCTGCGACAGCGACATCGGTTCCGCATCGTTCACAATACCGGCGGTTTCGCCCCATCTCATATCCGCATTTCGGACAATTCATCACTATCCCTACCTTTTCTCCTGTTTTCCCGTAACTACCTGAGCCAGTAAATCCGACAAATCGGTTAAATCGTTGTTTAAAATTGCCTCCTCGGCCTGATCAATCTCCAGACTTGGCTGAAACTTCGCAAGTTCTTCTTCGTAATTTAACATATCATTTCCTCCTGCCTTGTATAGCCCCAAAACAGCCTTCCAACATTATCATATAGAGAAACGCTTCAAAAATCAATAGCTTATCCTCACTTTTTTTATTCTCTTTCACAAAAAAGGGCAATATTGTTCTTTTTTTCAACAATATCGCCCTTTCCTGTCATTTTTCCCCGCTCCGAAAAGCCTTATAACATTTAGGAAATACCGAGTACCTTGTAGTCCTGTTCTTCTACCGCTTTCTTTAAGATATCGTCGGAAACCTCCTTTTCTAACGTTACAACAGCCGTTCCGTCGCTGTGGCTGACCATGGCCTGATTTACGCCGTCAACAGCCTCTAACGCCTTCTTGACGCTCGCCTCACAGTGTCCGCACATCATACCTTCGATTTTCAATGTTTTTTCCATTTTTTCTTTCTCCTTTTTTGTTTTATTTTTTAATTTATTTTTGATCTTGCGATCTTTTCTACTGTCATACAGCGGAAACAGATTCAAACGCAGAGCGTTCATAACCACACAGAAACTTGATAAACTCATTGCCGCTGCCCCGAACATAGGATTTAACTGCCAGCCGAATAACGGTATAAATACCCCTGCCGCAAGCGGAATCCCGAGCGTATTATAGATAAACGCCCAAAACAGGTTTTCGTGAATATTGCGCAGGGCAGCCCGACTCAGGCGGATAGCCGCCGGTACGTCGGACAGACGGTTTTTCATTAACACGACGTCCGCTGCGTCAATGGCCACATCCGTTCCCGCTCCGATTGCGATGCCGATATCGGCGCTTGTCAGGGCAGGTGCATCGTTTATTCCGTCACCTACCATTATAACTTTTCCCTTTTGTTTCAATTCCCTTATTACGCTTTCTTTGCCGTCAGGCAGTACGCCCGCGATTACTTCGTCCACACCGGCCTGTCTGCCGATTGCCCTGGCCGTACGCTCGTTATCGCCCGTCAGCATAATAACGTGTGCGCCCATATTCCGCAATTCGCGGATTGCCTGCGGGCTATCCTGCTTTATCACATCCGCAACGGCAATTATTCCGCAGAACTTTCCGTCACGGGAGAAAAATAAAGGTGTTTTTCCTTCTTCCGCCAGCTGCTCCGACTTCCTTTTCATCTCATCGGAGATTTGTGCCTGTTCTTTAATAAACTCATAATTCCCGCCGCATAAAACACTGTTTTCCAAAACGGCGCTCAACCCGTTTCCGGGCAGCGCCCTGAAATCGGAAACTTCCTCTGCTGCTATACCGCGTTCCTCCGCTTTTTTCGTGACCGCCCGTGCCAGCGGATGCTCGCTTTTTTGTTCCAGCGCATAGGCGGAGCCTAAAAGTTCTTTTTCGTCAAGTCCTTCTGCCGGAATCATATCCGTAACCTGCGGTTCACCTAACGTTATCGTTCCCGTTTTATCCAGCACTACATACCGGGCCTTTCCGGTTTCTTCAAGCGCCGTGGCTGTTTTAAATAAAATACTGTTCTTCGCCCCCTTGCCGTTTCCTACCATGACCGCAACGGGAGTCGCCAGTCCAAGCGCACAAGGGCAGCTGATTACGAGAACGGATATGGCGCGCGCAAGGGAAAAACCGACCGTCTGTCCCACAAGCAGCCATATTACAAAGGTAATTGCGGCTATTCCGATTACCGCGGGCACAAATATGCCCGAAACCTTATCGGCAACTTTGGCAATCGGGGCTTTTGTGGCTGCGGCGTCGCTGACCATCTGTATAATCTGCGAAAGTGTGGTGTCTTCGCCGACTCTGGTCGCCTCACAACGGATAAATCCCGACTGATTGAGCGTTCCCGCAGAAACTGCACTGCCGGCCGTTTTATCCACGGGAATACTTTCCCCGGTCAGTGTCGATTCGTCAACCGCACTGCTGCCGTCTACTATAATACCGTCTACGGGAATATTTTCCCCCGGACGCACAACATAAATATCGCCTTTTTTTACCTGTTCGACGGGAACGGTCACTTCCTCTCCGCCCGTAACAATGACCGCGGTTTTCGGTGCCAGCTTCATCAATCCTTTTAATGCGTCGGTCGTTTTTCCTTTGGAACGGGCTTCGAGCATTTTTCCCAACGTTATCAAAGCAAGTATCATAGCCGCCGATTCAAAGTAAAACTCGTGCATATAACTCATTACAGCATCCGCATTTCCCTTGACCTGTGCATCTGTCATTGCAAAGAGAGCAACCGTACTGTAAATAAACGCCGCGGCAGAGCCCAGTGCAACCAGCGCATCCATATTCGGCGCACGATGCCACAAACTCTTAAATCCGCTGATAAAGAATTTTTGATTTATCACCATAATGACAGCGGTGAGCAAAAGCTGAATAAGTCCCATAGCAACATGATTGCCGTCAAAAAACGAAGGCAGAGGCCACCCCCACATCATATGTCCCATAGAGATATACATCAGCAGAAGCAGAAATCCGAGGGAAGCAATCAAACGTCTTAAAAGCACCGGCGTTTCCCTGTCTTTTAATGCATCATCGTCGGATTTTCCGGAGTCTTCCCTCATTTTGTCTTTGCTCTTCAAGGCCGCTCCGTATCCCGCATTTTTCACCGCGGCAACAATATCCTGTGAGGACGCGGTTCCCTCAACCCCCATGGAATTCGTCAATAGACTGACCGAGCAGGAAACCACTCCGGGTACTTTGGCAACGGCTTTTTCAACACGGGCACTGCAGGCCGCGCAGGTCATTCCCGTTACTATATATTGTTCCATTTTCATACCTCCATTCTCTAATTTCGCTTTCTATCGAAATCCAACAGAGTCGCTGCGTCTTTTCTTATTTCATTAACTTTTGAAGCGTTGCCACAAGCTCGTCAATCACTTCATCGTTGCCTTCGCGAATATCACGCGCTACACAGCCGCGGATGTGGCTTGCGATTAAATCTTTATTAAAAGAATTTACGGCGGCGTTTACGGCCGCGGATTGTACCAAAATATCCGCACAGTAAGCGTCTTTTTCTATCATTCCCCGAATCCCGCGAATCTGTCCTTCAATCCGGTTCAGACGGTGAATCAATTTTTTGCGTTCCGTCTCTGTACGGCTGGTAGTTTTCTCACAGCATCCGCATGAGTGCTTTTCTGTCTTTTTCATAACGGCACTTCCTTTCGCAATATACCCCATATGGGTATTTATATTATATACCCTACGGAGGTATATGTCAATAGAATAAATACTTGAGTCCGAAGGACTGCGTTTTTAGCGGAGCCGGAATCACCTCTTAGAGCCGGTTAGACGCGAGGACGCT
>JAFLSZ010000093.1 GCA_022510665.1 Lachnospiraceae bacterium
ATGCAAAAATAAGATAGTGTGCAATCTACGGAATATAATAAAGTATACAAAATGCGGAAACTCAAGGTGGAAAAACTCAAGGAAAAAACGCCGCGGAAAATTTTTTTCTGTAATTTTTTATTTTTGCTATTAAGTGAATCAAAAGTTTTGACGATATAAAAACCAAGTAAGTGAATATCAGTTGTGCTGAAAGGACTCAGTAATTACTCGAACGGATTCGAAAGACTGTATTTCATGGAAAAAAATACAACCTATCAATAATGAAAATCCAAATTCGAGGAGGAATCAACTATGGCAATGATCGTTCAACACAACATGCAGTCAATCAATGCAAATCGTATGCTTGGAATTGTTTCCAACAATCTTGCAAAATCCACGGAAAAGCTTTCTTCCGGTTATCGTATTAACCGTGCGGCAGATGATGCGGCAGGCCTTGCGATTTCCGAGAAGATGAGAAGCCAGATTCGTGGTCTTACTCAGGCTTCTACCAACGCGGAAGACGGTATCTCTTTAATCCAGACCGCAGAAGGCGCACTGAATGAATCCCACAGTATTTTACAAAGAATGCGTGAACTTGCCGTACAGGCTGCCAACGGCACCGAAACCGATGAAGACCGCAGCAATATTCAGGACGAAATCGAACAGCTCCAGGATGAGCTTGACCGTATCGCGGAAACGACCGAATTCAACACCATGAAGCTGCTTGACGGTTCGTTCGACGGTCTCGCTTCCACCAATACTTCCGCAGGTCCGAAATACGGACAGTACGACGGTACGCTCGGCGCTTTCATTACTTCCAATGTTATCGGCGTTACCATTACGACAAATACAAGCGCTACCTCCGGCGGCGAGTCCGCAATCTGGGACGCAACAGGTACTAAGCTGACCCTTAATCTTGCGGATAATAAGACTTATACGCAGGCAGATATTGATACTTTAATTAAGAACGCGAAGCAGGAAGACTCTATTGCAAGTAATACTCCGGCTGAAGTTACCATGAAGTTTGCTACCGGCGTATTTACCTCATCGGCAACAACTTCCAAAACAACCACGGGTACCGTTGCCGGTGCAAAGGCATCTAAAGAGGAGGAGCTCATTGCTGCGGATTCCGGTAAGTTTGTCGGTGCGAACGTAATTAAGATTACTTCAAATAAATACGGCAAGGACTATAATATCTCTCTTGAGTTTACGTTTGACGCCAAAGAAGGAAAAGAAAGCGTAACCTTAAACACCGCGCCGGTTTATAATATGACCGGTGCCGCAAGTCTTGACGATGCCGTAACTACTCCTGCCGGCTATAAGATTTCCTTAATGTCCGGCAAAGAATATACCGCAGAAGATATTGAAGCTATTCTTGCAAAGGCAGGTTTAAACGTATCGGTAGAATTAAGCGGTACCGATACTCCTGGTACGGACGAACCGAACACGTTGTTTGTTACCGACTCTTCCGTAAGCAAAACAATTACCTTGGAAGGCGGCACCGGTCTCGGTGACGAAGACGCTTTCCTTACCCAGACTACCTATGACAGCGTAGCCTCTACCGGCGGCATGACACTGCAGGTCGGCGCAAACGAGGGACAGACGCTCTCCTTTACTATCGGCAATATGAACGCTGCCTCGCTCGGTGTCAACGGAAACAATGTCCGCGTAGACAAGCAGGATAAGGCTTCCACATCGATTGGTGCTATTGATGCCGCAATTGCAAAGGTTTCCAAGCAGCGTTCCTCGCTCGGTGCTATTCAGAACCGCTTAGAGCACACCATCGCAAACCTTGACACCTCCGCCGAGAACCTGCAGACTGCAGAGTCCCGTATCCGTGACGTAGATATGGCTTCCGAGATGGTAGAGTACAGTAAGAACAACATTCTGTCTCAGGCCTCCCAGTCCATGCTGGCACAGGCTAACCAGGCAACACAGGGCGTTCTCTCCCTGTTACAAGGTTAATAAAACATAGTTTGCTTTCACCTTATTGCTACATTTGCTATAATCCGAAAAGGATTTTCCATGTCCCGATAGGTTGAAAATAGTAAAAAAGCCGCTGCAATCCAGCGGCTTTTTTACTGTTTTCAATCTGTTTTTATTTATAGGAATAAACAGAACTCTTTGTTCTTATTTTTTACATTTTTCTATAAAGTTTCTATAAAGTAAATCCGCTTTTCCGCCGATATAGTTCATAAGTAAATGAAACACAGTTGTACTGAAAGGACTCAGTTATCACCCGAACGGATTCGAGGGACTGTATTCATTAAAAAAAATACAACCTATCGCAAATAAAGATATGCTCAGGACGAAAGAGCAAATTTCAACTATCGGGAGGTAACGACTATGGCTATGATCGTTCAACACAACATGCAGGCAATGAATGCCAATCGTATGCTTGGTACTGTTTCCAAAAGCCAGGCAAAATCTACAGAAAAACTTTCTTCGGGTTATCGCATTAACCGTGCCGCTGATGATGCAGCAGGCTTGGCAATTTCCGAAAAAATGCGTTCTCAGATTCGCGGTCTTACACAGGCTTCTACCAACGCAGAAGACGGTATTTCCTTAATCCAGACCGCAGAAGGCGCATTAAACGAATCCCACAGTATTTTGCAAAGAATGCGTGAGCTTGCGGTACAGGCTGCCAACGGTACCGAAACCGATGAAGACCGTGACAACATTCAGGACGAAATCGAACAGTTACAGGACGAACTGGATCGTATCGCCGAAACTACCGAGTTCAATACCATGAAGCTTCTTGACGGTTCTTTTGACGGCACAAATACTTCTACTACGTCTGCGGGACCTAAGTACGGCGACTACAACGGAACATTAGGCGCTTTTATCACTTCGGACATTATCGGCGTGAAAGTTAGAACGAATATCTCCGCGACTGCCGGCGGTGAATCCGCGATTTGGGATGGGGACGGCAAGATTTTAACACTCAGCCTTGCAAATAATAAAACCTATACACAGGCCGATATTGACCAGTTAGTTAAGAACGCAAAGCAGGAAGACTCCTCTGCAAACTACACTCCGGCGAATATTTCCATAAAATTCGCAACCGGCGTTTATACGGCTTCCCCTACTACAACTACCACAACGAGAGGCACTGTTGCCGGCGCAAAAGCAACCGCACAGGATGTCCTTGTAACCAAAAATTTCGTCGGTGCGGACACGATTAAAATTACTTCCAATAAATACGGAACCGATTACAACATTTCCATTAAATTTATGTTTGATGCTGAGGCCGGCAAAGAAGAGGCAAAGCTCTCCAGTCCTCCGAATTATGATATGTCTGCAGAGTTCCCTGACGCTGTCATGACCAGACGTGCAGGCTACGAACTCCACTTACAGTCCGGCAAAGAATACACCGCTCAGGACCTTGAGGATCTTTTGGCAACGGCAGGTATCAGTGTCAGCATTGAATTAAGCGGCGCCAAAGCTCCGGGTACGGACGAACCGAATACTCTTTTCGTAACGGATTCTTCTACCGAGAAGGTTATTGGCTTAGCAGGCGGTACCGGTCTCGGAGACGACGACGCTTTCCTTACCCAGAGCGGCTATGACGCTGTTGCTTCCTCCGGCGGCATGATTTTGCAGGTCGGCGCAAACGAAGGACAGACCATGCAGTTTAATATCGGCAATATGAGCGCTTCCGCACTGGGCATCAGCGGAAACAATGTCCGCGTGGACAAACAGGACCGTGCCTCCTCTTCCATCGGCGCCATTGATGCCGCAATCGAAAAGGTTTCCAAACAGCGTTCTATGCTCGGTGCCATTCAGAACCGCTTAGAGCACACCATCGCAAACCTTGATACTTCCGCGGAGAACTTACAGACTGCAGAGTCCCGTATCCGTGACGTTGATATGGCTTCCGAAATGGTGGAATACAGCAAATACAACATCCTGTCTCAGGCTTCCCAGGCTATGCTGGCGCAGGCGAACCAGTCTACACAGGGCGTTCTCTCCCTCTTACAGGGTTAATTCGATTTCTAAAAAGACGGTGCATCAAACGATGCGCCGTCTTTTTTTATATTAATTATCTCCGCTTTGCCACGACTACAAACCGACCGTCTTCCACATGATAGGCACAGGTGGAAAGCGTCAAAAACGTATCTCCAAATTCCGCCGTCACACCTGTATCATACAGGGAAAGCGTTTTGATATTTTCGTAAAAATAATCAAATTCTTCCGGCGTATCCGCCTCGTAAAACTGATAATACTTAAAAGCGTCGTCATCCGAATTATAGACCTGTGAACGGAATACCGCTATAATCTCATAGACACGCTCCTCGTAGAGCGTATGAAAGAAAATTTCCCTATGTTCCGGATAAAAGCTCTCCTTCTGATATAAGTCCAACTTCCCGAACATGGCTCCGTCCCTCATATTGTGCCCGTATATGACAAAATTGGTTCCGGCATTTAAATCTGCTTTATTTCTTACATACAGGCATCCATACTTATCCTTATTTCCATAAAAATCATGATCCAGATAATATTCATCATCCTCACATTGCATAACAGGATAGCTAATGTCTGTCCCTTCTATGAAAAGCCAGCCCGCAAAATCACTGTTCTTTTCATACAATGCGGCGTATCGACTCAATATAACCGGCTCCTTTGTCTGATACGATTCGCTTTCCCCCGCAATGCCGGCTGCAAAACTACTCTCCGGGCAGTGTTCCCCTTCCGTGCCGGGCGCAGAGGAGGCCTCCGGGCGGCGTGCTTCTTCCGTGCCGGGTGCAGGAGTATTCTCCGTGCCGTAGTCTTCCTGCCCCGTCAGTGCCCCTGCCATTTTCCTCAGATTATTCATCTGTGACTTATGCCGCCATGATAAATAGTACTCCTGACCCACCGGAATCAGACATACTACAAAAACCGCAAGAAACATATATTTTATAAACCGGTTTCTTCTTTTATTTTTCATAAATATTTTCCTGTTCTACGGCTATTTTTGCCGATACCGTAATAATTACATTTCTCAACACAATGGTTAGAACCTTTCTTTACCTTCGGTTTTATTTTATACCCCTTACTACCATAATAATCGACACGGTAGTATCCCATTGCTTTTCACCGCAGTCATACTGCCGGATTCGCATATCATATTTCGCATTTGCAAGTCGTTTCATTTCTTCGGCCTCTTCCATGGTAAAATGTTCGGGCATTGTATGTAATACGGAATCAATTGCATCCAGCGCCGTATATCTGGCAGAATTTATCATATCATGCGCTAACACAGACGAAAATTTGGGGTTATCCGGCGTCAGATCAATTGCTGCATAACCTGTCATGATATCACGAAAACCGTATTTCTCCATTGTTTCCGGCAATTCGCTTTCACTCATCGGATATTTGCATACAGAATATTTTTCGGCCGAACTATCATACCGTTCTGCTTTTGACCAGAATTGATTTTCATATTCATTAAGCGTAATGCAGTTTGGTTCTACATGAATCCCCTTGCGGGAAGAAAGTACCAGGCATACACCACCGGGTTTTAATACACGAAACTGCTCACCATAAAACCGGGAAGGTTCTATATGCTCGGCAACCGTATTTGAAATTGTAACATCAAACATATTATCATCAAAGGGAAGTGCCGTGGCATCTCCTTCTAAAAACGTAATTCCCGGCTCCTTGGTTTTCGCAAAATGAATAAAATTACTGTCGCGGTCAATAGCCGTTATCTCCGCTTTCGGATACCACCGGCGAAGGGCGCCCGCAAGCGCTCCGGGACCGCAGCCGATTTCAAGAATCCGCATTTCAGCCTCCGGATTCAGAGAAAATAAATCCGTATACTGTTTGGAAAACATATCGTTGAAACGCAGCTTGCGGGAATAATATAAAGTGTTAATTCCCTGCACATATTCGGACCAAATTATGTTCATATTCTGCCATTCCTCCTTATATAACAAAGTTTAACCGATAAGGGGGCTTATTTCAAGTCCCCTTTTGGGCTATTCCGATAAATTAAAGTTTATAAATCAACTGCTCACCTTATCCCTTCATACAATTTCACACAACTTTATCCCTGCCGTCAATTCTGTTTTTCTAAAACCTATTGACAATTCCAGACTATTGTGATAGTCTGGACTATATAAATAGTCCCAAGGAGGGATGCTATGAAAGAAAAACTTTTTGACAGCGAAGCAAAGGTAATGGAAATCATATGGGCGAAAAACCCGATTTCAGCAAAAGACATCAGTCTGATCGCCGCCGAGACAATTGGCTGGAATAAAAATACTACTTACACTGTACTTAAAAAACTTGAATCAAAAGGATTTATTCAGCGCGAGGAGCCGGGATTCATTTGTACCCCTCTTGTGTCGCAGGGCAAGATGCAAAAGGTTGAAGCCGTATCTCTCGTAAAGAAAATGTTCGGTGGTTCTCGTAGTGCCTTATTTTCGGCACTGCTTGAGGATGAGCCTTTGTCCGAGGAAGAGGTTAATGCGCTGCGCGACATGATTGAGAAAAGGTGACAGCTATGCTACAAGAAACATTCTATTGGATATTCAATATGAGTATAACCGCGGCCATAACCGGTTTGTTTGTTATGCCGGTCAGACTGGTAAAAAAGATTCCAAGAAGACTTGCAGTATTTTTATGGGCGATACCGTTTTTACGGATGGCTATTCCGTTTGGATTAAACAGTCCGTACAGTCTGATGGTATTGTTATCCAAAATCACAACCAAAACCATTGTTGTATACCATCCGACAGATGACGTGGCATTTTCGATGATGAACAATGTTATGGCTGCGAACAGTTATTTCCCAATTACCTATAAAGTAAACATACTTGAGAAGGTGTTTGGTGTTGCTTCCGTTATATGGATAATCGTGTCTTTGGCAATTATTCTTATGCTGATGGTTATCTATTTTACAACACTGCAAGAAATGAAATATGCAGCACATTGGCGAAATAACATTTACCTTTCGGATAAGAGCATATCTCCTGCAGTATACGGTATCATCAAACCCAGAATCGTTTTGCCTATATCCTATAAGGACAAAGATATTGAACTTATTATGCTGCACGAAAAAATGCATATTCGCCGCGCTGATAATTTGTGGCGGATGCTTGCATTTCTTATTGTGGCAGTGCATTGGTTCAACCCGCTTTGTTGGGTATTCTTAAAGATGTTCCTCGCAGATCTTGAACTGTCTTGCGATGAGTGTGTGCTTGCAAAGTCAGGTGATAACCGCGCAAAAGAATATGCCCTATCTCTATTGGAAAGCAGACAAAGCAAAACTGTCTTTACTTCCGCCTTTGGTGGTGCAAAAATTCGAACGCGAATTGAAAACATACTGTCTTTCAAGAAAATGACTTGGTTTTCGTTGACGATATTCATTGTATTAATCGTCATAATTTCCTGTGCTTTACTGACAAATGCAGGATGAAAGGAGAATGAATATGAAAAGAAAACAACTTAACAGATATTATTTGTTTTCCTGCATTGGCGTTCTGGCCGCTTCTTATTATCCTCTATCGATGGGCGTACGTGTCATTACCGATATGATTGTTGACGGAACTGTTTTGAAGGAAAACTACCCAAAATATATTATTCCGTATACTCCGATTTGCCTGGCTATATTGCTTGGCGTACTTATCATGCCTTTGTACATGAAACTGTTCAAGAGGCTTGCTCTGCTTGGAGGCTCGGTAACAGCCGCCGGCGCATTCTTTATGCTCGAAACATTATTTGAACAAAAGGTTGTAGTGACAACGGCCGAAACGGTCACAAGGCTCGAAGATTGGCAAATGTTTATGTGTTATATACCGCCGGAAGGATGGGGCGAAACCGTAACTACATATAAAACACAAACAGCAGTCGATATTTTGATGGGAAACTATAATCCTGCATTTAAGCTGCATTTTTACATCATTTCCGTTGTTTTAATCCTTTCGATTTTGAACTGTTTATATGGATTTGGTCAAATGATAAAGAGCGGTGAAAAGAAACGCTTTAAATCCTTGATTTTACAATCGGTTTGCTCGCTTGCATTTCTCGGACTTTGTATCCTTGCTTGTTTTACGGCTTTCTGGAGGGACGGAAATATTCAAGTATCTCCTCTGTCCGCTGCTTTGATGACGGTGTTCTTTATCCTATTAGGTATAACAGTGGGCATTTTTGTAGGTTCGTTCCTTTTAGAAAAGCGAAAACTTATTTCGGTTTGGCTTCCTGCAATCGTTTCTTCCGCAATGACTTTCCTTATGTATATCGGTGAAATGATTCTGTTGCATGGACATCTGTATAGTTTTGGCAGGGGATTTATTTTTAATAGCATACCCAAAATCGTTCTTGCCCCTGTAGATTTGTTAATTATTGTGGCATCGGGAGGCATAACCGCATTGATATTCACATGGCTGAATCGAAAGAAGTTTAAATAAAACGGCTTCGGCCCATAAGGGCAAAGACAAGGGTTCCGCCAAAGCTTTATTCAAAAGGTTTTCTTGCCAACATTAATACATGAGTATCGTAATATTCAATCACATTTCCCGCATCCACGACCGCTTGGCGAAGTCCGTTAAAAAAAGGCGTTCTATGGGGCTCCGGAATCATGATGTGATCGCTATGGGTTCCGACCAGAGAAATATATTGATCGGCATTTAGTATTCTTTTTCCGTGGTATTCTCTCGTTTCATAATCAATATACCCATAGTTGACAGCATTCCTGTGTTGAAAATTGCGATGTTTATATGCTGTTACGGGGCGGTAATGCTCCTCATACACTTTTTGGATATTATCAAACAACTGGGGATTCGGTGTTTTGTAATCACTGTAAATATGAATCATAGCCAGGATGCCGCCGGGTTTTAACAGAGCAAATGTCTTTGAAAAAGCGACATCCTCGGGTATCCATTGAATAGTTCTGGCAGAGTAAATCATATCAAACTTCTGCTCTCCGAAGTCGTGGGTTATAAAATCATCATTGACGATATGGAAGTTTTCACGGTTCCCATACTTTTCAGACATTTTGACCGCAAGGTGTTTTCCCAGCTCAATGCAATGGTATTCGCATCCGGTATCCAAAATCGGGTCCGTTGCCTGTCCGGTGCCCGGGCCTAATTCCAACACCGATTTGTTCTCGCCGATGTTTGCATAACGAATCAGAGCATCAAACAGTTCCGGGCTATAGTGCGGCCTGTACTTATCAAATTCTTCGGGAATCGCGTCAAACACTCCTCTGGATTCCATAACAACCTCAACCTCCTTTATGATCGTAGACGAGAAATTATTCGGATTCTTTCTGTATGCCGCCGGACTACAGCCAAATGCTTTACGAAAAGCACGGGACAATGCCTGTTGAGAAGAAAATCCGCAATCCAGGGCTATATCTATGATTTCATCCTGTGTTTTCTGTAGTGCCATTGCCGCCGCATACAACTTGCGTTTCGATATATACTCCCTTATTGTCATACCCGCAACTTTATGAAACTGTTCCGAGCAATGGTAGGACGAATATCCGACCTGCTCTGCAATATCCGCCAAGGATGGATTGCTTATTGCATTCGCATCAATATAGTCTATCAACTTCTTTGTTGTAAACATCCATTCCAGCATATTTTTCATCTCTTTTCGCACTATTATAATATCATGTATTTCAAACTGTTCCGGCAGAGTCTTGAAAACCGTCGGCTTTCAAGACTCGCAGGCTTGCAGCACAAGATGTGAATTCGAAGCACCGAAGACAAAAAACATGCCTCCATACTTCGTTTCATATCTTGCTTTCTCTGCCTTCACGGACATTATAACATAATGTCAAAATAATATCTTTACCCGGATTGGGATGACAGGGCGCACTTCCTCTTTCATCCACCAGCCTCGTTACTTTTGAAAAATTTTGATTTGCTTCAGTGATAGAAAGCATCCAAATCACTCATGTTTTCGACCTCCCATATCGGTTTAACTCATTTGATCCATTGCGAAACACCACTTTGCAATATCGGCAATAAGCGAGAGCGGCAGTTCTTCATCAAATTTTAACCGAATAACGCCATTATCTGTCTCAAGTCCTCTTAGCCTCTTTTCAAAAAAAGAAACTGCGTCTTCCCATACATATATTCCAATATGGTTTTTGCTAACTGCAAAACGTATGATATTGCCTTTCTTTTTCCAGGTTGGCGTACTCCATGCAATCGTCTCCTCGGCCTCAGGTATCGCTTCATGTATGGTATTTTTGAGGCAAAGAAGCATCGATTGTATATCTTTTTCTTGCCTCAAAATATATTCGTCAATAGAAGCA
>JAFLSZ010000094.1 GCA_022510665.1 Lachnospiraceae bacterium
TGAACGTAAACGAATCCGCAGAAAATTATTTAGAAACCATATTGATTTTGAGCAAGCGGCTGCCCGCCGTTCGCTCAGTTGACATCGCAAACGAGTTGGGCTTCAAAAAGCCCAGCGTCAGTATTGCCATGAAGAATCTGCGTCAGAAGGAGCATATTTCCGTGGACGATTCAGGTTTTATTACTCTGACGCCTTCCGGCAGGGAAATTGCCGAGATGATCTACGAGCGCCATCTGCTGTTCTCAAACTGGCTTATGCGGCTTGGTGTCAACGAACAGACGGCCCTCGAAGATGCATGTAAGATTGAACATGTCCTGAGTAGGGAAAGCTTTGAGGCAATTAAACGCTATATCGGCTGAATCTATTTACGCAGCAGAGATACCGGCTTTTCCTCTGACAAAGAGAAATTTGAACAGGCTGCAAACTAAGACTGTATGAAAGCTTTTGTTTCCCGGATAACTCCGCAGGCAATCTTCTCTCCGGCATTGCCGGAAGGCTGGGTAGTAAAGTCGTCCGAATCACGGTGGATAATAAGCGAGCGGTTTAAAAGCATCGGAATCGTTAAGTAACCGTTATAAAATATCATCCAGACGTAACCGTCGTTGGAAAGAAGCGGCGGCAGGTCACCGGCGTGTTCCGGATGCGGGACATTGTCCGGATTGTAGTGGCTGCCCGTGTTTTCAAAGCTGCCGGAGCAGTCGCCGTTTTCATGTATGTGGAACGCGAAAAACGCGGGGGAGTCGGATTCGTTTTCGGGAAGGCCGGTAATTTCCGCGGCGATTAAAATCCCCGATTCCGGGAGGCTATAAAATTGTACAATACCGTTAATGTCCGGGTGTTCGGCGTTTCCGTGTAGAACGGCGACCGCATCCGGACGGTTTTCGTTAAGGAGAGAAAGAAAAAAGTTTTTTGTTTCCATCACAGACCTCAAAAAAGTCTTTCTAACAGTGTATGCAGGAGCGGAAAATGGTTACGGGGTGGGGCAAAAAACATTGCGGAACAAAAAACGAACAAATTTTCGTATTAAATATTGAAAATCGAACAAATGTATGCTATAATCTTATGTAATAGGAGATGCAGTGTAATGAGTTATCGGGATTCAGGTGGCAAAAGGGACTATTGATACCCGAATCCTGTCACAACATAAAGGAGTGTGCAGTATGATACTGAGTGAATCTTTATCCATGGAGCAGAAGCTCGGAATTTTAGCAGATGCGGCAAAGTATGATGTTGCCTGCACTTCCAGCGGTATGCAAAGAGAAGGAAAAAGCGGTGAAATCGGAAATTCGATTGCCGCCGGTATCTGTCACTCTTTTTCTGCCGACGGCAGATGTATTTCTTTGTTGAAAGTATTGTTTACAAACGAGTGTATTTTTGACTGTAAATATTGTATTAACCGTGCCTCCAACGACGTTCCCCGTGCCAGTTTTTCGCCGCGGGAGCTGTGTGAACTGACGATTGGGTTTTATAAGCGGAACTATATTGAGGGTTTGTTTTTGAGTTCCGGCATCCTTCATACGCCGAACTATACAATGGAGTTACTCTGTCAGACACTTCGGATGCTGCGGGAGGAGTACCGCTTCCGCGGTTATATCCACTGTAAGGCGATACCGGGGGCGGATCCTCTGCTTGTCGAGTACGCGGGGTGGTATGCCGACCGTATGAGTGTGAATCTGGAACTGCCGACCAATGAAGGGCTGCGTCAGCTTGCACCGAACAAGACCCGGAAAAATATTTTGCAGCCGATGCGCCAGATTCAGTCCGGTATCGCGGAAAGCAGGCAGGAACTCGGATTTATGGGAGGAAACCGCAGCGCCTATTGGTATACGAACCGGGCGGCCAAACAGGCGGGAATTGAAGAACGCTTCGGAAACATACAAAACGTACAGATAGAGCAGAATTCTTCGGAAGCGGAGGAGAAAAACGGCTCAAAGGGCATAGGCGGACAGGCAGTACAGAAACCGGCTGAGATACAAGGACCGAAAGCGGAAGAAAGCAGAACGGACAATAGTCTTTTGCGTGAACAGGGCACTGCCGAAAAACCGGCGGTCACGGCAGTACAGGGACTGTCTCTTTTAAAAGAAGTCGGTCTGCCGACGGGGCGTGGCTTTGCCGCAGCCGGACAGAGCACGCAGATGATTATCGGTGCGACACCGGAGACGGATTATCAGTTGGTTTCCGTGGCGGAAGCACTTTATCAGAAGTTTGATTTAAAGAGGGTATTTTATTCGGCGTTTGTGAAAGTCAATGATGACGCGAATCTGCCGGATTTACCGGGCGGTCCGCCTCTTTTGCGGGAGCATAGGCTGTATCAGGCGGACTGGCTGATGCGCTATTACGGCTTTCGGGCGGGAGAGCTGCTTACGGAGAAACGCCCGAATTTCAATCCGGTGCTGGACCCGAAGTGTGACTGGGCGGTGCATCATATGGAGCTGTTTCCTGTCGAAGTGCTGAAGGCGGATTATTTTCTGCTGCTTCGCGTGCCGGGTGTCGGTCCGAAGTCGGCGAAGCGGATTATAGAGGCAAGGCGCGGCGGTCCGCTTTCTTTCGAGGATTTAAAGAAAATCGGTGTCGTGCTGAAACGTGCCGGATATTTTATTACCTGCGGCGGCAGGACGTTAGGTCATTTGTCATCAAACGAGGAGTACATTACGCAATGCCTGAGTTCAAACGAGAGGCTTCCGAAGAATTTAAAGGAAGCGCTTTATGGACGGCAGGTGTCGCTGTTTGAGTTTCCGGGCTTTGAGACGGCGGCAGGATAAAGGAGCGAGAAGGATGGATAAAAAATACATTTATCGGTGTGAAGATAGTGTGGAGGGGATTTTTACCGCGGTTTACGAGGCATGGGCATCGGTACACCGCCATGAGGAAAACCGGATTGAAGTCCGTATGAAAGAATGGGAAGAGCCGCTTTTGTTTGCCGAGTATATTGAGGTTGTGCCGGACGAGGAAAAGAGCGAGAAGGTACAGCGTTCGGTGCGTCTGCGGGTTTCGGAGGAGGCGTATGAGATGGTAATGAAAGCGGTGCTGTCGCAGGAGCCGGAAAAGGGTGAGATTATTTACCGTTTTTTGATTTATGCTTACCGGGAGGGGGCACAGGCGTGCAGAAGTTACGGCAATCCGTGGACAATGAAGCTTTTTGAGGCAGTTCGGAATTTTGATAACGAGTCGCATCATCTGAAAGGGTTTCTGCGTTTTGACGAGCAGGAGAACGGGCTGTTGTTTGCGAGATATGCACCGAAAAATAATGTGCTGGGCGAGCTGATGGAGCATTTTTCGAACCGCCTGAATACGGAGAACTTTATGATATTTGATGAACAGCGCCGGATTGCCGGCATTCACCGCGGCGGCGCGGGGTGGTTTGTTTATCGGTTGAATGAGGAAGAATACCAAAGTCTTTGTGAAAGATCGGAGGCAAAGGATGCCTATATAAATCTGTGGCGGATATTTCATAACCGGATTGCGGTTGCCGAACGGGAGAATCCCGCGCTGCAGCGAAATAACCTTCCGCTCCGTTTTCGGCCGTATATGACGGAGTTTCGGCAGACGGCACAAAGCGGCAGCCTGAAGTGACGGGAGTGAGTCCGACAGAAGCGGACGAAAGGAACAGGCGGTAATACGCTTCAGATGTGGAAAAAACGGGCCTCAAATAACGGAAAACCCCTTTCCGTGTATTTCATGCGCTTCCATCAGAATAATAAATGCTTCCTTATCATTGTGGGTGACTTCCTGCAGAATGCGGTACATCTGCTTTGAATTGCTTACAACCATAACGGTTTGTTTATCTTCCATGCGGTAACCGCCCTGCGATTTTAAGATAGTTGAGCCGCGGTTACTGCACTCTTCTATGAGTCTGCAGATTTCTTCTCCGTGATTTGTCACGATAAAGGCGATTTTTCCGGAATTGATGCCGTAAAATACTTTATCCACAACAACGGCAAGGAGATATGTGACAATCAGACCATATAAAATCCCGTCAAAGTCCCGGAACAAAAGACCGCCCGCAAGGATAATGCCAAGGTCGATTAAAAAGGCAATCGTTCCGAGCCGCAGATGGGGTTTTTTGCTTTTAAATGCCATGATAAGAAAATCCGCACCGCCGGTGGAGGAATTTCTCATATAGATTAACGCGTAACCGATGCCGCCGAGGATTCCGGTGACGAGAGCCGCCAATAGTCGCGGCCCCTCGTAAAATGGCAGAAGCGGCGCCAGATAGTCGATAAACAGGGAAGAAATTATCATACAGCGGAAGGACCTGATTAAAAAAGCGGTTCCGATCAGGCGGCAACAAAGGAGTGCTACCGGTATGTTCAGCAGGATGGTGGAGGTGCCTACAGGAATATTAAAAAAGCGGTTCAAAATAATTGCAATTCCGGAAAAGCCGGTCATGGGGAAACCGGCAGCAAGCGCAAAATTATGGACAGCAAGCGCAATCAGGATACTTCCGATGATTTCAAATAAAATATCCGTTCCGACCGCAGTCAGTTTTTCGTATGTGATTGTGTTTATTTTAATTCGTTTTTTGAATTTCATGTTAAACTCCGTCTGTGTTCCGTTAATGTTTTAAAAACAAATGATAGTATTTCCAAAAACTGCACATACTACTCCCGTTACTTATACAGGCTGCTGTTGTTTTGAGTCCGCTCAGGGAAAATGCAATAATAAGGCAACGGATTTGGAGGTTTGTGATGCAACATTCATTATCATTATGGGAAAAGGACGCGGAATTACCGGCGTTTGAATCATTGAACGGTGAAAAAAAGACGGAAGTTCTGATTATAGGCGGAGGGCTGGCGGGGATTCTTTGCGCATATTTTTTACAGAAGTTAGGGGTAGAATATTGTTTGGTGGAGGCGGACAAAATCGGCGCGGGGATTACAGGGCATACCACGGCTAAAATTACAGCACAGCATGGTCTGATTTATCATAAGATAGCGGGAAAATACGGCTTGGAGGCGGCGGCACGGTATCTGGAAATAAACCGGATGGCACTGGAAAATTATCGTGTGCTTTGTAAAGAAATGCAGTGCGATTTTGCGGAAAAGGATAATTTTGTATACTCTATAGAAAACCGTGAGAAACTGGAACGAGAAATGAAGGTGTTGGAGCGGCTCGGAGCGGATGCGAAGTTTACGGAGGAGCTGCCGCTGCCGTTTCCGACATACGGGGCGGTTTCTTTTCCGAAACAGGCGCAGTTTCATCCTTTAAAGTTTCTTGCCGGCATTTCCAAGAATCTCGTGATTTACGAGCATACAAAAGTGCGTGAATTCCGGGGAAAAACGGTGGTGACCGACAAAGGAAAAATTACGGCAAAGCAGATTATTGTCGCGACGCATTTTCCGATGTTAAACAAGCATGGCGGATATTTTTTGAAGCTGTATCAGCACCGCTCTTATGTGCTGGGACTAAAAAATGTGCCGTCTCTGGAGGGAATGTATGTAGACGAAGCGAAAAAAGGGTTTTCTTTTCGGAATGTGGGGGACTATCTTTTGTTTGGAGGCGGTTCGCACCGTACCGGAAAGCAGGGAGGCAGTTATACCGAACTCAGACAGGCGGCTGCGGTGTATTATCCGCAGGCAAAGGAGGTATTTCACTGGGCGGCACAGGACTGTATGACGCTGGATTCGCTGCCGTATATCGGAAAGTATGCAAAAGGGACGAAAGGTCTTTATGTGGCAACCGGTTTTAATAAGTGGGGAATGACTTCTTCCATGGCGGCGGCAATGATTTTGTCGGATATGCTCTTAGGAAAGGAGAATGACAATGTCAGGGTATTTTCTCCGTCCAGAGGTATACTGAGCGGCCAGTTGTTTCTTAATCTCGCGGAGTCGACGGCAGGGCTTTTAAGCTTTTCCAAAAAACGGTGTCCACATCTTGGCTGTGCGCTGAAATGGAATCGGGAGGAACATAGCTGGGATTGCCCATGCCATGGCTCCCGTTTCGACGCAGACGGTCATTTGCTTGACAATCCGGCAAACGGGGATTTGGAGTAACAGTAAGACGGCTTTTCCCTGACTTCTTTATTGACGGAAAGCACGCTTTTTGCTATACTGGAAATATCTAGCAAGGATAGCGTACCGAAAAAAGCGGTATACGGAAAGGAGAAGGGAATGAACGAAAATACGTTACTTTCACAGGCATTGCTTTCACAGGAAGAAATTGATGCTTTAGTCAATTTTTTGACAAATAACAAGAAAGTCAGTAATGAGGTTTTGGATCAGGAGAGTATTGACCGTCTGATTAAGGTCCTGTCGGATAGTAAGTTTCTCGAAAGGTCGGATACGGGAAGCAAAGCAGGACGTTTTGGGGCAAATTCCGTACTTTCGGTCGAGAAAGACATCGCGTTACAGAGAGAGCAGTGTGTACTGTCTTATGAAAAAGACGAAAAAGGGAATGCTCATGTTTTCTGTGTCAACCATGTAACCGGAGCAAAATATGAGATAACGCCGGAGTGTCTGGGACAGTCCAGTCTTGTGGAAAGCACCGGAGAAAGCTGGGGACGGGCTGTTATGCCGGCTTTGTTTGACCTTGCGGCAATGCAGCTTCAGGTAAAGTATACGTCGGAGATTTTTTCAAAAGTCTGCGGTGACTTTGCGGAGCTTATATACGGTGACGCCGAGGCGCGGATTTCGAATGTTTATCTGCCGAGCGCCGCACGAATTTTGGAAAATATTGGAAAAGAATCTTGATAAAAGGTATTGACGAATTGCTAAAAAGGTGGTATAACTGCTAATTATAACTTGATTAACGTCGTATTTTGAAGCTTTTGACGTTAAAAACACATTTGTTGTTTGTAAAAAGGAGAGAGTAGTATGGTAAAACAGGCAGTAATTCGTTTAAATAACCCGGAAGCAGTTCAGGAATTTGTGAAAGCCGCAGAAAAATGTAGTTTTGATATTGATGTAAAGTACAATCGCATTATCGTAGACGCAAAATCATTTCTTGGGGTAATGGGGCTCTGCTCTAACCCGGTTTCGGTATGCAGTCACGGTGAAGATTCGGCGTTTGAGAGATTATTAGAGAAATTTGCAATTTGTTAAAGGAGTACAATGTATCGCATAATATGTCGGGACGGGAATGCAAAGCGCGGTGAGCTGGTTACGGTTCACGGCACGGTGCAGACTCCGTTGTTTATGAATGTCGGTACGGCCGCCGCTATTAAGGGCGCGGTATCAACAATGGATTTACATGAAATCGGGACACAGGTGGAACTTTCCAATACCTACCACCTTCATGTGCGCCCCGGAGATCGTGTAGTAAAGCAGCTGGGAGGTCTTCACCGTTTTATGAACTGGGATAGGCCTATTTTGACGGATTCCGGCGGCTTTCAGGTGTTTTCGCTGGCAGGTCTCAGGAAAATAAAAGAGGAGGGTGTTTACTTTAACTCTCATGTGGACGGACGCAAGATTTTCATGGGTCCGGAGGAAAGTATGCAGATTCAGTCGAATCTTGCCTCGACGATTGCGATGGCGTTTGACGAGTGCCCGCCGCATCCGGCGTCCAGAGAATACATGGAAAATTCCGTAGCGCGTACCACGCGCTGGCTGGAACGCTGTAAGAATGAAATGGCGCGGCTGAATTCTCTGGAGGATACGATTAATCCGCAGCAGATGCTGTTTGGTATCAATCAGGGCGGTACGTTTGCGGATATCCGGATTGAACATGCCAAGCGGATTTCCGAGTTTGAGCTGGACGGGTATGCGCTGGGAGGTCTTGCGGTTGGCGAATCTCACGAAGAAATGTACCGGATTTTGGAAGAAACGGTTCCGTATCTTCCGCTTGAAAAACCGACTTATCTGATGGGGGTCGGTACGCCTGCCAATATTTTGGAAGGGGTAGAACGGGGGGTTGATTTCTTTGACTGTGTATATCCGGCAAGAAACGGAAGGCATGGCAATGCCTACACAAATCGAGGAAAGATGACACTTTTAAATGCGAAATATGAGTTGGATGACCGGCCGTTAGAGGAGGGCTGCGCCTGCCCGGCCTGTAAGCATTACAGCCGCGCGTACATCCGCCATTTACTGAAAGCAAAGGAAATGTTAGGGCTTAGGCTTTTGGTAACACATAACTTATATTTTTATAACAAAATGATGGAAGAAATACGCGAGGCGATTGAACAGAAGCGTTTTTCGGAGTATAAAAGGCAGAAGCTTGCGGGCTTTGAGGCCGGGGAAGAAAACTAAGCGTGCGATAAGCATAAGTAAGGAGGACTTTATGTTTCAGTTTTTGACAGCGACGGATACGGCGGCTGCCGAAGTAGCAGGCGGCGGCAATGGTTTTGGAATACTGGCTTATTATGTGGTAATGATTGGCGGTGTAATGCTTTTGTTCTACTTTATGGCAGTCAGACCTCAAAAGAAGCAGCAGAGAAAGCAGGAAGAGCTAATGGCATCCATCGCAATCGGCGACAGTGTTTTAACGACCGCAGGCTTTTACGGCGTGGTAATCGATATAGTAAACGAGGAAGTTATTATCGTGGAGTTTGGCAGCAATAAGAACTGCCGTATTCCGATGAAGAAACATGCCATTGTGGAAGTAGAGAAACCTGAAATTGAAGATACAAAGAAAAAGGAAAAAGAATAAAGCGGAAAAGATAAAGCAAATAATAAGGCGTTCCCAAAGTCATACAATGGCTGAGGGAACGCCTCTTTTCTATAATGGCAAAAGCTCTCCGTAGGATGCGCATGGATGTGTACAAGGAAGCTGCTGCAGACATCTTTTATTTTGCAAGTGCCAAAAGCGGTTCGAGTACGCTGTCAGGGATATTGAGGTTGTGGTTCCTGCCGCTGCCGAGATGAATGTTCGGTTTATTGCTGCCGTGGAAGTCGGAGCCGCCGGTCATTAAAAGACCGAAACGATTGGCAAGGCTGTAAGCGATACTCTCGTCAAAAGAGGTATTCGAAGAATAAAAAACCTCCAGACCTTTCAGACCGGCCGCGGTCAGGCGCTCCAGCAGGGAGTCCAGTTCGTTTGGTTTAAGTTTGTAGAGCAGAGGATGCGCCAGTACCGGAATACCTCCGGCGTTTAAGATGAGGGAAATTGCCTGTTCCGGCTGCATATATTCACGCGGGACAAAGCAGGGCGCTTCGTGGGAAAGATAGCGCTGAAACGCTTCCTCGCGCGTTTTTACATAGTTTTTTTCCGACAGATATTTGGCAAAATGTGCTCTTGTGATTACCGTGTCGGGGTTTTCGCGGCAAAGCTCCTCTAGAGTAAGAGGAATACCGAGTGCGCGGAATCGTTCCGCCATTTTTTCGTTGCGGCGTCCGCGTTCGGCGACGGCCTGTTCCAAGTTTTGTAAAAGTACCGGATTCGTTTCGTCAATAAAAAGTCCCAAAATGTGGATATCTTTCTTTTTGTAAGCGGCGGAAATTTCGGTACCGGAGATGACCGTAACCGACTGGCCGTCCGCTGTGAACCGCGCGGCGGCTTCTTTAGCTTTGGCGATGCCGGAAACCGTATCGTGGTCTGTCAGCGCAAAGGCGGAGAGGCCGGTCTTTACGGCAAGCTCCACTAATTCTTCGGGTGAAAGCGTGCCGTCCGAATGGTTGGAATGAACATGGAGGTCTATCATTATAAAATCCTTTCTTTTCATTTTTACTTTTGTTATGTTATCTTTATTGCGAAAAGTAAAGCGCTCAGAAACCTTGCTGCGGGAGGGGGTTAAACTGCTCCGGCAGAGCCTTAAAAACCAAAGGTTTTTAAGGCTCGCGGGCTCGCGGCGCAATCTGTGAGTCCGAAGTACCGGAGACAAAAAGTATGTCTCCGTACTTCGTTTCACATCTTGCTTGCTCTGCCTTTATCGCGAAAAGTAAGGCGCTCAAAAACCTTGCTGCGCGGCGCTTTTTTCGCTCGCGGAGCCCGCTCGCAGAATGTATCTTCAAAGCATCGAAGACAAAAAACTGTCTCCATGCTTTGTATCTCCATTCTGCTCTCTTTACTTTTCGCGCACATTATACCATGTCCTTCGGACATGCTACCCTCCGGGGGATGCGCACGGTTCGCTT
>JAFLSZ010000095.1 GCA_022510665.1 Lachnospiraceae bacterium
AGGTGATTCCGGCTCCGCTAAAAACGCGGTCCTTCGGACAAATGCAAAAATAAGATATCGTATAATCTACAGAACTTTTTAAAGCAGTTAAAAAATGCGAAAGCTCAAATCCAACATTCGTTACTTATCTTTCTTTATATTAATCTGAGAAATAATATTAAACGGCTCCAATGTAAGCCATGCCTTCCCGACAATCTGCTTTCTCGTTACATTGCCGATATTGGCAAAACGGCTGTCTTCGCTCTTATTCCGATTATCTCCCAATACAAAATATTCGTCCTCGTCTAACACCATCGGTTCCGTAGCAAGCCCCGAAAGGTGCATTTTCGGCAAATCCTTCACAATTTCATTTAAAGGCTCATCGTTAATATATACGATTCCGTTTACAATCTGAACGGTTTCTCCCGGAAGCCCAATCACTCTTTTGACATGATAATACCGATGTTCTTCGCCTTCCTGCTCAAACACAATCACATCAAAACGTTCCGGTCCTTTCCTTAAATAAGAAAGGCGGTTTATCATAATCGACGTATCCGCCTCCAATGTCGGCGCCATAGAATCCCCCGGCATTAAAGTACGCTCAAACGCGAACCGTACCAAAAGAAAGGCAATCAGAACAACTACCGCTGTTTCCAGCAAAAACACCGCAATCCGAACTATAGCTCTTTTGATTTTTTTACTTCTCCGGTTGTCATTCAAATCAAAATCATAATCTGCCATGTCAATACCCTTTCATTTAGAAAAAAAGGGACAATTCATATTGTCCCTTTTCGTTCGCTTATTTCACGATTTCTTTTACCTTAGCTTTCTTGCCGACTCTCTGGCGAAGGTAGGTGAGCTTTGCTCTGCGAACCTTACCGCGTCTGATTACTTCAATCTTTTCAACATTCGGAGAATGTAACGGCCAGGTCTTTTCAACACCGACACCGTTCGATGTCTTTCTTACCGTAAAGGTTTCTCTCGCTCCGCCGTTCTGTCTCTTTAAGACCGTTCCCTCAAATACCTGAATACGCTCACGGGTTCCTTCTTTCACCTTCGCGTATACCTTAACGGTATCGCCTACGTGAAACTCCGCAACCTCAGACTTTAACTGAGTTGCTTCAATGTTCTTAATAATCTCGTTCATTTTGTGACCTCCTTAAAAATTAAGACATTCTTACTATCGGCTCCCGATACAGCGGAACATCTCTCACAATCGAAGATTATAACATAAAATTTGACAGGGTGCAAGCATTTTTTGTAAAAAACTTATTCTTTATAGAAATCCTTTATAGAAATCTATGAAAGACTCTCTTTCTTTAACTTCTGCGCAAGGCTCTTCAATTCCTTAATACGCGCATCCATCTCCGAAGCAGTCTTGTCGTTCTTTTCGCTGATCGTATAAGTTTCATTTGAGTGTGAGGTCACTTCTTCCGTAATCGATGAAATCTTATGTGTACTCTCTACAATTTCCGTATTTGCCGACGCCAGTACTTTTACCGCATTTGTCAACTGCTTTGCCTGTTCGCTAATGTCTGCCGAAACCTGTTCAATCTCCCTAAAACTTTCGGCTGTCAGCGATACCGTTTCACCCTGAACGCGATTACTTTCGCCAAGTTCCTTAATCACCGAAATCAAAGAGTTCAACTCTTTTGAAAGATTATTGATAATTTCCGTAATCTCTACCGTCGCTCCGCTTGTCTGTGCGGCAAGCCCGGAAATTTCCGAAGCAACTACGGCAAAGCCTTTGCCTGCTTCTCCCGCTCTCGCAGCTTCGATGCTGGCATTCAGTGAAAGAAGACCGGTCTGTTTGGTAACACCTTCAATTACGCTGATAATATGTTCCATCTGCTGCGCATAAGCACCAAGCTTCTCCAGTTCTACCGATACTTTATCGCTCGCATTATTTGTCTTCTGAACCTGGGATACAAGCTGCTCGACCATTTTACTGCCCTTTGCGATTTCCTCTCTCGCAGTCTGAATATCCCCGCCGATTGACGAGGAGGCTCCCTCTACGTTGACAACATACTGCTGTATTTGCTCTGTCTTTTCTAACTGCCGCCTTACGGCTGCTACCGTATCACCGGTTCCGCCGGTAACCTCCTGCATGGACAGCATCGTTTTGGATAATGACTCGTGCAGTCCGCCCATCTGTTCCGCCACGGTTTCCGTCAAACCGACCATACTGTCGGAAACCGACATGATTCTATTCAAAAGTTCGTCGGAACGCTCTTTTGCGGCACCTGCGGCTTCCACCTGCACCTGTCCCATCTGCATAATCGCTTTTGTTGCCATTCCGAGATAAATCGTGACAAGAATTATCAGAGCAAAACGAATCTCTATGCTTGCCATATTATCCGCAGTCAGTCTCCCGGTATTAAATCCGCATATAATGTCCACAAGATTGATAAGAATAACTCCGCCGCCAAGTGCATAAATAAACCTCTGTCTCGCATATACGGCGCATGCCACAAGTATCGGAAGGGCATATACAAAACCTTCCGGCACCACGGTGGTAAAAAGAACAAAAGTATAAAGCGCCCCGTATACGAGCGGAATGATAATTCTTAAATAAGCGCTGTCTTTCTGTTTTTGGTATAAACAGGTAATAACAATCAGCGGCAGCAAAGAAAACGCGAGAAAAACGAGATAGTAGCCGGGAGTTCTGGCCCCCTTTGCCAGCTCAACCGCATATGCAAGAATTAAAACAATATTAGTTATCAAATAACAACGGAACAAAACTTTGTTTGCGAGAAAAAGATCCGCGGTATAGCTTACGTCCTCTCTTTGTCTGTCCATTCTGGTAACCTCCGCATCTATATTTTCTATAATATAGTTATAGCATTTTTTGAATTTCTTGACAACCTTTTTACGCACATTTTTCACATTTTTGCCATGGTACGACAATACCGGCTATTTTCCTTCTTCCTGTCTTTGTAAAAGCTCCTGTAAAAACTTTTGCTCGCTTTTGGAAAGCACCGCGTGTTCCAGCAAATCCGGACGTGCGTTCAGTGTCCGGAGAATGGACTGCTCCCTGCGCCATTTTTCAATATTCGCATGATGTCCGGACAACAATACCTCCGGCACGCGGCAGCCGTTGTAATCCTCCGGTCTTGTGTACTGCGGGTATTCCAGCAGATTGTCCTGAAAACTTTCAAACTCCGCGGAAACCTCGTTGTTTAATACTCCCGGAACCAAGCGGGACACCGCGTCAATCATCATCATCGCCGGAAGCTCCCCGCCGGTCAGAACATAGTCCCCCGCGGAAACTCTATCCGTCACAACCATATCAAGGGCTCTTTCGTCAATGCCCTCATAATGTCCGCAAAGGAAAATCAAATCTTCTTCTTTTGCCCATTCCTCCGCCTTTTTCTGGGTAAACACTTCTCCCTGCGGCGTCAGATAAATCACTTTTACTTTCTCCCGGCGTTCCTCCGGAATCAGTCCTTTCACATATTCGCAGGTACGCACCACCGGCCCCGGCGCCATCACCATGCCCGCGCCTCCGCCGTAAGGGTAATCGTCTACCCGCTTATGTTTATCCTCGGAAAAATCGCGGATATCCACCGCCGTAATCGAAAGCAGCCCTTTTTCCGTGGCACGTCCGATAATACTCTCGTTCAATCCCCGCGCTACCATATCGGGAAATAACGTCATAACATAAAAATTCATGCCTCTTGTCCTTCCAAAATCCAAGTAACCGGACCGGATATTACAAATTAATCCAGCAAACCCGGCAATATATGCACAAAAACCCTGCTTTCCTCTAACGAGATTTCTTTGACACAATCCTCGATATACGGAATCAGTACGGTCTTTTTGTCCGTCGTCGTCACTTCAAATACATCGTTTGCCCCGGTCTTTAACACGTCGGTCAGAACGCCGAGACTCTCCCCGGTATCCGCCACAACCGAAAGGCCGATTAAATCACAAATATAAAACTCGTTCTCCTCAAGCGGCACGGCATCTTCCCGCTCGATTAAAATATCCTTGTTTCTATATAAGGCGGCCTGATCCATATCGCCTATTTCTTTAAACTTTACAATTACCGTCTGCTTAAAAAACTTCACACCCTCTACGGTAACCGGAAGCAGCTCGTTCCCCAAATCCAGATATGCTTTCTTTAGCTGCTTAAAGCGCCCTGCGTCATCGGTCGTGGGAAATACCTTTACCTCGCCGCGTACGCCGTGTGTTGTCGTCACAACACCGACACGAAGCATCTTTTCTTTTTCCATCCGCTCACTCCTTATGTCCGTTTCCTTTGCAAAAAACCTCAAAGGGCTGTTTAACCCGACGGCCGGTATTACCGTCCCATCAGACTAAACAGCCCTCCGTGTTGGCATTATTGTAGTATTTCAACGACTACTTTTTTGTCATCTCCGGCTGCTGCGGACTTCACCACGGTGCGAATGGCTTTTGCAATGCGGCCCTGTTTGCCGATTACCTTTCCCATATCGTCCGGAGCTACACGCAGTTCTACAACAATCGATTTATCGGTTTCTTTTTCCGTAACCTCGACTGCATCCGGATTATCTACAAGTGCCATAGCAATAACTCTCACTAACTCTTTCATTACTGCACACCTTGCCTTTCCGGTCTTGGATACTGGCGTATCCGCCCATTCCTACTATTACTTTTCAATACCGGCCTTTTTTAACAACTTGGCAACAACCTCGGTCGGCTGTGCGCCGTCGGCAAGCCACTTCTTTGCAGCCTCTTCGTTTACGTTGAAAACGCTCGGCTCTTTGGTCGGATCATAGATTCCGATTTCGTCAATGAATCTTCCGTCACGCGGGGATCTGGAATCTGCCACAACGATTCTATAGAAAGGTGCCTTCTTCTGACCCATTCTCTTTAATCTGATCTTTACTGCCATTTCATTTCACCTCCTTGATTATTCATACATGTATATTACAGAAAGCAAATGCTTCTTGTAACCGTATTTTACAACCCGAACGGCATTTTGAAACCGCGCCGTCCTTTGCCTCCCATCATTCCGGAAAGCTGCTTCATCATCTTTTTCTGCCCTTCTACCTGCTTTACCAGACGGTTTACCTCGGAAATATCTACCCCGGCTCCCGCCGCGATTCTTCGTTTTCTCGAAGGGTTAAGCAACGCCGGGTTAGCGCGTTCTTCCTTTGTCATGGACTGGATAATCGCAGTCATTCCCTTGAACATATCGTCACTCAGCTCAACGCCCTTTAACTGGCTGCTCATTCCCGGAATCATACCCATAATCTGGTTGATTCCGCCCATTTTCTTCATCTGCTCGGTCTGTTCCAGCAAATCGTTAAAATCGAACTCTGCCTTTTTCAGCTTTTTCTCCATTTCCCTTGCTTTGTTCTCGTCAAACTCCGCCTGGGCCTTATCAATTAACGTAAGAATATCACCCATTCCAAGAATACGGGAAGCCATACGGTCCGGATGGAACTGCTCCACATCCGTCAGCTTTTCGCCCGTACCCGCATACAGAATCGGCCGTCCGGTCACGGCACGTATGGAAAGAGCCGCACCGCCTCTGGTATCACTGTCGAGCTTTGTGATAACAACGCCCGTAATCCCGATTTCCTTTTCAAACGATTCCGCTACGTTGACCGCGTCTTGACCGGTCATGGCATCAACCGTAAGCAGCGTATTCGTTACCGAAAGAGCTTCCTTTATCTTTTTTAACTCCTCCATCATCGCCTCGTCAATATGAAGACGTCCGGCGGTATCTACCAAAAGAACGTTATTATTATTTTTCTTCGCATGCTCCAAGGCCGCTTTTGCTATATCCACCGGATTATTCTTATCTCCCATGGAAAATACCGGAACGCCCACCTTTTCTCCGTTGATGATTAACTGGTCGATGGCTGCCGGACGGTAAACGTCGCAGGCTGCCAAAAGCGGACGCTTTCCTTTACTCTTAAGCTGCCCCGCAAGCTTCGCTGCCATCGTCGTTTTACCGGCACCCTGCAGGCCGCACATCATAATTACGGTAATTTCATTTCCCGGAAGAAACGTAAGCTCTTTTGTTTCGGAACCAAGCAGCGCCACCATTTCCTCGTTTACGATTTTTATTACTGTCTGCCCCGGCGTCAGGCTGTTCATCACATCCTGTCCAATGGCACGTTCTTCTACTGTTTTCACAAAATTCTTTACTACACGGAAATTAACGTCGGCTTCCAGTAACGCCATCTTAACTTCTTTAAGCGCCGCCTTTACATCCGCTTCACTCAGCCTGCCTTTGCCGCGCAGACTCTTAAATATGCCCTGCAGTTTTTCCGTAAGACTGTCAAATGCCATAAAGCCCTCCTTACAACCCGTCTGATATCTCCTCGGCTAATTCTTGCGCTTCTTTTAACAGCTCCAAATCTCCTGTATCGGAAATACGCCGTAAAATCTTCTGAATCCTTTCGACGCATTCTTTTGTCTTATTGAACTTTTCAACTAGGTGAAGTTTTTCCTCATAGCCCCGCAGCTGCGTACTGCATCGTTTTACAATGTCATGTACTCCCTGCCTTGTAATCCCTTCCGTATCCGCAATTTCCGACAGGGAAAAATCATTTAAAATATAATCTTCAAAAATCTGCTTGTTATGCTCTTTTAAAAGCTCTCCGTAAAAATCATACAACATGGCAAGCTCCCAAAGTCCGGTCACTTCTTCCATAAAAAACACCACCTGTAAAGTTTTTTTCTTTACAGGTGGTAGTGTAACAGATATTCCGCAATGTGTCAAGCACTTTTCGGTAATTTTTTTTCATTCAGCGCAGCGGCCATACAGCCTTGTGCCGGATAGTACAGCGCCCAGCAGACGGATTGCATTTCTTTCGGAACACCGATTCCGAACAGCCAGAAAAGCAGTACCATATCCGACAGCAAAAACAGAACGCCTCCGGCCATAAGAAGCCATACGGCCTTTTCCCGCCCTTTGCGGCAGCTATAAAGGGACAGTGCTTTTACCGTCATAAAGGATATTACTGCGGCATATCCCAACAGTACCGGAAAAAGCCCCTGAAAATCAAAGTTTCCGACACATAACAGTACCGTACAGCCCGCAAACAGGACGGCAGCGGCGATAATATCTTTTTTACGCACACGACATGCCCTGCAGAAAGAAACAGAGTAAAAAACATGTGCGGCGGCAAAACCGGCTACGCCAAGCACAAAAAGCATCCCCTGATTCTTGTCAAGCGCCAACAATATATCCCCCGCCATGGAGCAGAGCAGTGCAATCAGCATCAGACGGGTAAAGCGGCGGTTTTCTTTATTTTTTATGCAGCCGCACAGACCTGTCAGCACAAAGAAGATACTGGCAGTTGTTTTCAAAATGATCGTCAACGTTGAATAATCATTTTGAAATACATAAATAAGTCCGCACATTGAAGCGAGCATACATACTTCAAAGATTATAAACATATCTATTCCTCCAACGTAAAATGACTAAGTTCCAACAAATCCTGAGCAATATTTTCTACCCGGGCAAACGCTTCACCGGTCATGCCTGTAATTCTGCCCTGATTGTTTGCCTTATCTACGATTTCGTTTGCACGCGTCTGCGAGTTCTGGACAAGTTCTCCCATCTGCGTGGCCATATCACTGACTACCTGACTGTTCTGTTTGGTCCGGGCGCTGCTGTTGGCAATCTGTTCTATTTTCCCGCGGGAATTATCCTGTAATTGTCCGATTTCCTCCGCTTCCTGCCGCGCATTGGATATTTGTTCAATACCTGCACTTACTGAGGTCAGGTTATGCTCATTTGAGTTCTTTACGCTGCCTAACATACCAAGTATCTTTGATATTACCGCAGTGATAGAATCACTAAGCTGCTTGGAGCGTTCCGCCAGTGTACGAACCTCCTCTGCCACAACGGTAAAGCCGCGTCCATGCTCTCCGGCGCGTGCGGCTTCGATAGAAGCGTTGAGCGCAAGAAGGTTGGTCTGTCCGGTAATTCCTGAGATTTCGGCTGCAAAACCGGAAATCTCCGTAATCCCCTGCTCCAGATTATCGATAGACTCGCCGGTCATATTTGCCGCCTTTTCAATATCTTTCATACTGTCTACTGCCTGATCCATGATTTTGACATAGCCATGAATACGCCCGCCGATATCATCTGCAATCGCAAGCATCTCATTTGTGGCAGCATCAATCGTACCGACTGCCTGAACCATTTCTGTTACGGATTCCTGCATGGAGCTTACATGCTTCAGACTTTTGCCGCAGTCCTCGGAAGTTTCCTGCGCGGAGCTGACAATTGTCTCATTGACAGAGATAGATTCCTGCATATTGGATGCAAGCTCTCCCACCATCGTAACAAGCTCGGTTGAAACCGCTTCACACTTATCTACGACAGAAGCAACCTGCTCGGTGTTATGGAGTCTCTCCAAAAGCTTTCTCGAAGTACCTGCAACATTGATAAATACAATACTCATAACAACCTGTTCCATCGTAAACCCGACGGTACGGGTGATGAACCATTCCATATTTGTCTCATATTCAATCTGCGGAATTTCCCTGGAACGGAGAAACAAGGAAGCGACCAGGAAAAAATAACTGATAAAGGCAATCTGCGTAGTAAACTTTTTATCGAAAAACATACAGCTGAACAGCATGGCAAGACCATAGGTCATATATATTCCGATTGTCCAGTTACCGCCGAGCAACATAACAATCAGAGCAATCGCCAGGACGCTGACATATTTCATAATCCGGACAGATACGCCTGCTTTCTTGGCAACGGTAGGTCCGATTGTGCAGACACAGCCGATAAGGGAGAGTATTGCCAAATCATCGTATGGAATCTGAAATACACCTACTGCCGTAGCTAAAAATAGGATCGGAAAGACCAATGTCATCCAAATCAGTATTTTGATAAGCTTTTCACACATCTTCGCATCATTCTGCTCAAAAAAATTCAATTGTTCTTCCATAAAAATCCCCCTGTTTTCTCTAAATAGCAGCTTATTCTCCGGCAGCAGCTTTATCAGCTTTATCAGCTTTATCAGGTTTTCAAATCATCGAAAATCAACTATTCCAATCAACGTCATACTGGCGTTCAACGGAAAGAGATATCATTTCTCCCGTCTGGGAATTGAACCCCATAGAGTATTTATAATCTTTTAAACCCGAACTGAACCACATGGCATCATCCCCTCTGAAATCCGGGAACACCTCTCCGGCTTTTTCACGCGTCATCTCGGTAACAGGTACTCCGTTGAAAGTAAGGCCGGACAGCACCTCTTTGTCGTCCGCGTAAGAAAAATGGAACTCCATACTCGCAATAACGGCGTCACCCAATTTTACTCTTTCCTCATCCGTCACAATGGCAACATGGGCGAAACACTCATCGGTAACCCAGACGGTACCTCCGGTATAGTAGGAATTTTCGTCCAGTTCCATATCCGGATCTACTACATAGTGCTCAATCTGCATATCCTCGGTCATTTCGGACCATGTAACATCAAGCCCGTCATTCAAAAGCGCCTGCACCTTAGTCTCGCCAACCCGGATTTCCGTTCCGTTAATGGAAACCGAATACAGCGGTTCTTCCTCTTTTTTGTTTCCGGTGCCGGAAGGTTCCTTGGTATTGTCGGTGTCCTTCGCACAGCCTGCCGCCGCCATTAAAAAGACCAGCGCCAGACCTAGTACCATAAACTTTTTCCATATCTTTTTCATAATATACCCCTTTCAGAGACTTATCCCTCGTTAATAGTAGTGTTCTCTCTCATTATATCCGCAATATTTTGCTCTGTCAATTACTTATCCGCTCGAGTTTCCGCATTTTGATTTTGTATATTTTATTATATTCCGTAGATTGAACGCTCTCTTATTTTTGCATGCGCAACGCTGCA
>JAFLSZ010000096.1 GCA_022510665.1 Lachnospiraceae bacterium
GAACCCGCGACCCTCGCCTTGGCAAGGCGATACTCCACCACTGAGCCACTCGTGCGTTTCTTATGAATACCGGGCTGCTCCTGCTCGGTACTCTCCTACTATACACCTTTTCCTCGGATTTGTCAATAAAAATTTAAAAGTTTAACTATTTTATACAATTTCTATAAATTTACCTATGTTGTCTGTTTTTTCTAAACTATACCTGCCAGCCATTGTGACAGCATGACAATCAGCGGAATACAGACAACACTGGATAAAGTCGTCAGTGTAAAGATATTGGAGGCCGCTTTCGCATCGCCGCCAAATCGGTTTGCAAACAACATGCCATTAGCCGCACTCGGACAGGCGGACAAAATCAGTATCGTCGTTTTTAACTCTTCATTAAACGGCAGCGGTGCCAGAAGAAACGCTACGATAAGCGGTATCAGAATACATTTTACAAGGCTGACCGCATATACCCTGCCGCGGCGCAGCGCGCCCAAAAGGTCACTCTTTGCGATATACACGCCGGATACAAGCATGGCCAGCGGCGTATTCATCGAAGCAATATAACCGATTGCCGATTTAAACTGCTTCGGCAGCGGAATCTGTAAAAAATACACCAAAAGTCCCAGAATAACGCAGATTATGGTCGGCGTTACAAACGGCTTAATCCGCGCCGCAAGCGTCTTCTTTTCCGTATTCTTTCCGCGCATCAGCGCAAGCCCGTACGTCCACACAAACAAGTGGAACATTGTCAGATACGTCGTACAATACACTACGCCGATACTGCCAAACACCGCCTCCGCGAGCGGAATCCCCATAAACCCGCAGTTTGTAAAAATAACCGTAAACCGTTCCGTAGCCAGACTCTCCCTGGTTCCTTTGATTCTCAGAAGATTCGATACGATAATTGCAAGCACAATACTGCCTGCGGACAAAGCAAACCCAAGCAGCATATTTTTTGCTACCGCGGCATCATACTTCATGCTGTATGTATCCAAAACCAAAAGGGGCGTAACCACATAAAGCACCACGGCGGTCAGCTGACTGCTTCCCTCGTCCGTTATCATCTTTATCTTATATAAAATCATCCCCGCTGCCAACAGCAAAAACATTACCACTACCTGATTGGCAAGGATTCCGGCAAGTTCCATTCTGTATTTCCTTTCCGTGCGGCATCCGAAAACCGCACATGCTTTACTTTTTCCTCTCCCTATGTTACAATTAAGCGCATATAAGCGCCTGACAGGAGCGCGCCACACCGCTCTCCTCAGTCCCCACGTATACCGCCTACCCGCTTTACGCAGA
Organism: Lachnospiraceae bacterium; assembly: GCA_022510665.1. Lineage (GTDB taxonomy): Bacteria > Bacillota > Clostridia > Lachnospirales > Lachnospiraceae > SIG307. Next base: position 1,291 of record JAFLSZ010000096.1, read on the forward strand.
AAGGAGTCCACATGAATTTACCGAAAGACCCTGTAATTCTTTTAAGTTATGTCAATACCCAGCTGCGGGACAATTACGCGAGCCTTACCGAGCTTTGCCGCTCGCTTGACATCAATGAAGAAGAACTTGTCCGCACCTTAACAGGCATTGATTACCGTTACGACAGCAATACGAACCAGTTCTGCTGAACGTCCTGATTTCTCTGTGATGCTTTACACGATTCTCTCCTACGGAAGCGCTGCACCCGCAAAGCTACAGACGGACGCTTATGTCCCTGCCGCGCAGATACTCTTTTACCTCGTTGATTTCAAGCTCTTTATAATGAAACAGCGATGCCGCTAACGCCGCGTCTGCCCTGCCTTCGGTCAGCACATCGTAAAAATGCTCTTTCGTTCCGGCACCGCCCGAAGCAATTACCGGCACGGAAACCACTTCCGCAATCTGTTTTGTCAGCTCGATATCATATCCGTCCTTTGTTCCGTCTTTATCCATACTTGTCACAAGGAACTCACCCGCCCCCAACTTATGTGCCTGCATCGCCCATTCGATTGCGTCAATTCCCATATCAACTCTGCCGCCGTTTTTATAAATGTTCCAACCTGAGCCGTCGGCTCTTCTTTTCGCGTCAATGGCAACTACCACACACTGGCTTCCGAACTTTTCCGCCGCGTCCGAAATCAGACGCGGATTCAAAATCGCCGCGGTATTGATTGCAATTTTATCGGCGCCCTCTCTGAGAATTTCTTTAAAATCCTCCACGGTACGGATTCCTCCGCCCACCGTAAACGGAATGAATACTCTCTCCGCCACACGGCGCACCATATCGAGTTTAATGGCACGCGCATCCGAAGATGCCGTAATATCCAGAAAAACCAGCTCATCGGCTCCCGCCGCGTCATATGCCGCCCCGACTTCCACCGGGTCGCCCGCATCTCTTAAATTCACAAAATTGATTCCTTTTACGACTCTGCCGTTATGTACATCCAGACACGGAATAATACGCTTTGTAAACATAGGCTTTCTCCTTACAGTTCAACAAAATTTTTCAAAATGGCAAGACCGGTTTCTCCGCTCTTTTCCGGGTGGAACTGGCAGGCAAATATATTGTCTTTTTCCACCGAAGCATGTACGGTAACGCCGTATTCCGTCGTTGCCGCCACAACCGCTTCTTCCTCTGCCTGTAAATAGTAGGAATGTACAAAATACACATACGGCTCCTCGGACAGCCCGCGAAACAACGCCGCATTTTCCTTTGTCTTTAAAGAGTTCCAGCCGATATGCGGCACCTTTAAGCCCGGTGCCTCCGGAATACGCTTAATTCCGCCTCTCAGTACCGAAAGCCCCTCACATCCTTCTTTTTCTTCGCTATATTCAAATAAAAGCTGCAGGCCGAGACAAATGCCAAGGAACGGCTTTTGCTGCTCGATTGCCTTATAAATCGGGTCAATCAGACGGAAACTCTTTAACTTCTCCATTGCCTCGCCAAACGCTCCGACTCCCGGCAGAATCACCTTATCCGCACGTTCAATTACCCCGGCGTCCCTCGTAACCACCGAATCCGCCCCTACCCTTAACAGCGCCTTTTCCACGCTCTTTAAATTACCGGCATCGTAATCAATAATTGCTATCATATTTCCTCCTCAAAAAACAACTGTCGGAGACTTGGCTCCGACAACTGCCTTTTTATTTCACTTTTTCCGCCGCATCATATACTTTGATGCTGTATTCCAGCTGTGACGCCGACTGTATAATCTCCATTGCTTCGTGTTCCGACATGGAAAAACTTGCGTCTATCTCCGTCAAAATCCCGCTTCGGACGGAATCCAAATCACTGTCAACGTCCAGTTCCACAGCAAGTTCAATATATTTCTCATACCGCTGCAGCCCTTTCAGCAGAGAATCCAGCGCCTTAGGATAGTCCTTCATCTCATAGTAGTTATAGTAAGAATTTAACTGCTTCTGCACATACATTACCGTCATAATCCGGTCATACAGGACAATATCTTCATCTTTGATATCCAGACCGAAAATTTCATTGTAAGCACGCGTATACTCGTCACGGTTAAACTCATACGCCGCATTCCGAATGCTGAGCGAATAGGAAAAGATACTGGTTCCTACCAAAATCACTACCGCTATCATGCCAAAGAAAATAAATACAATCGACGCGCCTGCACGGTTGATACGGGTTTTCTCCATCTCCTCCAACAGGAGTTTGGCCTCTTCCAGCTTCCGCGCTTTCTTTTCCTCTTTTGCTTCCCGCTCTTTCTGCTGCTTTTCCGCCTTTACCAGTCTTTCCTGTTCTTTCTTTTCGGCAATCTGCGCTTCCTTCTCTTCTTTGGAACGCTCTTTCGCTTCCTTCGCCGCTTTCTTCTTCGCCTCAATTTCTTCTTTTGTCAGCGGCTGTTTTATTTCAGACGGGTCAAGCTCCACATTATCAAACAGTCTGTGGTACAGAGTCGCAATGGGACCTTTTCCCTTCTTTTCCTTTTTCTTCTTTTTAGGGGAGTCTTCCTCTGACGTTTCGTCCGAGGCATTTTTCTTTTTGCTTTTCTCTGCCGGAACATCTTCGGCAATGTCCGGAACCTGCCTTTTCAAAAGCTCCTCCATCTCTTCCTGTTCTGTTCCAAACTCGAGCAGTTCCTCTCCTTCTTCGCCGAGTCCGGCAAAAAGATCCTGCAAATCCGGTTCTATTTCATCATCGGATATGAGATTTGAATTTTTTTCCTCTGCCACATCCATATCCTCCTGCATTTCATTCAAATTTGAAAACAAGGCAGCCGCTTCCCCTTGCGGTTCGGCTGAGACAGCGGCTTCGGCTTCTTTTACGTCTTCCCCGGAGCCTGTCCCGCTTTCCTCGTCGTTCGCAAATAAATCGGCAAAATCATCTGTCTCTGCGGAATCCAAAGTCGCCGGTTCTTCCGGCGCAAACTCTCCGTCCTCAAACAAATCGGAAAAATCATCTGCCACGCCGTCTTCCGCGCCTGCCGCTTCAATCTCCGGTCCGTCCTCCCCGGAAAAGTCCGGTTCAGGCTCCTCATCAATCTCTTTCAAAAAGTCCGCCAACGACTCTTCCAGTTCAATTTCACCAAACTCCGCCTGCAGATCCGCGTCAAGCATACGTTCAACATCTGCTTCATTCATCTCATCAAAGATGTTATACTGCTTTAAATCCAAAAATCTATCCGGCGATTTTCCGGCATCTTGGGCGGTTCCGGCACTTTCGGTATCTTCTGTACTTCCGCTCCCTTGCGCAGTACCGACATCTCCGACAGAGCCGACTGCCTCCGTACCTCCGATATCTTCCATATTCCAGGTATTCCCGGCAGTCTCCGTATTTTCAACATTCTCCATATCCCCGAGGGCCTCGGCAGCCACGGTACTTCCAATATCTTCTATGTTACCGAGAGTCCCAAACTCTTCGGCAGGCTCCGTACCTCTGACCTCTTCCATATTCCAAATGTCCCCGGCAGGCTCCGTACTTTCAACATTCTCCATATCCCCAAGAGCCTCGGCAGCCACGGTACTTCCGATATCTTCTATGTCACCGAGAGTCCCAAACTCTTCGACAGGCTCCGTACTTCCGACCTCTTCCATATTCCAAATATCTTCGGCAGGCTCCGTACTTTCAACATTCTCCATATCCCCGAGAGCCTCGGCAGCTATGGTACTTCCGATATCTTCTATATCACTGAAGTCCCCGGCATTCACGGCTTCTTCGATATCTGCCATATCTCCAATACTTTCAACAGATTCCATACCTTCAATATCCGCTATATTGCCGGTGTCTTCAACCTGCTGTGCCGTTTCGACCGATTCGCCTTCTTCAACTTTCTCAATCGTTTCCGCTGCTTCGCCTTTTTCAGCTTTCTCGGTCTTTTCCGGCGCTGTTTTTTCTTCTTGAGGCGCAGAAACAGGAGAGCTCGCCTTTCTTTGTCGAAACACAACCTCTCTCCGCTCCGGTACCTCTGTCATAATCGCATTTAATAAACTATCCAGATACGACTCAGAGTCTTTTGCAGTATTCACTTCGCTTAAACATTTCTCACAGTATTCCGCTCCTTCCGGAATATCCGCACCACATTTTTTGCACTTTGCCATATACTGCACCTTTCAACTTTCAGGTAAAATCCTACTTCCACAATATCTTATCAATTTCGGATACAAGATTTCCGATTTCCGGCTTAGAAAGCTGTGCGTCCGCGCCAAGAGCCTCTCCTTTTCTTCTCATCTCTTCGTTTACCAAAGAGGAGAAAATCACAACCGGAATATGGGAAAAATCTGACGAATCCTTAATAAGCTTCGTCAGACGGTGACCGTCCATCTGAGGCATCTCAATATCGGTAATTACCAGCTTGACATGCTGATCCAGCGTTCCTTCCGCTTTGTACTCGTTTAACTTATCCCACGCCTCCTGGCCGTTCATCGTTATCGTCAGATTTGTATAACCGGACTTTTCCAGACTGTCACAAATCAGCTTTCCTAACAATGCGGAGTCTTCCGCAATCAAAATCGGAGCCGTATTGCGCTCTCTGTTTCCGAGATGTTCGATATCCGAAACTTTCAGACCGGTTTCCGGGCTGATATCCGAAACAATTTTCTCAAAATCAAGAATTACTATAAGTCTGCCCTCTAACTTAATGATACCGGTAGCAACGCCCGCACCGTTTCCGTTCAGCGTAGCATCCGGTTTGGAAATGTCTGCCCAGGACACACGCGTAATGCCAACAACACTATGTACATGGAAACCTATGTTCAGCTTATTGAAATTGGTAATGATATACATATCCTTCGACTTATCCGCCGAAGGAGGCAAATTAAGGTTCTCTGCCAAATTCACAACCGTAATAATCTCCTCACGCGGCATAAAAATACCTTCAATACACGGGTGAGAATTCGGAATCGGCGTCGGTTCCTTGTAAGGGATAATCTCTCTGATCTTTGCTACATTAATCCCGTAGCAATTATTTCCAATACGAAATTCAAGTATTTCTAACTCATTTGTTCCACTCTCTAATAAAATTCCGGTTTCCATACGTGCTACCTCCGTTTCTTGGCTGCTACTATAATTTATACTTTATGTGCTTATTATACTGCAAAGTCCTAAAAAAATCAAACATTTTATAAAATTTGCTGTAATATTCTCGCAGTTACTTCACTTTGAGAATAACGGCATCGTCCTTTCCGTTTGCATTCTTCAAAACAGTAAGGGTTATACTGTCTGTCTTCTCCTTCTCCGAACACTCAAACACCAAAACACCCTTTTTCGTTTCACCGGCGGAATAGTCTACTTTATATGAAGTGTATAAATCTTCCCAAAGCAAGGTAAGACTCGGTTTCACAGAAGTCTGACCGATACGGAGCGTATAGACAAACTCTTTGGAAGCGCCCTGATCCATCGCAAGCGTCTGGGCCTTTGAGGACTGGTTCGTTACCTCAAATTCCAGTACAACCAACTGCTTTCCTTCTTCGGCACCAGCAAACATCTCCCCTGCCCCCTGATAGATAGAAGTTACTTTATATCCGGTATACCGGAAAAAGAAATTCTCTTTCGCCAACAAGTTGGTCAGGTCCTGCATGGTAAACTCGCTGTTGTCCGGCACAGGCGTTGCACCCGGCCTCTGTGTAACATCCGCTCCCGGAGTCGGCGTCTTCGAATCGTCGCCCTTTCCAGGCGAAGACGTTGGCGCACTTGTCGGCCGCGGCGTCGGTGTCGCCGATAGCTGCTGCGCGGTCTCCTGCTCCTTACGGTTTAACAGCGTTTCTTTCGACTGCGTACCATGCTTGACTAAGAGCCCCGCGGCGTACTCCGCCACTATATCCAGTTCTTTGTCCGTAATATCCAAAGGCTCATAACAACCGCCCAATACCGCAAGGGCACAGACACTCAACAAAGCACCTATGTAGTTCCTCCTTTTCACGGTTTTCACCGTCCTTTCTCCGTCCTTTTCCCACAAACCCTCTCAACAGGCACCCTACTGACCCCACTGTTTTATGGTAATTCCAGATTTGTTATACTATTATAACTCTTTTTGAGGAAAATGTAAAGGCAGATAATTGTTATTTATTTCACAAAAAGAGCAGACGGACATGAGAATCTCCTCTGCTCTTTCGCTCTCTCTCTATTATTCTAATGTATAATCAGCTTCCTTCCGTTTGCCACAGCGTATATTTTAGGATACCTTGCTATGACTTCCGGTTTGCTCTCTTTCATATTTTTTATATACCGTCCCAGCTCGCTCTCCGTATAATGCGGTATTACCGTCCCCTGAAACAGTTTAAGAGCCTCCAAGTCTTGTAACTGCACATGATTCTCGTCAAACTCCGCCGCCAGAGCAATATCCTGTCCCGCAATCATCGCCCCCGCGGACGCGCCGATGTAGACGGCGCCGTTTGATACCGCTTTCCGCATCGCCTTAAAAAACCCACTCTGCTTCATTGCTGCCAGAATCTCAAAGGTATTTCCCTCCGTAACATATATGTAATCCATCTCTGCAATCCTATCGCATGTGACATCGGAATCGGGAAAGTAAATATTCTCTTCTTGAAACCCCATATTCAGGCACGCGGCAGCAAGCACTTCCTTAATAGAATCATAGGGTTTATGAAACAGGAAAATCTTCTTTGAGCCTAATTCGTCTTTGCTCAACGCTTCCGCTATCAGTTTCTGACCGGATGATGTATTCAAGCCTTCTGATGTTAAGATTAATTTTTTGGGCATTGTAAGGCTCCTTTTCTTTCATTTTGGGTATTGATAATACTAATATAGGGTATTCGCATATATCCTATCGTAATGCATCATTGATATTTAACATATCTGCTGCCTGTATTATGGAGCAACAGATACTAGTTCTGGGCAAAGAGATAGCAGCTTTTCCCTTGTATTCCCAATTTGAAAGTGCCATTGTATTTTTGCTTCTTTTTAGTTGCGTTCCGCTTCCCATGCTGCTATTTCCTTCCTGAGCAGGTCTATGGTTTCTATGTAGCAGGACAGGCGCTGGCGTGTCATAACGTTTAATTCCATTTCTTCCATATCAAGCCAGCTTCCAATTTATTAGATACATACTTCTGCCTTTTAAAAGCATATATCAGTTTTATACCAACCACCTTAACTGATAAGTTGGAAACGGCACAGGCAGGATAAACATCCACTATCGCTCGACAATTGGATTGATTTTTTCTTCAATGATATCCGAAATTGCTATAAGCAGTTTCGATTCTGACTCATTTGTCCGCTCCAAAATTCCCTCCACATTTGTGCGGGGATCTATCAGACACGCGACAGCTCCAATACGGTTTAACGCATATATAAAATAAATAATTTCCGGAATATTAGGTAGGCAAAGTGTTACATAATCACCTTCCCTATTCCGTAGGATCTAAGAGCTTTCGCAGTTTTTTCAATTTTTTTAAACAGTTCGCCATATGTACTCTTAACTCCGAAACACTCTAATGCAATATAATGCATACGCTCCTTATTTGCTTCTAAGATACATTGATATGCGCTTTGCTCAATACGATCTGTTACATATTGGGCTGCGTTTTCGCTGTAATATTTCAGCCACGGCTTGTCGATTGATGGGTAGCCTGTTAAAGTCTTTTCTGTCGGCATAGTGCGTTCCTCCTTTTGCATTACCTTCCCTTATTTCGCCCAACGTTTCATAGGTTTTTGATCTGAAATAATAACTCGATTCATAATTAGGTTCAATTTCTATTGCTTAGAACATTTTTTGTAATTATGCTATTTGTTCACAAATCGAGTAATCAAGTCCTTAGTTTTTTTCCTTCTTTCTTTTATATCAATCTTTCCCCTATCAATCTTATTCAGTTCATCAATCAATTTGTTTGATTCTTCTATTCCGCAGTTTATCATTTCTTCCCATGTGTTTAATATTTCCTTTACATTTCTATTTCTGGTATTGATCGGCATTCCATAATTAATTATCACACGATTTTTAATGTTTAGTTCTTTAGGAATCCATACAATAGAAAATGTTTCTATTATTCCGTCATTGTCTTTGATTAATCTAAAAATCCTATTTGACTTTAGTGGTAGAATATTTTGCTTTTGGGGATCGCGATTTAAAGTTCCTTCTGGAAATAAGCCTATGGCACCACCCCAAGTAAGCATTTGATACAACTTTTTCATGCTATTCATGTTTATCTTAAGATAATTTTCATCTGTATTTCTAGCAATTGGGACTGCTCCCATAGCAGTAATAAAGGCGGCAGATATATAACAAGAAATCAGGTTTTTTCTTAAGCTAAATAAACTTTCCTTCCCTTGGAACATACGTAGTAATGCTCCCCAATGAATCTTTCGACAGGACGAGACCGCAACTACTGCGGGGTCTAACTTATTTCTATGATTTCCTATAAATGCAACTGCGCCTTTAGCAGGTATGTTTTCGTTTCCTTTTACTATTGGATAATACTTTTTGAAGA
>JAFLSZ010000097.1 GCA_022510665.1 Lachnospiraceae bacterium
CGCTAAACGTAAGTCCTTCGGACAAATACAAAAATCAGACAGCGTGCAATCTGCGGAACTTTTTAAAGTAGTTAAAAAAATGCGAAAACTCAAGTAAAAATAAAGTGTAGATATTTTGCCGGGAATGAGTTATTATATTTAGATAATGAAAAGTTTTTAAAAGGTTAGAGGAGAAAAATATGCTTTGGGTATGGCTGGTGCTTCTATACGGAATCATAAAAGGGATGCGTGAGATTGTAAAGAAAAAATCAATGGAAAAGAATACGGTATTAGAGGTATTGTTTGTCTATACGCTGCTTTCTTTTTTAATAGTAGCACCGGGCGCACCCAAGGCCGGTGGCGTGGGATATGGCACACTGCTGGTGATTGCGTTCAAATCTTTTGTGATTTTTGTGGCGTGGCTTTTGAGTTTTAGGGCAATCAAAAAGATGCCGATCAGCCTTTACGGGCTGCTTGACCTGTCCCGTGTAATTTTTTCCATATTGCTGGGTGTGATTTTCCTTGGGGAGGTTATGTCCTTCTGGCAGATTGTGGGACTGGCGCTTGTATGTACGGGACTTTTTCTGTGCCGCGTTCAAAAGGGGGAGGGCGGGGAAACGCCGGAAAAAGCAGATACAAAAATGGTTTGTTTTGCGCTTATGTCATGCTTTTTAAACGGCGTGTCCGGCACAATGGATAAAGTTCTGATGAAGACGGTTACAAGTACGCAGTTACAGTTTTGGTATATGCTGTTTTTAGTGCTGTTTTATGTGCTTTACCTGCTGTTTTCCAAAACTAAAATAAAACTCGGAAGCGCACTGAAAAACTATTGGATATGGATTTTAAGCATACTTTTTGTTATCGGGGATAAAGCGCTGTTTATTGCGAACCAGTCCGGCGACAGCAAGGTTACGATTATGACGCTGTTAAAGCAGGCGGGCTGCATTGTAACGATTTTGGCCGGAAAGTTTCTTTATAAAGAAAAGAATATTACATATAAGCTGTTTTGCGCGGCAGTAATTATTACCGGAATGGTTGTTGCGGTATTGTGAATAAAAATGCCTTCTTTTACAAATAGTATCGGTAAAACAATAAGAAAGAAGGTAGTCTTATGCAGGAAGATACAAGAAAATTATTGCAGGAGTGCAACTCGGGATGTAAGATGGCGATTAACAGCATGGTGCAGGTTCAGGATTATATAAACGATGAGGGCTTAGAAAAGCTGATTCGTGAGAGCAAGGAGCGTCACGAGAAGTTAGAGGCGGAAAGCGCGAAGCTGTTAGAGGAAAACGGGGAAAAAGAAAAGGACCCGACCATGATGGCGTCCGCTTTTTCGTGGCTGACCACAGAAATGAAAATGCTGATGAATAAGGATAGCAAACAGATTGCGAAAATTATGATGGACGGCTGCCACATGGGAATCGAGGGGCTTGCCGGGAAGTTAAACGAGTTTGAAAACGCTGCGCCGGAGAGCAGAAAATTAGCGGAGAAGATTATCAAGGAAGAAGAGGATTTTATGCAGCAGCTAAAGGCATATTTGTAAATTCTGTCCGCCTTTTATGCCGGCAAAAGAGACAACTTTTCGAATATATATATAAGAAATCTTGACAAAAATCATCCTGTCCTATATTATTTTTATGGGCGTAACGCTCATAATATCTTGGAGAGATTCATTCTAAATGAACGCCGAAGGTGTAAGGCGGCAGATGCCGCCGATCTCTCAGGCAAAAGGACAGGAGGATTTTTTTATGAAAGGTTTTTTGGAACTTCTTGCCGAAATAAACGGTAAGGTAAATGATTTTGTCTGGGTACAGGTCGGGCTGATACTTTTATTCGGCACCGGTTTACTTATGACAGTATTGACCCGCGTCTTCCAGATCAGTCATTTAAATCACTGGTGGACAAAGACAATCGCAAGCGTATTTAAGAAGGATACGCACAATAAAAAGGATAAGGGTTCGGTTTCCCAGTTTCAGGCGCTTTGTACGGCGCTCGCGGCAACGATTGGTACGGGCAATATTGCCGGCGTGGCGGCGGCAATCGTAATCGGCGGTCCGGGTGCGGTGTTCTGGATGTGGATTATGGCGTTTTTAGGAATGATGACGAATTTTTCCGAGAATGTACTCGGCATTTACTATCGCCGTAAGAACCAAAACGGTGAATGGTCCGGCGGCCCGATGTATTATTTAAAGGACGGCCTCGGAAAGCTGAAAGGGTGTAAGGTTGTCGGTAAGGTTCTTGCCGTATTGTTTTCGGTTTTTGCGGTGCTTGCGTCGTTCGGTATCGGAAATCTTGGGCAGATTAACAAAATTGTAATTAATGTGGAATCCGCGTTTTTCTCGAAGGTAGATGCTCCGAAAGTTGTCGGTGACGCTTCGGTAATCGCACTTGTTATCGGTCTTGTACTTATGGTAATCGCTGCGTTGATTATTATCGGCGGTCTGCAGCGTATCGCGGCGGTAGCCGAGAAGGTTGTTCCGTTTATGGCGGTTCTTTACATTGTCGGCTGTCTGGTTGTATTTTTTGCACATATCGGCAAAGTGGGCGCTATCTTTGCCTCTATTTTCAAGTTCGCGTTCGGTATAAAGGCAGTCGGCGGCGCAGTGGTCGGTGTTACGTTAAAAATGGTTATTACACAGGGCTGTAAGCGCGGTGCCTTTTCTAATGAAGCGGGCCTTGGTTCTTCCGTTATGGTTCACTCGAACTCTAACGTAAAGGAGCCGGTAAAGCAGGGTATGTGGGGTATTTTTGAAGTGTTCGCGGACACGATGGTAGTATGTACCATGACCGCCGTTGTAGTTCTTTCTTCGGGCTGTATTGATTTGGAGACCGGTCTTGCGGCAGCGGGTACAAACGACGCGACTTTGGTGGCGCAGTCCTTCGGAAATGTGTTCGGTAAACCGGGCGAATGGTTTATCGCGGTAGCGATGCTGTTGTTCGCGTTTACTACGGTGCTTGGCTGGTCCCACTACGGCAGCAAGGCAGTGGAGTATCTGTTCGGCATGGTCGGAGTGAAGGTATATAAGGTAGTTTTTGTACTGCTTATCGTAAGCGGCTCGTTGATGACATCTTCCATCGCATGGGATATTTCCGATACGTTCAACGGCTTGATGATGATTCCGAACTTAATCGGTGTAATTGCGCTATCACCGGTAGTCGTAAAGATTGTCCGTAACTACGTTGACCGTAAGATTAAGGGAAAAGACGTGACTCCGGTCTTGTCTTATGACGGAGAAATACAAAAGGTTATGGAGGAAGCTGTGAGAAAAGGCGAAGAATAAAGGAATAAACGGATGATTTAGCGTTTGTAAGGGAATTTATTAAAAAAAGTAAAAAATTTGTGTAATACGTTGATTTTAAAAAAATAGTGTGCTACACTAACTAATTAGTACATCACTAAGATTCGGGCGAAAGACCGCTGGCGGAGCTTATTGTGGATGTGCTTTTTAGTTTGAAGGAGGCATAAGTATGTTAAGTATGCTTAAAAAGCTGATGGGCAGCGTCAGAGAGTATAAGAAAGCTTCGATTCTGACGCCGTTTCTGATGGTTGGCGAGGTAGTCATGGAATGTCTGATTCCTTTCGTGATTGCGGAACTGGTAAATCAGATTAAGGCGGAATGTGAGTTTTCCGTTATTTTACGCTACGGGCTTATTCTTTTTATTATGGCGTGTGTGTCGCTGATGTTCGGAGCATTGGCGGGAATCACCGGTTCCAAAGCGTCGTGCGGTTTCGCGAAGAATCTGAGACATGATATGTACTATCGGATTCAGGAGTATTCTTTTGAAAACATTGATAAGTTTTCCGCCTCGTCTTTGGTAACCCGTCTGACGACGGACGTTGCGAATGTGCAGATGGCGTATATGATGTTGATTCGTATCGCAATCCGCAGCCCGCTTATGTTTGTTTTTGCGATTGTAATGTCCTTTATTATGGGCGGCAAGCTTGCGCTGATGTTTGTTGTTGTCGTACCGATTCTGGGCTTTGGTCTGTTTATGGTGGCAAAAAAAGCGATGCCTATGTTCCGCCGCGTATTCCGTAAGTACGATAATTTAAACAGTTCCATTCAGGAAAATGTAAAGGGTATGCGTGTGGTAAAGTCCTATGTGCGTGAAGAGTACGAAAAAGAGAAGTTTGGCAGAGCCGCGGACGATGTGTGCAGGGATTTTACAAAGGCGGAGCGGATTGTGGCGTTAAACTCGCCGCTCATGCAGTTCTGCCTGTACATAGACATGATTGTGGTGCTGTCGTTCGGTTCTTATTTGATTATAACCACGAGCGGACTTGCGTTGGATGTAGGACAGTTTTCCGCGATGATAACGTATGGCTTTATGATTTTAAGCTCTCTGATGATGCTTTCCATGATTTTTGTTATGCTGACCATGGCGAGCGAATCGGCGGGACGTATCGTGGAAGTGCTGGAGGAAAGCTCTACGCTTACCAATCCTGCGCAGCCGGTTTATGATGTAAAAGACGGTTCCGTTGTGTTTGAAAACGTGAACTTTAAGTATTCGAAGAAAGCGGAGCGGTTTGCGCTGTCCGATATCAATCTGCGGATTAATTCGGGAGAAACCGTAGGTATTTTAGGCGGTACGGGTTCTTCCAAAACATCTCTGATTCAGCTGATTTCCCGTCTGTATGATGTGACGGAGGGAAGGGTTTTAGTCGGCGATACGGATGTCAGGGAGTATGATTTGGAATCCCTGCGTAATCAGGTGGCGGTAGTGCTGCAGAAGAACGTGCTGTTCTCCGGTACGATTAAAGAGAATCTCCGCTGGGGAAATGCCGAGGCAACGGACGAGGAGTTAAAGGAAGCCTGCCGTCTGGCACAGGCGGATGAGTTTATCAGCAGTTTTCCGGACGGATATGATACTTACATAGAGCAGGGCGGCGCGAATGTATCCGGCGGTCAGAAGCAGCGTCTTTGTATTGCGAGGGCGTTGTTGAAGAAGCCGAAGATTCTGATTTTGGACGATTCAACCAGTGCGGTGGATACCCGCACGGACGCGCTGATTCGCAAGGCGTTCCGGGAGTTTATTCCGGAAACGACAAAAATTATTATCGCGCAGAGAGTTTCCTCCGTACAGGATGCCGATAAGATTATTATTATGGATAAGGGACGCGTTATGGCGGTAGGCACACACGAAGAACTGCTTGCGTCCAATGAAATTTACCAAGAGGTATACACTTCGCAGAATAAAGGAGGTGATGACGATGCCGAGTAGAGAAACGCAGAAAACCGGATTGTCCGGCGGTCGTCCGAGGATGAAGAAGGGGATGATAAAGCGTCTGTTGTCTATGCTGTTCCGTTTTTATCCGGTGCGGATGCCTCTTGTGCTGCTGTGTATTATTTTCTCCGCGGTAGTCAGCTCCATGCCGGCGCTGTTTATGCAGAATGTCATTGCCGTCATTGAGAAATATTACCGTTCGGGAGACTGGAATGCGGCAGCTCCGGAAGTTATGACATGGGTGTTCAGACTGGCGTTCTTTTATGTGCTGTCCCTGATTTCCGCTTTTATTTACACGCAGATGATGGCGATTATCACGCAGGGCTTTTTAAAGAAGATGCGCTGTAAGATGTTTGACGGAATGCAGAATCTTCCGATTAAGTATTTTGACAGAAACAACCACGGCGATATTATGAGTTATTATACTAACGATATTGATACCCTGCGTCAGCTTGTTTCCCAGTCGATTCCGCAGCTTCTCATTTCCGGTGTCACAGTCGTTACCGTATTCAGTATTATGCTGTATTTCAGCATATGGATGACGATTCTTGTTGTATGCGGCGTTATTATTATGACTCTTGTGACGCGGAGAATCGGCGGAAATTCCGCGAGGTTCTTTGTCCGTCAGCAGAACGCTATCGGAAGAACCGAAGGTTTTGTGGAAGAAATGATGAACGGCCAGAAGGTTGTCAAAGTGTTCTGCCATGAGGAAAAAAGCGGCCGGGATTTTGATGAAATCAATGAGGCGCTGTACGAGGATGCGAGAAAGGCAAACCAGTACGCCAATATGCTGATGCCGATTTTAAATAATATCGGAAATGTTTTATATGTAATCATAGCCCTTGCGGGAGGTCTGTTCCTTTTGACGGACGCGCCGAATCTCAGCCTTTCCGGAATGGCGTTCAGTATCAGTATTGTGGTGCCGTTCTTAAATATGACGAAGCAGTTTTCGGGAAATATCAGTCAGGTTTCCCAGCAGTTGAACTCCGTAATTATGGGTATGGCAGGTGCGGAACGTATTTTTGACCTTCTGGACGAAGAACCGGAGGTAGACGACGGCTACGTTACTCTGGTAAATGCGGTCGTAGCGCCGGACGGAACCATAACGGAGAGCGAGAAGCGTACCGGTACATGGGCGTGGAAGCACCCGCATCAGGCGGACGGCACGGTGACGTATACGCTGCTTCGCGGTGATGTGCGTCTGAATGAAGTAGACTTCGGTTACGATGAGGAAAAAATGGTACTGCATAACGTTACCGTTTTTGCGGAACCGGGACAGAAGGTGGCGTTTGTAGGCGCGACCGGCGCCGGCAAGACAACGATTACCAACCTGATTAATCGTTTTTATGATATTGCCGACGGAAAAATCCGGTATGACGGAATTAATATTAACAAGATTAAGAAAGCGGATTTGCGCCGTTCTCTCGGTATCGTGTTACAGGAGACAAATCTTTTTACCGGAACCGTAATGGAGAATATTCGTTACGGAAAACTCGACGCGACAGATGAGGAATGTATCGCGGCAGCAAAGCTTGCGGGTGCGGATGATTTCATTACCCGTCTGCCGGAGGGCTATCAGACGATGTTAGCCGGAAACGGAGCGAACCTTTCCCAAGGTCAGCGCCAGCTCCTTGCCATTGCAAGGGCGGCCGTGGCAGACCCGCCGGTTATGATTCTGGATGAGGCTACTTCCTCGATTGACACACGTACGGAGGCAATCGTGCAGAAGGGCATGGATTCTCTGATGGAAGGGCGTACCGTATTTGTAATCGCGCACCGTTTGTCCACGGTAAAGAATTCGGATGTCATCATGGTGTTGGATCACGGCTCCATTATTGAACGGGGAAGCCATGATAAGCTGATTAAAGAAAAGGGTACATATTACAGGCTTTACACCGGGGCGTTTGAACTTGAATAAAAAAGACAAAATAGAACGACTGCTGTCGGGACGGGATTTGTCCGGACGGCGGTCGTTTTTTTTGCGTCAGAGGGCACGAAAGGGCACTTTGGAAAGCAATCGGGGAAATTAAAAAATGGAGAAATAGTAAAAAAAACAAATAATTTGAGAATGTTAAAAAAATAACTAAAAAAATTACAAAAAGTCCTTACAAAAGTCTTTACAAATTTTACATAAAATGGTAACATAAGTTTCGGAAGGAGGTATCTATAAAAGATGCGTAAAAAAGCAAAGGGTTTACTGTTGTCTCTGGCGTTATGTCTTCAGCTGATTATGCCGACTACCGTGGCTGAAGCAGCAACGACCCTGTATGACAACAAGACTGGTAATCAAGATGGGTATGATTACGAGTTATGGAAGGATTATGGCACCACAAGCATGACACTGAATTCCGGCGGGACATTCGACTGTCAGTGGAGCAATATCGGGAACGCGCTGTTCCGGAAAGGAATCAAGTTTGACTGTACAAAGACTTATTCCCAGATCGGAGCGATTACGGTGGACTACGGCTGCGATTATCGGCCGTCCGGCAATTCGTATCTGTGTGTATACGGATGGTCGAAGGACCCGTTAGTAGAGTATTATATTGTAGAGAGCTGGGGCACCTGGCGTCCGCCGGGAGCAACATCCAAAGGAACGATTACGGTAGACGGCGGCACATATGAGGTATATGAAACTACACGTGTACAGCAGCCTTCCATTGAGGGAACGAAGACGTTCCAGCAGTATTGGAGTGTTCGTACATCAAAGCGCACCAGCGGCACCATTTCCGTGACCGAGCATTTTAAGGCTTGGGAGCGTATGGGACTGAAGCTTGGTAAGATTTATGAGACAGCACTTACGGTAGAAGGCTACCAGAGCAGCGGCAGCGCAAATGTTTACAAGAATACGATTTCGGTAGGCGCAAGTTCCGGAAACACCGGAAATACCGGAAATACGGGAGGCAGCGGAACAGGCTCCGGAACAGCTACAAAGGTAGAGTGTGAGGCTATGACAATCAGCGGCCAGTATGCCGGAAAGATTAGCTCTCCGTTCTCCGGAGTTGCACTTTATGCGAATAACGAGGCATGTACTTATACGCAGTATTTTGCAAGCGATACGCATGATTTCACGTTGAGGGGTGCTTCCGACGGCCCCAACATGGCAAAGGTAGACTTAGTCATCGGCGGAGTTACGAAGGGAACGTTCTATTTCGGAGATCAGTATCCTGCAGAATATACAATTAAGAATGTATCGCACGGAACAGGCAATCAGACGATTAAGCTTGTGGTAACTGCGGATGACGGCAGCTGGGATGCTTTTGTGGATTATCTGTCCATCAGCGGCGCAGCATCTTCGGGCAATTCCGGCAGCGGAAGCAGTTCCTCAGGTAATACCGGAAACGCGGGTAATACCGGCAATACGGGGACAAGCGGCAGTACGGCTACGAAGGTAGAGTGTGAGGCCATGACAATCAGCGGCCAGTATGCCGGAAAGATTAGTTCTCCGTTCTCCGGAGTTGCGCTTTATGCAAATAACGAAGCATGTACTTATACGCAGTATTTTGCAAGCGGTACGCATGATTTCACGCTGAGGGGTGCTTCCGACGGCTCCAACATGGCAAGGGTAGATTTAGTCATCGGCGGGGTTACGAAGGGAACCTTCTATTTCGGAGATCAGTATCCGGCAGAGTATACAATTAAGAATGTATCGCACGGAACAGGTAACCAGACGATTAAGCTTGTGGTAACTGCGGATGACGGCAGCTGGGATGCTTTCGTGGATTATTTAACGATTAGCGCACCGGGCTCGAGGTAACGGCGGAAATACGCAGTTCATTCTGCAGAAACAGTCAGGATAATATAGGTTATAGAAAGAGAAAGGGGCTGTCGCACTAAGCGCGGCCCCTTCTTACAAGCGGTTAGTATCTTC
>JAFLSZ010000098.1 GCA_022510665.1 Lachnospiraceae bacterium
TAAGAGGTGATTCCGGCTCCGCTAAAAACGCGCTCCTTCGGACAAATGCAAAGATCAGACAGCGTGCAATTTACGGAATTTTTTAAAATAACTAAAAAATACGAAAACTCAAGACGAAAGGTAGTTTGACGCGAAGGTTTTATAAGAGAAAGAGGGTGTCCCCAAAGTTTTAGAAAAAGTTAAAAACTTATGGGCACCCTCTTGGTTTTTATTATTTGCTTCGGCGCCGTCTGCAAAGCAGCTCCGAAGTAATGGCATCGGTGAGAAGTTCCAGCCATTCAATCGGGCAGCCGGCCTGTAAAAATTCTTCGGTCAGCGCCGGATTTTCCCGCAGCATACGGTCCCGCATAAGACGAAGCGATAAGTAATCGGGATAGGTGTCATAAATAAATTCGTTTTTCGGATAAGCGGCTAAGCAGGCGTCGGCAGCATCATAAAGCCGTTGCAGCATAAGCGGATAGCGCTGTTCGAAATACATTGCGTTGCCTGATTTCCGATGCGGCATAGCATTATGTTCCTGTACCTGCGGCATGGCAATCTGCTGCGCCTGCTCCGGTCTCCGGCTCTGCGTCTGCATCGGCATTTGCTCCTGTATCGGCAGCGATTCCTGTACCGGTATCCGGCCTTGGCTCTGCGTCTGGCTCTGGCTCTGTGTTTGTGTTTGCGTCTGTGTCTGCGTCTGGCTTTGCATTTGCATTGTCGGGTTTGGATTCTGCATCGGAATGTTTTGCACCGGTGTCTGTGGGAACGGCTGTCTTTGTTCCTGCGCCGGGGAATATCCCGGAACCGGTGCTCCCGGAATAGGGGGTTCGGTTTGTGTATTGGCGCCCTGCGGCGGGTAAAAACGGTTTTGCGGTTCCTGCCTTGGGACGGGAGCGGAATAGAAAGATGGCATAGAAAGACCTGCCTTATAATTGGTGTTGTTTTAATATATGAAAGAGACAGAAAAAGGTGCCTGTAACTCGGTTTTTCGCATTTTATATACTTTTTATATTCCGTAGATTGCCCTCTGTCTTATTTTTGCATGCGCAGCGCTGCACCGGACTTCCTCTAAGAGCCGTTAAGCTGCTCGGGTGTGTCCTCGCGCCTAACCGACTCTAAGAGGTGATTCCGGCTTCGCTAAAAACGCGCTCCTTCGGACAAATGCCAAAATAAGACAGAGGGCGATTTGCGGAATTTTTTAAAGCAACTGAAAAAAATGCGGAAACTCGAGGTAACTCTTGAATTTCGCATAAAGTGTGCTATACTGAAAAGTGGATAAGTTTCGCAGGGAAGGAAAGAGAATGGAACAAACAGTGAAAGAGGCGGTTACGGACGCCGTCAAAGAAGGATTACAGCGGTTGGTGTTGAGTAACGCGCCGAAAGCGGCGGAGATTTCCAAAGTAAAGGTTTATCCGGTAATCATCGGCGGCAGGCAGTGTTATCAGATAGAAGAATACCGCGGGGTTCAGGTGTTTCATACGAACTGCGGTGAAGAAGAAGTGGAACATAAGGTGACGGCGTGGCTTGAAGACGGTTGCTTTAAGCAGGCGGAACTGACCTCCGTGTTCTCTCAAAGAACGATATTGTTCGGCAAAAAAGGGAATGCGACGGTAAAGTGCCGCAGACGGCAGGATGTAGAGCCGTTGGTTGTGCCAAGAGAGCATAACCGGAAAAAGAAGTATCTTTTGGAAGAAGGCGTGCCGGTCCCGTTTTTAATCGACCTTGGTGTTATGACGAAGGAAGGGGCGGTTGTAAAAGCAAAGTACGATAAGTTCCGCCAGATTAATCGTTTTTTAGAGTTCGTGGAGGACATTCTTCCGGCGCTGCCAAAAGAGAGGGAGCTTAAGATTCTGGATTTCGGCTGCGGAAAGTCTTATCTGACGTTTGCGCTTTATTATTACCTTCATACGGTGAAAAAGTATTCCATAAGGATTGTCGGTCTCGATCTGAAAAAAGATGTGATTGCGCACTGCAATAAACTGGCGGTTTCTTACGGTTATGATAAGTTAGAGTTTTTGTGCGGGGATATTGCGGATTATACGGGGGCGCTGCCGGTGGATATGGTAGTGACGCTGCATGCCTGTGATACGGCGACGGATTATGCCCTGTATAAGGCGGTCTGCTGGGAAGCATCGGTCGTGCTTTCCGTGCCGTGCTGCCAGCATGAATGGAATCGGCAGATGGAGTGCGAAGCGCTTGAGCCGTTTTTGAAATACGGAATTGTGAAAGAGCGGATGTCGGCGCTGATGACGGACGCTTTTCGCGCCAATGTGATGGAAGCCTGCGGATATAAGACACAGTTACTGGAATTTATAGATATGGAACACACACCGAAAAACATTTTGCTGCGCGCGGTAAAAAAAGAGACAATAAAGAAAGACGCACTTTCGGAACGGGTGAAACAAAAGACGGAAGGGATTATAGAATATTGCGGAACAAAGCCGACGTTATACTGCCTTTTAACGGAGAAAGAATAGAATGAAAAGACTTTATCGGGTGATATATTTAATTGTGCTGTTCTTCTGTACGGCATTGTTTTTCGTGAGCCGTATGGGGGAAACCATGTTTACGGATAAAACGGAAACGGTTTCGATGGGGGAAACAGAGTTTCCGACAATTACGGTACAGACCTGTGGGGAGGAAATTAACTGTCTGTACGGATATAGTTCTAATTTAGCTCCTATTCTGAATCGTGAGAATATGATTCCGGTCGGAGCAGACGGGATTTTTGAACTGAAAATCGATGAATACGATATGACGATACGACGCCTGAAATATGAGATTCTTGACGTCTCCAGCGAGGCGGAGATTGATTCGGGCACGATTAACGCGTTTGATAAACAGGAAGATTATAAACTGGTTCGTATCAAATTAAAGGAAACTCTGAAAGAGGGAACCGAGTATGCGGTCAAGGTGACGCTGATTAACAACGTCGGAAAGCGTATGTATTACTATTTCAGGATAAAACAGTATGAGAAGCCGCAGTTGAGCGAGAAGCTGGCGTTTATCCGGGATTTCAGCCAAAAGACACGCAGCGGCGAAACCGCCGATATGGAAGCGCTTATTCCGTATCTGGAAATGCAGGCGGGAGCACCGTCGGATACGCTGGGGTATGTAGATATTCATTCCAACTATCGGCTTGTGGCATGGGGAGGTCTGGCTCCGGAGCCGGTAACGGAGCCGCTGGTTTTTGTGACGGAGTTTTATGATGAGATTATGACCGCGGTAGTGCGGTATTCCGTTATGATTAATGCCGGATACGGGGAAGAATATTATGATGTAAAAGAGTATTACAGAATCCGGTATCTGGGGGATGTGGTTCATCTTTTGAATTATGAGCGGCGGGCGGAAGCTATTTTTGACGTGAAAAATGCCAGTCTGTCCCAGAGCGATTTGAAAATCGGCATTACGGCGGGAGAGGGTCCGGAGTTATATCCGAATTCGGATAACAGTATCGTTGCATTTGTAAGAAACGGTACGCTTTACTGTTACGGTATGGCGGACAATACGCTCTCGGTGGTATTTTCCTCAACAGACGCCTCGCCGGAGCGTATGTACGGACGGCAGGAAGGATATGATATTCGTGTTTTGAAAATAGAAGACGGCGGCGATATTACGTTTCTTGTAAACGGCTATATGAACCGCGGCGTATACGAAGGACGTGTCGGTTTGTTTGTATACCGGTATTTCCATTTGCAAAAGCGTCTGGAAGAGCTGATTTATATTCCGGTTAATACTACGTACCAGATTTTAAAAGAAGAATTGGGAGACTTCGCGTATCTGAATGAGTACGATGTGTTTTACTTTATGGTAAACCGGGACTTGTACGCGTATAATTTGGTAACCGAAGAATTAAAAGAAATTGCCTCAAAAATCAAGGACGGTGATTACGTGTATTCCGTTACCGGGCGCTATATTGCCTATCAGGAAGCGGGGCAGACGGACTGCATAAAAATCCTGTATCCGGAAACGGGTAATATCGCGACGATTGAGCCGCAGTCGGGCGAATATATTAAACTGCTTGCGCAGTCGGAGGAAAATTTAATCTGTGGGTACGGAAAAACGGAAGAACTGGAAATAAATGAAGACGGCAGCGTCACTTATGCGATGTATAAAGTGCAGATCAGCAGTGCATTGGGACAGTTAAAAAAGGTTTACCGGAAAGAAGGATATTATGTACAGAGTGCGGAGACTTCCGGCAATGTAATCCGCTTAAACCGCCTTGTGCGAAAGGATACCGGGGGGTATGAACCGACGGAAAGCGATTATATTCTGAATCAGGACAAATCTTCCGCAAATAAAATATCGCTGACAAAACGCGTAACGGAACGGCTTTTAACCGAGTATTACATTTCGTTTCCGTCTAACTTTGTCATGGAGGAGCTGCCGGAGAAATTTTCCGTTCTTTATACTGTGGTTGAGGAAGACACAACACTCCGTATCAATGAGATGGAAGCGGGGAATGAAGAGTATTACACTTATTATTACGGCATGATTGACGGTATCTATGAGAGCGCGGCGGAAGCGATTCTGGCAGCAGATGAAAAGGTGGGAACCGTAATCAATGAGGAAGGAAAGATTGTCTGGGAAAGGGGAGTAAAGGCGACGTCGGCATCGGTTCCGTCCATAACGGGCGTGCGGAGCGAAAATGGTGTGAATGCGATACAGGCCGCCGTGAAAATGATGCTTTCCGCTAAAGGCATAACAGTCGATATATCGGAGGCGGAGTCGGCGCAGCCGTTAAATCAGGTGATGGGACGTTATACAAAATCCCGCGTTGTTGTGCTTACCAAAGCGACTTTGGACGAGGTGCTTTATTTTGTATGGAAGGGACAGCCGGTGCTTGCAATGAAAGAGCCGGGCGGGGCGGTTGTGATTACTTCTTATAACGCGAGGGAAATAGTGTATTATGATCCGGCCAGGGGGCGCAGCGTGACCGTGGAAAAGGATGCGGCAGAAGCTTTGTTTGAGACAGGCGGCGGGATTTTTATCAGCTTTTTATATTAAAATGAAAGCGCAGATACCTGCGCGGAAAGAGGAGAATATGAAGGTAATTTCGGCGGTTGTGCCATGCTATAATTCGGAGGCCTATATGGAAAGAGCGATTGGTACGCTGCTTTCCGGCGGAGAGGATATGGAAATTATTGTAGTGGATGACGGTTCGACGGATGGTACGCTTGACATCGCGAAACGCTACGAAGCAAAATATCCGGGGATTGTCCGTGCCGTTCATAAGGAAAACGGCGGGCACGGAGATGCCGTTATGACCGGACTGGCACACGCCGAAGGCTTGTATTTTAAGGTTGTTGACAGTGACGACTGGCTGCAGGAAAAGGCGTTGGAGGAAGTGTTAAAGAAACTGCGGGAGCTTTTGAAACAGGGAACCGCGCCGGATATGTTTGTGGCAAACTATGTATACGAGAAAGTCGGCGAACAGAAAAAGAAAGTAATCCAATACCGCAGCGCTCTGCCGCAGCAGAAGATTTTCACATGGGCGGACACCGGGCATTTCCATCAGGGGCAGTATATTCTGATGCACTCCGTCATTTACCGTACCAGCCTGCTCAGGGAGTGTGGTCTGTCTCTGCCTAAGCATACGTTTTATGTGGATAATATTTTTGTATATCAGCCGCTTCCGTCCGTGAAGACAATGTATTACATGGATATCAATTTATACCGTTATTTTATCGGCAGAGAGGACCAGTCGGTAACGGAGGAAAATATGATTAAGCGCATCGACCAGCAGCTCAGAGTGACGAAGTTGATGATAGAAGCGCACGATCTTTGGAAAATAAAAGAGAAACGCCTCCAAAGTTACATGATTAAGTATCTGGGGATTATGATGACAATTTCCTCTATTTACCTGCTGAAAGGCGGAACGGAGGAGGATTTAGAGAAAAAGCAGGAGTTGTGGGAATACCTGAAAGCGTATGACAAAAAGCTTTACCGCAAAATCAGTATGACAATACTGGGCTCGTCTTCCAAAGCGGACAGCAAGGCGGGACAGGGCATATTTAAAGCGGGCTATAAAATTGCGCGAAAGATTTTTAAATTTAATTAAACGCGTTTTTTGCGTCTTCTTCCGAAAGAGCGCTCTTATGGGCATCGGCCTCCTTCGGAGAACGGCGAAGGTAGAAAACAGGAGCCAGAACCGCCGCGAGAGCAAAAGCGCAGATTACGTCGATAACGGAGTGCTGTTTTAAAAATACGGTGGACATACAGATAGCAGCCGTCAGGATAAGCGTGCCGGCTTTTACCGCGTGCGCGCGTTTTAAATGTTTCGAAGTAAACACGGCAAGACAGACCGCAAGAGAGTTATAAACATGAATACTTGGGCAGACATTGGTGGAGGTGTCTGCCTTATGCAGAATATGAATCAGGTCAAGAAAGATATTCTGACGGCCGAGCGTTTCCAAATCCGGACGCAGGTCAAGGCCGTTCGGAAAAAACGTACAAACCAGACAAAAGACGGTCATACCGGAAATTAAAAGCCCGGACAGGCGGTAATATTCCGACTTGTCCCGAAAAATGAAATAAAGGACAAATCCGGCAATAAACGGAAACCAAAGCAGGTAAGGAATGATAAACCATTCAACAAACGGGATATAGGAATCTAACGGAGACGAAATAATATAATAATCTTTGGTTACGTTTTTCTCCAACAGGAAAAACCAAAGAAGATAAATCGGAAAATACGCAAGTATAAGCCATGCATGACGGTATTTTTTAATAAAATCTTTCATACGGACTCCTTTTATAAATATAGTTCCAAATTAGTTTATCATACTTTTTCTACGGAGACAAGATATCGGAAATAATTTTATGTTTTTGGAGGTGTAGTTATGGGCAGAAGAGTATTTTTAGTTGTATTGGACAGCGTCGGAATCGGCGAGCTTCCGGACGCGGCTCTTTATGGCGACGAGGGAAGCAATACGCTGGCGGCTGCAGCGAAAAGCAGAGAGTTTTTTATGCCGAACATGGAACGGCTCGGTCTGTTTGATATTGAGGGCGTAAAAGAGTTAAAAAACGGGAATGCGGCTTTGGAGGGCGCGTTCGGAAGACTGGCGGAAACCTCAAAGGGAAAGGATACCACAATCGGACACTGGGAGATTGCGGGTATTATATCCGAACATCCGCTTCCGACCTTTCCGGACGGGTTTCCGCAGGATTTGATTCTTGCGTTTTCCGAGCGTACCGGACGTAAGGTACTGTGCAACAAGCCGTATTCCGGTACGGACGTTATCAGGGATTACGGGAAGGAACATATGGAAACGGGGGCGTTGATTGTATATACTTCTGCGGACAGTGTGTTCCAGATTGCCGCACACGAGGCTGTGGTGCCGGTGGAAGAACTGTACCGGTATTGTGAAATAGCAAGAGAACTTTGTCAGGGTGCTTACGGTGTGGGACGTATTATTGCCCGTCCGTTTGAAGGAGAAGCTCCTTTCCGGAGAACGTCTCGCCGCCACGATTATTCTCTTACGCCGCCGCAGAAAACAATGTTGAATATTCTGGCGGACGGCGGTTATGACGTAATCGGTGTCGGAAAAATAAACGATATTTTTGCGGGAAGCGGCATTACGGAATTTGTGCGGACCTCGGGAAACGAAGACGGAATCGAACAGATGATTTCTTATGCCGGCCGTGACTTTAACGGGCTTTGTTTTGTAAATCTGGTGGATTTTGATTCAAAGTACGGGCATCGCAACGATACGGACGGCTATGCGAAAGCGCTGACCTATTTTGACGCACAGCTTCCGCGTATGCTGGAAAAACTCGGCGGAGACGACCTTCTTTTAATTACCGCGGACCACGGGTGCGACCCGTCCACGCCGTCCACGGACCATTCAAGAGAGTATGTGCCGCTTATCGCGGCGGGACCTTCGGTAAAGAAGGGGACGGATATCGGCACGCGCAGCAGTTTTGCGGATACCGGAGCGACGGTGCTTGAATGGTTTGGCATCTCAGGCGGAATTGCAGGAAAATCTTATCTTGCGGAACTGACCGGGAGATAAGGGAAATTTATCCCTTGTAATGTGACAGGGGATGCGATAAAATAAGAGAAAACGTAAGGAGGAGGTCCGAAATGCCAAAGAAAAGAAAAAACTGTCCGAAAAAAGCGGCATATGCGGGCCTGCTTCTCGGAACGGTATGTTTTATATGCGGATGTAAGAGTACAAAAGTAAACGGAAATGTGACGGAAACACCGGTGCCTACCGTAACGACAGTTCCGACCGCGGCAAGTACGCCGTATCCGACACCGACCAATATGCCGACGGTAACGAAGCCTACGGAGAGACCGACAGCAAAACCGACAGTGGGACCGACAAAAACACCGACGCCTGTCCCGACGATACAGGAGCAGCCGACGCCTGTTCCGACACCGAAACCAAGCAGTACGCCTTCTCCGACGCCCGTTCCTACAAAGGCTCCTACAAAGGCACCGACAAAGCCTGCTACAAAAGCTCCTACAAAGGCTCCTACGAGAAAGCCGTCTTCACCGACAAGCACGCCTTCTCCGACGGATTTGCCTGATTATGATGCTCTGATACAGAATGGCTGGCAGCGGACGGAGGATTTTTTCGGACAGAGAGAGGTTTATTTTTCGGGGATATTTAATCAGGTGGAATTAAATGCCGAGCCGGGCAGGTATGAATATGTATATACGGCCGCCGTGCAGGAAAACGTCCGCTTTGCGGTTATCGGGGAAGAAGATGCCGATGTATGGCAGTTTTTGGACACATTGACGGAAAGGTATCCGGACTGCCGGATTTCCTTGGAAGGCGAAGACGATTACTCTTACGAATATACCGCGGGAGATGAGAGAGTATGCGGGAGAATTTATTCCTGTCTGCGCGGGGAGACGCCAAACCGGATGCGGATTGAGTTAATCTGCCCGGAGGAGAGCGGACTGTACGGACAGGAAGGATATGCGTTTTATCTTCGATAAGATGCATGCGCAACGCTGCACCGGACTTCCTCTAAGAGCCGTTAAGCCGCTCGGGAG
>JAFLSZ010000099.1 GCA_022510665.1 Lachnospiraceae bacterium
CTTAACGGCTCTTAGAGGAAGTCCGGTGCAGCGCTGCGCATGCAAAAATAGGATAGCGTGCAATCTGCGAAATATAAAAAGTATATAAAATGCAAAAACACAAGCTGCGTCAATTCATTATTTCCCAAAGTTTCCTAACCTGCAGATGATAGAACACACTTCAAACCACGAACGGCGCAGACAAATATAACGTCTGCGCCGCTTTTCACCCGTTGAAATTTTCTCTAAAAAATCCTTTCCCGCATAGCCCATAAACAGCCTCCTTCCGTGCCTTATAAGAGCAGCGCACGAAACACATACCTCTTATGATATTCTATGCAATTCGCGGCGTTTGGTTCCCGCGCGTTTAAAAAATTACCGGTGCCGAAATCAAATCATAAATTTCTTTCAAACGCCTCATCAAGTTCGAGTTTGGAAACTACGCCTACAATCCGCTCGCTCTCTTTCCCGTCTTTAAAGAAAATCAGTGTCGGTATCGACATTATCTTGTATTCCTGAGCGACGGTCTGCGCCTCGTCTACATCTAATTTATAAACGGCCGCTTTCCCTTTGTACTCCTCGGCGGACTGTTCAACCACCGGCGCTACCATTTTGCACGGACCGCACCATGTCGCAAAAAAATCGACGAGTATCGTACCTTTTGTATTGACTACCTTTTCCCGAAAATCATCTTCTACTAAAAATTCTGCCATATGTTTCTCCTTTCTTCGCGTGCCGTCAGGGCATCGGGCATCAAAAAAGTTTTTTATTAATTTCCCCCGCTTCTTCTTTTTTATACCGACATTTCCTGCCCGCGGCGCGGTTTTTTTGCCGCCATTCGGTAAATCGGATTGCCCAGCGCGGAAAACTTTTCCTCGTATTCCGTCATCACATTTCCCTCTGCATACGGGCTATGATGCAGATCATATGTGACCTCCTTCAGCTCCCAGCCCGCCTCTTTTGCCTCTTCCAAAGAAAAGTCAAAAAGCTGCCGGTTGTCTGTTTTAAAAAAAATCTCTCCTTCCGGCTTTAAAAACTGCTCATACCGTGCCAAAAACTCCTTTGAAGTCAGCCTGCGCTTCGCATGTCTGTCTTTCGGCCACGGGTCGGAAAAGTTTAAGTAAATCCGGTCAACCTCTCCTGCCGCAAACACTTCCGGAAGTTCCGCGGCATCTACCGCCAAAAAGGTCAGGTTCTCCATACCTTCCTGCTCTTTCTTTTTTTCAATGGCACGAATCAAAACACTCGCATACTTCTCTACGCCGATATAATGAATCTCCGGATAAGTTTTGGCAAGCGTCGTAATAAACTTCCCTTTTCCCATACCGATTTCCACATAAAGAGGAGCTTTCGTACCGAAATATTCTTTCCATTTTCCTTTCCATTCCTTCGGGTTCTGCGTTACATACTCGCTGACCGCGATTTCTTCTCTTGCGCCCTTTATATTTCTAAGCCGCATCGCTATTTCACCACTTGTCCTTTTGTTTATTTTTTCTTTATTCTATCACGTTTTTGTCAAAAGTACAACTTGCTTTTTTATATGTCTCATGCTATAATTACCATACAACTTTTTGGCTTTCAATTACTTTTGCTGTCGTTCCTCTGTCTGTAATCTGACAGGGAAAAATAAATAACTTTTTAGGAGGCTTTTATGGCAAAGTATACGATTGGTGTCGATTTCGGCACACTGTCAGGCCGGGCTCTGCTCGTGAACGCGCAGACCGGCGAAGAACTTGCTGACGCAACGTTAGAATATCCTCATGCCGTCATGGACGAGGCGCTTCCCTGCGGGAAGAAGCTCGCTCCGGACTGGGCGTTAGAGCATCCGCAGGATTATCTGGACGTTTTCGCTTTTACCATTCCGGAGGTTCTGAAAAAGTCCGGCGTTTCCGCCGAAGACGTTATCGGCGTCGGCATTGACTTTACCGCCTGCACGCTGCTTCCGGTAAAAGCAGACGGCACTCCGCTCTGCTTTTTAGAACAATACAAAGAGAATCCGCATGCATACATAAAGCTTTGGAAGCATCACGCGGCGCAGGATAAGGCAAACCGCTTAAATGAAATTGCCGCGGAGCGCGGTGAAGACTGGCTTGCACGTTACGGCGGCAAGATTTCTTCCGAGTGGATGTTCCCGAAAATCTGGCAGACCTTAGAAGAAGCGCCGGAGGTTTATGACGAGGCCGACTTCTTTATCGAAGCGGCTGACTGGGTTATCTGGCAGCTCACCGGCGTACAGACAAGAAACTCCTGTACCGCAGGCTATAAGGCAATGTGGCATAAACAGAAAGGTTATCCGTCCAAGGAGTTCTTCAAGGCGCTTGACCCTCGTTTAGAGAATGTTGTAGAAGATAAGTTAAACTGCCCTATTTCTTCTCTGGGCGCAAAGGCAGGAGAGATTTGCGAAAAAGCAGCCGCCCTGACCGGTCTTAAAGTCGGAACCGCGGTAGCCGTTGCAAATGTTGACGCGCACGTTACGGTTCCGGCGGTAAAGATTACGGAGCCGGGCAAAATCCTCGCAATTATGGGAACCTCCACCTGCCATATCCTGCTTGGTACGGAAGAACATACCGTTCCGGGCATGTGCGGTGTCGTGGAAGACGGCGTATATCCGGGATTTTTCGGCTATGAAGCCGGGCAGTCCTGCGTAGGCGACCATTTCGCGTGGTTTGTGGAAAACTGCTGTCCGCCGGAGTACTATAAAGCGGCTGAGGCAGAAGGCTTAAACATCCATCAGTATCTCACGAAAAAGGCAGAACAGTACAAAGTCGGCGAAAGCGGCCTTCTCGCTCTCGACTGGTGGAACGGCAACCGTTCCGTTTTGGTTGACGTAGATTTAACCGGTATGATGCTCGGCATGACGCTTCAAACAAAACCGGAAGAAATCTACCGCGCTTTAATCGAGGCAACCGCTTACGGTACAAGAAAAATTATTGAAACCTTTGTTGCAAACGGCGTTCCGGTCAATGAGTTTTACGCTTCGGGCGGTATTTCACAGAAGAACCCGATGGCAATGCAGATTTATGCCGATATTTTAAAACTTCCGATTCGCATCGGCGGTACCACACAGGGTCCGGCTCTGGGCAGTGCAATTTTCGGTGCGGTTGCCGCAGGAAAAGAAGCGGGCGGTTACGATACCGTTTTTGACGCGGCAAAAGTAATGGGTAAGCTTCGTGATACTACCTATACGCCTATTCCGGAAAACGCGGCCGTATATGACAAGCTTTACGCAGAGTATTCCGCGCTGCATGACTACTTCGGCAGAGGCGAAAACGACGTTATGAAACGCCTGAAAGAAATTAAGAAACAGCAGTCTAAGTAAAAATATACCCCCGCAGTAATTTCAAAGCTTTGGTCATTTTTTGGGATTTACTGCGGGGTAAAAATTGTAAAAGGAGAAAAACGATGTTAGAGCAATTAAAGAAAGAAGTTTATGAAGCAAATATGCTTCTTCCGAAATACGGGCTGATTACCTTTACCTGGGGCAATGTTTCGGGTATTGACCGTGAAAAAGGAGTTATTGTAATTAAACCGTCCGGCGTAGAGTACGATAAAATGACCCCGGACGATATGGTTGTCGTTGATTTAAACGGCAGCCGCGTGGAAGGAAAGTTAAATCCTTCTTCCGACACGCCGACGCACATTGAACTCTACAAGGCGTTCCCGAATATCGGCGGAGTTGTCCACACCCACTCGCGCTGGGCGACTACTTTTGCACAGTCCGGACGCGGAATACCTCCGTTCGGTACAACCCATGCGGACTATTTTTACGGTGAAATCCCGTGTTCCAGAAAAATGACGCCGGAGGAAATCAAAGGCGCTTACGAAAAAGAAACCGGTACGGTAATTATTGAACGCTTCCGTGAACTTAATATCGAACCGGACGACGTACCGGGCGTTTTAGTTTACAGCCACGGACCGTTTACCTGGGGAACCGACCCGCATAACGCGGTTCATAACGCGGTTGTATTAGAGGAAATTGCGTTTATGGCTTGGCACAATCTTGCCCTGTCAAACAATACTCTGCCGCCGATGCAGCAGGAGTTACTGGATAAGCATTATCTCAGAAAACACGGCGCGTCCGCTTACTACGGTCAGTCGAAATAACAGAAATAACAAAAGGAAGTCTCTTATGGAGAAAACAGAACGAAATGCCCCCTGTTGGTGCGGCAGCGGCAAAAAGTACAAATACTGTCATTCCGCTTTTGACGACAAACTTAAAAAGTTTGCGGCAGAACCTTATCCGGTTCCTACCAGAGATTTAATTAAAAACGAGGAACAAATCGAGGGTATCCGTGCCAGCAGTAAAATTAACATTGCCGTTCTGGATTATGTCGCGGAACATATCCGTATGGGAATGACAACGGCTGAAATTGATGAAATGGTTTACCAAAAAACAACGGAGTTAGGCGGCGTCCCGGCGCCTCTGAATTACAGGGGTTTCCCCTGCAGCTGCTGTGTTTCCGTCAACTCCGTTGTATGCCACGGAATTCCCGACGATGCGACCTATCTGGAAAACGGCGACATTGTTAACGTGGATATCTCCACAATTTACAACGGCTATTATTCGGACTCTTCCCGTATGTTTCTTATCGGGGACGTGAACGAGGAGGCACGCCGATTAGTCGAAGTAACCAAAAAAAGTCTTGAAGTCGGCTTAAAAGAGGTCGCTCCGTGGAAGCGGTTAGGCGATATGGGCGCTGCTATCCACGAATACATACTGCAAAACGGTTATACCGTCGTAAAAGAAATCGGCGGACACGGCGTAGGGCTCGAGTTCCATGAGGAGCCTTTTGTAAGCTATGTCTCCAAACGGGGGACCGAAATGCTTTTAGTACCGGGTATGGTCTTCACTATTGAACCGATGGTAAATATGGGCGCGGACGCTATTTTTATAGACGAGGAAGACGACTGGACCGTCTACACCGAAGACGGCTCCCTCTCGGCTCAATGGGAAATTACGGTACTTGTTACAGAAGACGGTTATGAAATATTAACCTATTGATTTTTGTTTTTTCTCTTTTGCAATATACTGCGCTATTTTTGGAGGGATTTTTATGCTTTTTTATCATAAAAGAACGAAAAAACATACCCGCGTGACCGTCTTTTCTGTGCTGCTCTGCTTTTCGATGTTTGCCGGTTCGCTTTCTCCGGCATCGGCCGCCGCGGAAAATACGGGTGCGTACCATTGGCCTGCCGGTCCGCAGCTTTCTTCCGAAGGTGCCGTACTGATGGAGGCGGAAACCGGTGCCGTATTGTTTGAAAAAAATGCTGCCGAGGCTTTCTATCCGGCAAGTACCACCAAGCTTATGACGGCACTGCTTGCCCTGGAACATTCGGCTCTCGGAGAAATCGTCACGGTTTCCCGTAACGCCGTTTACGATATCGATACGGATTCCAGCCGTATCTGGGTAGATGTGGGAGAAACTCTTTCCATGGAGGAGTCCCTTTATGCCCTGATGCTTCCTTCCGCAAATGACCTGGCCTATGCCATTGCGGAACATATCGGCGGTACAATGCCGGATTTCGCGGAAATGATGAATAAACGCGCAAAAGAACTGGATTGTGTAAACACGCACTTTATGAATCCTCACGGTCTGGATGAGGACGAACACTATACCTGCCCTTTGGACCTTGCGAAAATTATGCGTGTTTTGGTAAAAATACCTATTTTCCTTAAAATTTCCGGTTCTAAAAACCATGAGATTCCTCCGACAAATCTCTGCGCGGAATCCCGCTGGGTTTTAAACACACACTTAATGATTCGGGGCACACGCGCCTATGAAGGGGTTATTGCGGGAAAAACCGGCCATACCGACCTTGCGGGTGCGAACCTCGTTACCTGTGCAAAGCGCGGCAATATGACGTTAATTGCCGTTATTATGAAAGCGCCGGACGACACGACGCTTTATGATGATACCGTGGCGCTCTTAGACTACGGCTTTAACAATTTTACAACCTACAACACCGGCAGCGAGCAGCTTTCTTTGGATACTGCTTTCCCGCCGCTGTTTAACAGGGAAGATTCCGTGCGTCTTCTCGGTAATGATATTATCAGTACCGAATCCGGCTATGTTGTGCTTCCTTCCACCGCGGCACTTTCCGATACTCAAAAAAGTGTCTCTTTGACACAGTTAGCTTCCTTTGCCAAAGGGAAAAATATTATCGGTAAAATTCTGTACACTTATGACACCCGTATGGTCGGTTCCGCAAACATTGTTTACAGCAACCGCGGAGAAGCCTTTTCTTTGGATTCTTCTTCCTTCACACCTGCAGCCAAAGTTCCTGACGGAACGGAGCAAAGCAAAACCGAAGAGACTTCCCCAAGAGACCGCAGACCTCTCATAATCGGAATTACCTTCGGCTGTATTTGCTTTTTTATCGGCATCTATTTAATTTTCGTAGAACTTCCTTACCGCAGAAAACGCGCCGCATATCTCTCAAGACGCAAAAACGAACATCATTAATTGCCCAACGCCGCAAACAATGCCGCGATATCGTCTGCCGACAATGCCTTATTTGGGTCGGACAAATCCACGCCTGACGCCGCCAGTGCATCTTCCTGCTTCGGTTCCGGCTCAGGCTCCGGTATCGGTTCTGCCTCCGGCTCCGTCGGCAATTCAAACTCCGGCTCCGGCATTGACGCTGCTTCCGGTTCCGCTCCTAAGTCAAACACCGATTCCGGCACTGCTTCTGCCTCCGGTTCCGCTCCTAAGTCAAACACCGATTCCGGCATTACCTCTGCCTCCGGCTCCGCTCCTAAGTCAAACACCGACTCCGGCATTACTTCTGCCTTTGGCTCTGCTTTCGGAGCGGAAACGGCCGCCGGGAATTTCTCCATATTTTCTATAAGTTCCGTCAGTCTTTGGCTGCTCTCTTTCAGCGCACCCAACAACTCCTTAATTTCTCCTATCCCTTCCACTACACCGTCAGCCACAGAGCCCACGGCATTTCCGGCAGATTCCTGATTTTGCATCTGCTCCGCCAGAGCCTCAAAGCCTGTCCGTGCATTCTGCAGTTCCAAGCGCAGGCGGCCCAGTTCTTCTCTCTCATTGAGCGCAAGCTGCTTTGCATTTTCCCTGTTGTAAAGAATCAGTGTTTTTATCGAGTTTTCCTGCGCCTTAATTACCTCGGACAGCTTTTCCTCCAGAGCGGACATCCCCTCTGTCATTGCTTCCTGTTGTTTCTTTACCGCAATATAAACCCCTTTTTCTGCCTTTTCATTCCCCCGCATCCATTCCGCCATACGGTCGGCAAACAGAATATCGGCTGTTTTCCCGGAAGGAGACTGCTCTCTCGACTCCCGATCCCAGATGAAAAAACAGGAGGCTGCCACTAACTCAACCCCGGCGATAATTACCATCCAGACAGAAGAATGAAACTCCGCCAGTACCACTCCGGCAAAAAATATTGACATAACAAACAACACAAAGCTGATTTTCTTTCGTCCTTCCTTTTTCATAGAACTTCCTGCCTTTCTTTTTCCGTATTCTTTAACTCTTCCATTTTTTTCTTTATGACTGCAAGTGCCGTTTTCTCATCCTCTATGTTCTGTACCGTCATTTCCATCGGACAATGTCCGTCGCCCTTTCGGTTAATAATTGCCTCAGCACAATTTTATCCACAACAAACGCACCCTTCGGAACTCCGTCCTCATAAGGCCTGATAAACTGTCCGGTTCATTTGCATAACCCTCCTGAATTTTAGAAGAATCCTCCTTTTTTATTATAGGATATCTCTCCTTGGAAGTCAAGAAAAGCCAAGCTTCAGTTTCCGCAGTTTTTCAGTCACTTTAAAAAGTTCTGCAGATTGCATGCAGTCTACGGAATATAAAAAGTATACAAAATGCGGAAACTGTCTCAAGAAGAAAAGGAAACGGCAGGGTAAATCATCGTACATTGATTCTCAAAAAATGGGGGCTTCTACCCTTTCACATAAATGCCGGCTTCCTCCGCCTTCCCCCGGACGTAAGCGGCCGCCCGGCGATAAGTCTCATAATCCGGCAGATGCTCCACGAACAGAGGAGTGTCCGGCCCAAGTTTTTCCACCATGCGGAGAATCTTCGGATAATCCAGAGTTCCCCGGCCGGGCATGGTCTCGTGAATCAGAGTGGTGTAAACCTGCTCCATCAGCACGTCTTTCCCGTGAATACTCTTAATATAGGGACCCAGCAGGTCAAAGCAATGCTGTATGAAAGCAGTGCTGCAACAGTATCGCCGGGGACAATTTATCATGTTTACAAAATCCAAGTGCACCGCAAACCCGGCCCTATCCACGTCTTTGATGAGCTTTACGTACTGCTCCGGGGAATCCGGCACCATCCAGGGCATGGACTCAATGGAGTAAAAAGTGCGCTTGGGGTTCACAGCGTCAAGGATTTCCCGCACGCTGTCCACCGCCAGAGCGTAGAAGTCCTTTGCGTAATTTTCCGCGGAAAAGCCATCCCATGCATTGTCGCTGCGGCTGCCGATAATGTTGACACAACAGTTCGCTCCCAATTCCTCCGCCAAGGCAAGCTGCGCCTTGGCATAGTCCATAGCATTTTTGCGCACGTTGTCATCTTTTGCAAGGCAGTTTCTCCAGACGCCCACCTCGCCGATCAAAAGGTCGGCCTCCTTTGCCGCCTTCAAATAAGCCTGCCTGGCTACTTCATCACTGCTGCTGTCCACGGGAGACAGCACCGCACTGTATCTCAAATCCTTTGCATGGCGAACCCACTCCTCCGGATTCTGATAGGCTTTCTCTATTCCGCCTCCAATTCTCATAATGCTTTACCTCCCTTTAAAAATTGCGCCTGTAAATAACAGAGCTGTCAATTTCATTCAGGTTACCGAAAGCCGTTCGCTCCATGACTGCCTTCAGCTCCCGATTTATGGAGTCCAGCTTCTCCCTCACGCCCTCAGCGCCGCGCTCCTTTAAAGGCGGCATAATAGCACGACCTACGCAGACGGCATCTGCCCCAAGCGCCAATGCCTTAAA